>JAISWB010000111.1 GCA_031271265.1 Desulfovibrio sp. | reverse complement strand
GCATGACGAGGCTCGCTATCGCGCCTGAGAGGAAGATGGCGGTGCCTGCGGCGGAGAGGAGGTTCAGGGTGAAGCTCGCCCCGTAGACGGCGCTCTCCGGGACTATCGGGGCGGCCTTGAGGACGAGGCCGTCCAGGAAGGGCCAGGGGATCGCGGCGGTGGCTGCGCCCAGGGCGCCCTTGACGGGCCTAAGGCCCCAGAGGAACACCATGGCGGCCAGGACGGCGTAAGGGGACCAGGCCCGGAGGACCGCCGCCCCGGTGACCGAAGCCCCTGGGAGCGCCCCGGCGAGGGTCCCGGGTCTCGCGGCGGGGGCGCCCTCGCCGGGGAAGCGCCAGGCGCGCCTGGGCTTCCAGACCTTCAGGAGCAGGACGAGCCCGGCTATGGTCACGACGGAGCTCGCGATGTCCGGGAGGTAAGGCCCGTGGAAGTTGGAGAAGAGGAACTGGGTGCCAGCGAAGCAGATGCCCGCCACGAGCGCGGCCGGGAGCACCTCCAGGGCGTTCTTGAGCCCGCTCATGGTCCAGCAGACCCAGAAGGGCACGATGATGGTGAGGAACGGGAGCTGGCGGCCCACGGCGGAGCTGACGTCGCGGATGTCCAGACCCGAGACCCTGGCCGCGGTCTCGATGGGCACGCCGATGGCCCCGAAGGCCACGGGCGCGGTGTTGGCGATCAGACAGATGCCCGCGGCATACAGGGGGTTGAAACCCAGACCCACCAGCATGGCCGCGGTAATGGCGACCGGCGTGCCGAAACCGGCCGTGCCTTCAATGAAGGAACCGAAGGCAAAGGCTATGAAGATGGCCTGCAGGCGTCGGTCATCCGTCAGACCGGCCAGCGATCCCTTGATGGTTTCGAATTCTCCGCATTCCACCGTCATGTTGTAGACCCAGACCGCCGTGATGACGATCCAGATGATGGGGAAAATGCCGAAACACATGCCCATGACCGTGGCGCTGACGGCCATGGTCACCGGCATCTTCCAGATGACGATGGAGAGAATAAGAGCGGAAAGCGTGCCTGTTATCGCGGCGTAATGTCCGGGAGTCCTGCGCACGGCAAGCATGTAAAACAGCAAAATCAACGGAATAGCGGCAATGAGCGCTGAAACGAGGATCCCCCCGACGGGTTCGTAAACCTGAGTCCAAGTGTTCATAATTCCTCCTGGCACAGCCCTGTCGAGCCGGTTGCAAAGTTGATCACACCTTCCGATTCCAAAGCAAACGTACTCTTATGCTTGATTTGGAATCGAAACAGCTTTCGGCAACAGCGTGTTACGCGCACCGGCGTCATCCATGTTCCCGCCGTATGCCGAAAAAGTACACCTGTAGACGGCCCGGCAACGCAGTCGGACCGCAAACTTTTGCTTGCTGTATGCGGACTATGTGAACGAGAGAAATGACAAAACGGCCCTGTTTCACATAAGGAAACAGGACCTAATAGAGGGGAAAACCAGCGCCGCTCTAAGAGATGCAGGCGTCCGCGGGGCGGTGTGTGTGTGTGTGTGTGTGTGTGTGTGTGTGTGTGTGTGTGTGTGTGTGTGTGTGTGTGTGTGCAAGAATCAGGCCGAACGCGAAGGCTTCAACCTGCGTGTCGGTTTTTTTTTCGAAAAGGCAAGCTCGGCATTGCCGGAACCTCATGCAGCCTCCACATGTACTCGGAAAACGGTTTGTGCCGGTGCGCTGCGCGGCTGTTCTGAGAAAACAAGCCGGGAATATAAAAAAAATTCTGCAGGAGAGGTTACCCTTTTGAGAAACTGAATGCAAGCGGTTTCCGAAAATTTTGAAAAAATTTCCGGTTCCGCCCCTGTCAAAACCGCACGGAGCGGTTTTGACAGGGAACAGTATGAAACGGGATGTCAGAACTTGGAGAAACCCGAACTGATGAGGATAAGGGCCACAATGCCCACAACAACGCCGTAGAGTATGAACGGCCAGAAGGTCTTCTTCAGGATGTCCCCTTCGCGGTTCAGCAGTCCTACGACCGTGCACACGGCCACGATGTTGTGGATGCAGATCATGTTGCCCATGGCGCCGCCCGCAGCCTGCGCGGAGATGATGACGACTCTGGACAGGTTGAGCTGTCCGGCGATGTCCCACTGGAACATGCCGAAAAGCATGTCGGAAACCGTGTTGGACCCGGTGATGAAGGCGCCGAGTCCGCCCACGTAGGAAGCGAACATGGGCCATGCGCCTCCGATGATGTCACCTATGGTGGTGGCCATGGCAAGGGGCATGGAGGGCAGTTGCTTGGCTGTGCCCGCGGCGACGGCGGCAGCAAGGTCCGGGTTTATTCCGGAACCCTGGAATATCTTCACCAAGGCCACGGAGGCGCACAAGGAGATGGTGGCGGCCTTCATTTTGATCGTGGTGTCGGTCCAGGCTTTGATTGCCTTGTCGACGGGCATCTTGTGCAGGGGAATGACAAGCAGGGCTACCAGCATGAACGGTACGGTCCCCGGCAGATAGAGGAGCTTCAGGCTGTCGTTGACGTTGGCGTAGCCGAGTATCCCCTTGAAGTTGACCACGCCGGTGTTGTTCAGCCATGCCTTGAGGGGCAGCACATCAATGCGGGTGAGTACCAGAATGCCTCCGATGAGCACATAAGGCAGCCACGCCATGAACTGGCTCATGTGCGCCTTGAACTCTGTGGAACCGGCAAAGGCTATGTCGCCGGTCCAGTCCTTTTCCCACTTGGAGGGTTCCCCGAAAGTCCAGGGTTCGCCTTCGGGAATGCAGAACCCCTTTTTGGCGCCGGCAATGATAATGCCGAGGCCGAGCAGACCGCCGAGCAGTGAAGGCGTTTCCGGACCCACGGCCCAAGCCAGAAAGACATACGGAACCACAAAGGCAACTGCGGCGAAGACACAGAATTTCCATGCCGCAAAGCCTTCCGACCAGGATCTGTTCGGCCCGAATAAGCGGGTGACGAAACCCAACATGAAGATGGGCAGGATAAGGGCCATCGGACCGTGCATGGTAGTGACGGTTTCACCGATGACCTTGAAGAAATGGTCCACGGACTGGAATTGTCCGGCACTGACCGCCCCTTCGACAACACTCCGGATCGAAGCACCGAAGCCGACCAGGATCGGTGTGCCCACGGCGCCGAAGGTGACAGGGAAGGAGTTGAAGCACAGGCAGAGCACGGCCGAGGCCAACGGAGGGAACCCCAGAGACAACAGCAGAGGAGCCGCCAGAGCGGCGGGTGTGCCGAAACCGGCAGCGCCCTCGATAAAGGCTCCGAACATGTAACCGATAATAATGGCTTGAATGCGCATGTCTTTGCTGACGCCCTGCATGCCGTACTGTATGGTTTCCATACCGCCGGAATACTGCAGGGTATGCAGGATCAGCAATGCGCCGAACACGATGATCAATACGCCCACGGCGCTGCTGATGCCTTGCAGGCTCAGGGCAGCGACGTATTTAACGGGAAGGTTCCAGACAAGCACCGCCCCCGCCGCACAGGCCAGCCAGGCTATGGGCATGGCTTTCATTGCGCCCATGCGCAGACCGACCATGAGAACAAGGGCTACCAGGATAGGAATCAAAGCGACCGCAGCCAATAACGTAGTCGACATAAGCACCTCGCCGTTTTGCGGCCCCGCGGGGGCCGGTCAAAAGGTTCTTCCCTTGATTGCCCCTTTATGCCGCAGCTTTTCAAATGAGTCAACAGGGAAATTCGAAACTCCTGAATACCTCGGCGGGGTTCCGCAAAATTTCGCGTGCCTGTCAACAGCACATTATTGCCTCGCCAGGTAAACCTTGCCGGGCAGGATGTCTTTGCGGATTACACGGGTTACGCCGCGTAATCGCGGCGAGGTTTAGTCAGGGGAGCAAGAGTGCTTACGACGGCGGGCATCGGCCGCCGAATCCGGACGGTCCTGAAGGGCCTTGTAGAGGAGCAATAATGCTTACGACGGCTGGCGAATCCGGACGGTCCTGAAGGGCCTTGTAAAGGAGCAATAATGCTGTTTACGACGGCGGGCATCGGCCGTTGCCGGCGCCCCAGGCCAGCCCGTCGCAGTCGCCCAGGGCACAGGCCGCGCGAAAATCCGCGCACATGCCCTCGTTTTCTTTAAGAACAAAATACGCCGAAGCCCGGTGCAGCAGGTAGACAGGGTTGTCCGGAGCCAGAGCAACGGCCCGTCCGAAAGCGTCCGCCGCCAGAGCGGGCAGTCCCTGCCGCAGCAACGCCGTCCCGCGCGCGTCATGGGCGCGGGCAAAATCCGGAGCCAGAGCCAGCGCGGCGTCCGCCTGCTCCAAGGCCGCGGCCGGACTGTCCAGAAGCAGCCGGTTGCCTGCCGACAACGTCAGGAGCAACGGGTCGTCCGGCGCCAGACGCAGAGCCTCGGCAAGGCGTCCTTCCAGAAGACCGGGGGCGTCTCCCGCGCGTCCTGACAGGATGTCGCGCAGTATTTCCAGCGCGTTCAAACGGTCCGTCGCTCCCTGCAAACTGCGCGTCGCCTCCTCGTCCTCCGGTTCGCCGGGTTCCCGGCCGAGCACTTTGTCCGCCGCGGCGTCGTAGAGTGCCGACACAGTGCGCAGGCGAGCGATCAAACGTCCTCCCGCCTCCACCCGGTCCGCGTTTTTCAGTACATCGGCAAGTGAAACGCCGCCCGATCTTTTCAAAACAACGCCGACCGTGACCCGCCGGTTCGAAGCAGGGCCGTCAACCCGCGCGTGCATGCGGTCCACAGGGAAAAGCACGCAGGCAAGGCCTTCAAGCAGCGTTTCACCCGGTATGCCGAGCCGCTCGGCGGCCTCGCGGAAATCCGGAACCATATCCCCGGACAACCCGCTCCCGGCATGCCCGTATGCCGCCAGCAGGGCAGCGGCCAAGGCCGCGGCCTCCGCTTGGTCACGCTGCACCGCGTCGTTGAAACTCCGGCTCGCCGTGAACTCCGAGCGCGCTCCGGCCTTTCCCTCCTCCCCGTCCCGTGCCGCCGCAAACGGCGACAGCAGGACCGGGCACAACAGGACGGCAAGCACAAAGGAAACATGCCGGCCGGCTCCTATCCGCCGGGACAGGGGCATCCGGCGGATGAAACCGGACGTGGATTGCATCATCGGTTGACAATAGCGGATTGCCCTGTAAAAGAAAAGGGTTGTCCGCCGTTAATGCCGGGCTTCCGATGCCGGTCACCCGCCCGTACCGTCAACCTGCATGCGCGGAAACTCACGATACTTGCCTTGAAACTCCGGGACCACAGCGCATGACCGCACTTGCCTTGAAACTCCGGGACCACAGCGCATGCCCGCCGAAACCGTCACCGTCCGAATCGCTCTCCTGAGTCCCCCCTTCAGCGAACTGAGCTACAGCCTCCCGGACTACCTGCCGCCCGAAGCCTTTTTCGTCGGGCAGCGTGTAGTCGTCCCCTTGGGCAAGGGCAGGCGCGCAGGTGTCATCTCGGCCTTTGAGCGGCAGCCTGCGGGCACGGAAAGTTTCACGCTGAAACCGCTCATCTGGCCCCTGGACAGGGAACCGTTGCTTTCCCCTGCCTACCTTGATTTGGCCCGCACCCTGGCCGACAGGCACGCCGACGAACTCGGGCGTATCCTGGGCAGCATGCTGCCCGCCGGGTTGCGTTCGCCCGCGCCGCGCCTGCGCTTTTTCACCGAAGACGGCATCGCGGATATGGTTCCGTCCGATCTGGCCCGGCTGCCCGCGGCCGGCTTGCGCGCTCTCGGCGGCCTGTGGATGTCCGGGCGCGCCGAAGTCCGCCGTCCCGGCGTCAGCCCCCTGGACGCCCTGCTCTACAGTCCCGCTTCCGATCCTCCCTGGCCGGTGCGGCCCGCGGCGAAAGCCCGTCTCGCCGTCCTGGAATTTCTGCTGGGAAAAGGATCAGCGAGCCGGCGCACCCTGCTCAACGCGCTCGGCAAAAAAGCGGGAGCGACGCTGACCGCCCTTACCCGGGAGGGCTTGGTGCGCGCCGGCCCCGCCGATCCCGAAGCTGCGGCCGACGATGCGCTCCGGGAATGCCTGCCTGCCGCCGGTAACGCCGATTCCGGCTTTATTCTCACGCCTCGGCAACGGGAGATAACTGACGAACTGCTGCACGCGATCAGGCAAGGCACCGGAATACGCCTGTTGTTCGGAGTGACCGGGAGCGGCAAAACGGCGCTGTACCTGGAAGCGGCCCGCGCGGTACTCGCTTCGGGCCGGTCCGTCCTGCTGCTGGCGCCGGAAGTGGCCCTGGCCCTGAAACTCCGTGACGCGGCCGAAGCGGCTCTGCCTTCGGACCTGCCCCCTCCCGACCGCCGCCACCTTTTTCACGGCTACCGGAGCGCCGCCTCCAGGGAACGGACCTTCCGCCTCCTGGCAGGCGACAAAAGCGGCCGGCCCCGCCTGCTGACGGGCACGCGTTCGGCCCTGCTCCTGCCCTTGGAAAACATCGGACTTATCGTCATGGACGAGGAACACGACGCCTCCTTCAAACAGGACGAGGGCTTCATCAACTACCAGGCCAAGGAAGTAGCCTGGTACCGGGCAAAGCGGGAAGGCGCCCTGTTGCTCCTCGGCTCGGCCACGCCGGACCTCAAAAGCTTTTACGCCGCGCGGCAGGGCCGCATTCCCCTGCATACGCTCACGGAACGCTTCGGCGCCGGTTTGCCCGAAGCGCGTCTTGTGCCCCTGCTCCCCGGCAAGGACAAGGGGCTGCTCGCGCCGGACAGCATCGCCGCCCTGAACGAGGTCGTACGGCGCGGCGAACAGGCCGTCATCCTGCTCAATCGCCGCGGCTATGCCCCTGTCGTCTACTGCCGCGACTGCGGCAAAACCCTGCGCTGCCCGCAGTGCGACATCTCCCTCGCCTACCACAAGGGCAGGGAAAAACTCGTCTGCCACTACTGCGGCCGCTCCACGGTCTTTCCTTCGCCCTGCCCTTCCTGCGGGAACCTGAATTTTTTGCCCCTGGGCGAAGGCACGGAAAAGCTCGAGGAAAGCCTGGAAACGCTGCTGCCGCCGGGCACGGGCATCCTGCGCCTGGACCGCGACAGCACCCGCCGCCCCGGACGCATGGAAGCCATCCTGTCGGCCTTTGCCCGCAAAGAGGCCGCGGTTCTCGTCGGCACCCAAATGCTGTCCAAGGGACATCATTTTCCCGACGTCACTCTGGCGGTCATCGCCGACGCCGACCTGGGGCTGAATCTTCCGGACTACCGCGCGGCCGAACGCACCTTTCAGCTTATCCTGCAGGCGTCCGGCCGCTCCGGGCGGGGCGGAAAAAGCGGGCAGGTCCTCATCCAGACCCGCGACCCCGGACATTATTGCTGGGATTATGTACTCCGGGCCGACTACGAGGGTTTTTTCGAGCGGGAACTGGAACTGCGCAGACGCCGCCTCTATCCGCCGTTTACGCGGCTGGCCCTGATCCGCATCAGCCACGAAGCGGGTTCGACCGAAGGCGCTGAAGCGGCGGCGGCCCTCGGCAGGAACATGCGGCAAAAGGCAAAGGAACTGGGCGTCATTCTGCTCGGACCCGCCCCCGCGCCCCTGCCTCTGCTCAAAGGACGCGTGCGCAGGCATTGTCTGCTCAAGGGCGACGACTGGCAGAGTTTCCGCCTGCTTTACAAATACGCCGCGGAAACGGCCAAGGGCGGCGCGCTGACCCTGCGCCTGGACCTGGACCCGGTCAATATGCTGTAGCGCCGGCGCGCGCCGGCGCCGCGCCGCGCAGGAAGGCGGCAACGCAGGCCGCAATCCTGTCCCGCTCGTCGGGGCGAAAAAATATGATTTCCCGGTCCGCCCTGAACCAGGTGTTCTGGCGTTTCGCGTAGGCACGCGTGTTTTTACGCCATAGGACGCGGCATTGCTCCGGACTCAGTTCCCCGGAAAGCAGACGGAACAGTTCCGCGCACCCGATGCCCGACCAGCCGGGCGCCGTAGGGTCCGGACAGCGCTCAAGGGCGGCGCGGGCTTCTTCCACGGCGCCTTCGGCAAGCATGGCGTCGATACGCCGCTCCAGCCGCATTTCCAGTTCCGGCATCGGCAGGGTGACGCCTATTTTCAGCACCCGGAACGGCTTGCGCGGCAACGGCCGGGCGTGCCACCACGATACGGTCCTGCCCGTGTGCTCAAGGACCGCCAGAGCGCGGCAGATGCGTTGCCGGTCACGGGGATGAATTTTGCGCGCATAGTCCGGGTCACGGTCCGCAAGCAGGGCGTGGAGCGCAGGACTGCCTTCGTTTAGGCAACGATCCTCCAGGCGGGAGGATATCTCCGGGGGGATTTCGGGAATGGGGGCTATGCCTTCAAGCAGGGCGCGGAAATACAGTCCCGTCCCGCCGACCGGGACGGGCAGTCTGCCCGCGGCCCGTTCCTCGCGCACGCAGGCTTCCGCCTGCCGCGCGTAGGCGCCGGCCCCGAGTTTTTCCGATGTGGGCAAAAAACCGTACAAGCGGTGCGGGCAGACCTCGCGTTCCGCGCGCCCCGGTTGGGCGGTGATCAGGGGGAAATCCGCGTATACCTGGCGGGAGTCGGCATTGATGACGCCGACAGGGAAGTTGTCCGCCAGAAACAAGGCGACGCCGCTTTTGCCGGTGCCTGTGGCGCCGAGTACGCAGAGCAGCGGGAACGGCCGCTCCTCAAGCTTGCCGGCATTCACGGCGGGGGGGGCGAGAAACGTCCGGGCAGACGCTCTTGCCGGGGAATCAGCGGGTAGTCGCCCAGCAGGCGCACGGCCTCCTCCCGCAGACGCTCGATCAGGCGGCGCGCTTCGGCGGAATCCGTAGCGGCGGCCGCCGGCGTGAACCCCAGGGCCGCCGTGTCCGCCCGCAGGGTTGCGTTGCGCATAACCCGCGTGAGGCTTTCCGCGCACTTGGCGCGCACGCTTTCCGGGGCCGAGGTCCGGATGCCCAGCCCGAACCACGCTTCATTGAGTACGTCGCGGCCCGTTTCCTGAAAGGTCGGCGTCTCCGGCAGGAGAGGGCTGCGCCGCGCCGCGGCAACGGCCAAGGGACGCAGGCCGGGCATCAGTTCCGCGGGAGCGGCATAGCCCCAACAGGCCGCGGCCTTGCCCGCCCGCACGGCTTCCGCGCTTTCCGCCGCCCCGAGGAGGGGCAGGTAACCCAGGCCGATGCCTGCGGCCCGCTCAAGCTGCAGCGTCGCCAGATGCTGATCCGTATAGCTTCCGGCCCCTGCCGCGACAAGGCGCAGGTCGCCTTTGCCCGCCTCCGCCCGCGCCGCGGCGACGAAGTCGTCCAGCGTGCGCAGGGGGCCGGATTCCGCAACCCAGAGGGCGTTGGGCACGGAAGCCGCCACGACCGCAGGCGCAATCGCGGCGTCATCGTAAAGCCTGTCCCGCAGGTTCGCCAGAAAGACAAAGGACGGAAATTGCAGAACGCCCAAAAAGCAGCCGTCATCCTTTTCTTCCAACAGCCTGTTCAGTGCCCGGCTCCCGCCGCGCCCGGCCCGGACCTCCGGCTTCAGATCCAGAAAAAGCTCTTCCTTGAAGGCCTTGGCCGTCGATTCGTACAGACGGTATACCGGGCTTTGTTCCCCGTCGGGCAGTATGAGGGTCACCGTGCCCGACGGGCAGAGCGCGACAGGCGGGGAATCCGCCGCCCCTGCCGCGTCCGGAAGCGGAAAAGCGGCGAGGGCCGTAAGCAGGAATGTGAGCAGCAGGGGCAACGGGCGCGCACGCCTCCGCCTCCGTCCGGCGTCAATACCCGTGAACGGCGACATCTGCGTCCGGCCGGCGTCAGCGCCCTTGTGCCGCGGCCCGTTCCAGAAGTTCCGGGACATTGTCGATCTCCACTATGCGCCATGCGCCGTTTTGCCGTTCCACGCCGAGGACGAGAGGAAAGGTTCCGGCGCGGGGGTCAACAAACTCCGCGCTGATCCGGGCCTTGTCCTTGTTCCGGTCCAGAATTTTACCGGCCTTGATTTCTCTCCTGCCGGGGGCAAGCCTGGTCAACGTCGAGGCGAGCATGCCGCCGGACTGCGCGGGTTGCGCGCCTTCTTTGCCCGCAAACAGGCATGAATTGATGCCGGATACGGCAAAACCGCGCAGTTCCGAGGCCAGAAGCCGGCCGATCAGCGCCGCCTGCTCCGGACTCCCGGCGCCCAGGGTAATGAGGATTTCCGCCGCGCCGCCGTTCTTTTTCCCCGCCTCGCCTTTCAGGATATCGGCTTTCAAAAGATCCTGCATGGCCAGGAACGCGACTCTGTCCATGTCCACGCCCCGGTTGAAGAGGTCGGAATCGCAGGCGTCAATGCCCTTTTGTGCCGTTTCCGCAGCGGAGAGCGGGCCGTCCGCGCCTGTGACCGGCCTGCTGCCGCATATCAGCAGCAGCAGGACAAGGAAAAGTTTTTTCATCAGGGGGTGCCTTTACAGTTTGTATGCTCTATCTCAGGGAGCAACAGTTCCGGAATACGGCGCACATTCCGTCTGCTCCGCGCAAAGCGCGGCCAGGCGCTTGTCCAGCCACGTGCAGCGCCGCTGCGTCCGGTTGTTCCGGACAGCTATGTGCAGAGCCTTGGGCGACCCCACCAGGATCACAAGCCTCTTGCCCCGCGTAACTCCGGTGTACAGGAGGTTGCGCTGCAACAACATGTAATGCTGGACCAGAACGGGCATGACCACGGCCGGATATTCCGATCCCTGGGCCTTATGCACGCTTACCGCGTAAGCCGTGGTGATTTCGTCCAACTCGTCGAAGGAATACAGCACATTCTTGTCGTCATAGCGCACGGTCAGCTCTTTTTCTTCCGGATTGACGAGGCAGATGCGCCCTATGTCGCCGTTGTACACGTCCTTGTCGTAATTGTTGCGCAACTGCATCACCTTGTCGCCGGAGTAAAAGCGGCGCTCGCCCCGTTTCACCCACGCGTCCTGCCGGTTCAGCGCCTCCTGCAGACGCAGGTTCAGTTCCGTCACTCCGGCCGACCCCTTGTGCATGGGGGTCAGCACCTGGATGTCGTCCACGGGATGCAGGCGGAAACGCCCGGGAATGCGCTTGACGACCAGTTCCACGATCAGTTGCGCCGCCTCTTCCGGGTCGTCGCGGCGGATGAAATAGAAATCGGACAACCCCGGCTCGGGGCGGCGCATTTCCGGCGCCTCCCCCTGGTTGATGCGGTGGGCGTTGACGATGATGCTGCTTTCCGCCGCCTGACGGAAAACCTCGGTCAGACGCACGACGTTGACCGTGCCGGAGGCGATGACGTCCCCCAGCACGTTGCCCGGACCTACGGACGGCAGTTGGTTCACGTCCCCGACCAGCACCAGCGTCGCCCCCAACGGCACTGCTTTCAGCAGGTGATACATGAGCATGGCGTCCAGCATGGAGGCTTCGTCGATGACCAGGAGTCCGCAGGCCAGGGGATGGTCTTCGTTGCGCAGGAAAGCATCGTCGCGGGGACTGTATTCCAGCAGGCGGTGCACGGTTTTGGCCGTGCGTTCCGCCGCTTCCGCCATGCGTTTCGCGGCTCGCCCGGTCGGTGCGGCCAGCAGGATCTTTGCGTCGCTCTTTTCGAAAAGCCGGATGATAGCGTTGATCACCGTGGTCTTGCCGGTCCCGGGGCCGCCGGTGACGACCAGCACCTTGCCGTGCAGGGCGGCGCGCGCGGCTTCCACCTGCTCTTCGGCCAGACGCAGGGGAAGCATGTTCAGCACGCCCCGCAACAGTCCGGCGGGATCCTCGAAGTACGTCGACTTGGGCGACTTGAGGATTTTGAGCAGACGCAGCGCCGTGCCGCATTCGTAATGGTGAAAACGGGACTGGTAGACGGCCCGGAAGCTCTCGCCGTTTTCCTCCAACTCTTCAACAACGATGCGTTTTTCCCGGCGCAGGCTTTCTACGGCCTTGCGCAGTACGGCCGTTTCCATGCCCAGTTCGTCCGCACAGGCGTGGATCAGTTCTTCCAGGGGATAAAAAACGTTGCCTTCGTCGTTGCAGCGGCTGAGTTGGTGCAGCAGTCCGGCTTCGGCCCGCAGATCCCCGGCCGGGTCAAAGCCCAGTTTCATGGCCACGGCATCGGCCGTGGGGAAACCTATGCCCCGGATATCCATGGCCAGACGGTAGGGGTTGGAACGCACCACGGCCAGGGATTCGCCCCCGTACTGCTTGAAGATGCGCACGGCATAGGCGGTGGAGATGCCGTGCGGCTGCAGGAAGATGATCAGGTCCCGAATGCCCCGGTGCTCCGACCACGCGGCCTTGACCTCCTCAGCCTTGCGCTCGGAAATGCCCTTGACCTCGCTCAGCCGCCCCGGTTCTTCGTCAAGTATCCGGAAAGTGTCCGGTCCGAAGCGGTTCACAATGCGCTGGGCCATGCGTTTGCCGATACCCTTGAGCAGGCCGGACCCGAGGTAATGGCGGATACCTTCGACCGTGGCCGGAAGCAGCGTCTCAAAAACATCCATTTTGAACTGCCTGCCCCAACGCGGATCATTGACCCAGACCCCGGTGACGCTCAAAGCCGCGCCCGGCTGCGGATCGGGCATGTACCCGACCACCGTGACCGGGTCCGCGCCGCTTTGCAGTTTCAGGCGCAGCACGGTCCAACCGCTGTCTTCATTATGAAAGACCACGCGCTCCAGCGTTCCGCGCAGGGTACGCCCGGCTTCGGGATTACGCAGGGCCTGAAGATTCATGTTTCTCTCAATCCGCAACCGGCTCTGTTCGCCGGGGCGGAGCCGGCCGTCATGTCCCCGCCCTGAAGGGAGAGGTTTCGTACCACAAAGGAATTTCTGATGAAGACGACTGCGGCCCGCACAGCAGGACCGGGCTTTCCGGTATGTCGCCGGCGCGTCGACAGGCGCGCAGCGCGTCTATTCTTCCGTCCAGGGCCGCGGCCAGATCGGCCAGACCTTCGCCGCTGTGCGCCGAGATGAAAAACGCGCCGGGGAACGTCTGCTCCAGCGACTGCCGGCGCATCCGGATCGCCGGCCCTATGCGGTAATCCGGCTCCGCAAGGTAATGCGGCTCCGCGCTATGATTCCGGTCCGTGCAGTAGGCCGGGGTTATGCGGTCGGCCCGGCTGCATCGGCCGCACGGTACGAACGGGTCCGTCGTTTCGCAAGGCTGTGCCCCTGCGTCGTCCGGAACGGCCGGGTCTGCCGCATCGGCCGGGTCGTCGTCCAAGGCGTCGATTTTATTCAGGACAAGTATGCGCGGGGTATGCGCCAGGCCGAGGTACTCCAGGATGTCCTCGACTGCTTTCACCTGCTGCTCCAGTTCCGGATGGGAGGCATCGGCCACATGCAGCAGCATGTCCGCCTCTTCAAGTTCCTCAAGCGTGGCGCGGAAGGCTTCGAGCAGTTCCTTGGGCAGGCTGCGGATAAAGCCGACTGTGTCGGTCAGGATCAGTTCTTTCTCTTTGGGAAAACGCAGGCGGCGCGTGGTCGGGTCCAGGGTGGCGAACAGGCGGTTTTCCGCCGTTGCGGTTGAACCGGTAAGGGCGTTGAGCAGGGTGCTTTTGCCGGCATTGGTATATCCTACGAGAGAGGCCGTCGGCGTGCCGCTTTTGGCCCGGCGGGCGCGGACAAAGGAGCGTTGCCGGCGCAGTTCCTTCAGGCTTGCCTTGATGCGTGCCACGCGGTCGCGCAGCCGCCTGCGGTCTGTTTCCAGCTTGCTTTCGCCCGGCCCGCGTCCGCCTATGCCGCCTGCCAGACGGTCCAGGGCGCGGCTTTTGCCGACCAGGCGCGGCAGCATGTACTGAAGCTGGGCCAGTTCCACCTGGAATTTGCCCGCCCGGCTGAGCGCCCGTTGCGCGAAAATGTCCAGAATAAGCTGCGTGCGGTCCAAAACGCGCCGTTCGGTGATTTCCGCCAGATTGCCGAGATGGGCGGGGGAAAGTTCCCCATCGAAGATTATAAGCCCGGCGTTGCCGCGCAGGGCGAGGACTTCCAGTTCGGCCAGACTGCCTTTGCCCAGTATGCTGCGGTGGTTCATCTGCCGTACGCGCCTGCGCATGACGTCTGCGACATGCACCCCGGCAGAGCGCGCCAGTTCGGCAAGTTCCGCAAGAGCGGACTCCTGAACCGCAGCGGATGCGGAAGACACGCTGACCAGGACGGCCCTGTTCTCCGGCCCTTTGCCCGCGTCGCGTCCCCCGGCTCCGATTTGTTCCCGTACACCCGGGAAGGGCCGCGTTTCCGGCGCCGTACCCCGCTCCGCGCCGGGGAAGGTCCGGATGCGCCCCCGGCGGCGCGGCCCGGATTCGTGTTCCCCCGGCAGGCGCCCGTCATCGCGTTCATTCTCGGCGGACCACGCGCGCGCCAGCTCTTCCTCCAGAGCCAGGGTTTCGGCGGTGAAATCGACGCGTGCCCGGTCCCATTGCTCGGCCGGGTACAGCATGTAGGGCCTGTTTTCAGGGTTGGGCGGCATCAGGTGGGCGCGCTGCATGCGCTGCGGTTCACCGTGCTCGTCCGCGGCAAGGACGGCAACCGCGTCCAGGCGCAGGAAAAGCATATCCATCAGGTCTTCCTGGGACAGGAGTTCGGGGGTCAGGTGCGTGTGCAGGAAACGCAGGCCGCGGAGCCGGCCCGCGCCTTCGCGCGAGCGCGGCAGCTCGGGAATGAGAATGCCGGTGAAATCTCCCACCAGGACCATCTGCGGCCGGCCCTGCCTGTCGATGAGCAGTCCGATCTGCCGGCCCAGATCGCGCGACAGGCCGGTCAGTTCCCGTGCCTGCTCCGGGCTGTAGCCGGAGGTCGGGTAGCGCCGGGTGTACAGACGGGCTAAGGCCTTGATCCGGCTGGGTTTGAGACCCTGTATATTTCCTTCAACCCTGGCTATGGCGGCGCCTCCGCTCCTTTGCGCCGTTCAGGGCGCGTGCGTTCCCAAGTACTCCGCGATCATCCGGTCATAAGCGGCGGTACCGGCAAACACGGCGGCCGCGCAACGCAGGCGCAGGTCGAGCGGCGCGCACATGCCGTTTTCTTCCAGCACCCGCATTACTTCCGGGTACATGGAAGGCGAGTCGACCGCCAGCACGGAGTTGAAATTTTTGGCGGCCGCGCGCAACATGCAGGGACCGCCGATGTCTATTTCTTCCACGACGTCCCGCAGGGACGGCGCAGGGTGTTGCCCGGAGCGGTCGGGAGGGGTCTGAGGAGAATGCCGCTCCCCGTCCGGCGGCAGGGACGGCTCACGTCCGGCGGCCCGCGCGAAATTGTACAGATTTACGCAGACCAGATCCACAAGGCCGATGCCGTGCGCGCGCAGGCTGTACAGATGGTCGGGCTTATCCTTGTCCGCCAGTATGCCGCCGTGAATGACGGGATGCAGGGTTTTCACCCTACCGTCCAAAATTTCCGGGAACCCCGTCAGGTCATCGACCTGTGTGACCGGAAGCCCCGCCCGGCGTAGAACCGCCGCCGTGCCGCCGGTGGAAACGAGTTCGACGCCCCCTTCCGCCAGAAAGGCGGCGAAGCCGGTCAGGCCGCTTTTGTCCGTTACACTCAGTACGGCCCGCTTTATCAATACGCGTTCCATGCCGGTCTCCAGGACAGTCTGCCCCCGAACAACGACGGCCCCCTTTCTGCGAGCCGCAACGGGAGCCGTCCGTCGGCGGGGGAGGCGCCCCCCGGAAAAGCATCTTCCCGGTTGCGTACGCGGAAGCCGGTACTGATGCCGCCGCGGTCGCTTCCGCATGACGGCCCTCCCGGTTGCGCGCGACAGCCGGACGGGCGCAAGGGCACGGGCCGGCCTACTGTTCCTCGACGGTTATGGCGCCCGATTCGCAAACTTCAACGCAGGATTCGCAGCCGAGGCATTCGTCCGCATTCACGGGTACGGCCTTGCCGTCCTGCAGTTCATAGACTTCGACAGGGCAAACATCCACACATTCGTTGTCGCCGACACACTTGTCGGCATCTACGGTTACACTCCAGGCCATAGTTTCCTCCAATGTTTTGGGCGTTGCCTGCCCGTTTCTGCTGTGTTTTTTTCAGGCGAAAGCACCCGTTCCTTACAAGTGCCCGTTCCCTGCTGATAGCCGCCGCTCCACCGCCTGTCAAGTGAATTCGGGCGCCGCGCGTTCGGAAAGGATCCGTCGTCAAGTTTACTTTTCGGCGCATCCGTCAGCAGGCTCCGCCGGTAGCGTCGATATGCCGTTTATCGCGGGGAAGCCACTGTTGCAGTATCAATTCAAGCTCCTGTATCCCGATGGGTTTTGCAAGAAAGTCGTTCATGCCGCCGCCCATGAGCATGCTGCGCACATCGCCCACGACATTGGCGGTGAGCGCCACGATGGGCAGGCGCGCGTATTTTTCCCCCGGTAGGGCGCGGATGAGCGCGGTGGCGTCCAAACCGTCCATCTCGGGCATCATGTGGTCCATGAACACGATATCATAGTCGCGATTCCGCACGCGTTCAACGGCCTCGGCGCCCGATGCGGCGGTATCCACCTCACCTCCGTACGAGCGCAGCAGGTTTTCGGCTATCATAAGGTTGATGTCGTTATCGTCCACTACCAGGAAACGCGCGCCGGACACGCGCAGGGCGGAAGCCCTGTCCGCCGCCGCATCCTCCGCGCCGGCGCAGACGCGGGCATCCAGCAGTTTGGCAAAGGTGAGACTTGTGAGGGGGAAACAGACGACCCGTACCGCGGGGGGAAGCCCCGAGTCACCCGCCGGGCCGATCGACAGGGCAATCAGCACCGCGTCCGGGTCGGCCTTGTCGCGGACGGCGGCATAGTCTTCCCCGTCAAAAAACACGTGCGTGCAGCCTGCGTAATCCTCCGCGCCGCGCACGATTCTGTAAGGCACGCCCAATTTTGCCGATTTGTCGACAAGGCTCCGGGTTTTTTCGACGCTTGCAAGCCGGACGGCCACGCAACGTTTCCCGTCAGGTTGCAGCACAACGGCGGGTCCTGGTTTTTCAAGTTGCTGCATGATGTAAAAGGAAAAGCACGACCCCTCGCCGTATACGCTTTCCACATGGATTTCGCCCTCCATAAGCTCGATCAGTCTTTTGGAAATGGCAAGTCCCAGGCCGGAACCCTCGATATTCCGGTTCTTGCGGGTGTCAACCTGCGAAAAGTTGCCGAACAGGAGGGGAAGGTCTTCCTTGCGGATGCCCATACCGGTGTCGTGCACACTGAAATACGCCCTGCACCGGGCATCGTCCGTCTGTTCGACGGCGATTCCGAATAAAATATGTCCCTGCTTCGTAAATTTTACGGCATTGGAGAGCAGATTGATGATAATCTGCTTGATGCGGGTAACATCGCCGATCATCTCCGGCGGCAGTTGCGGATCGTCGTCGACAATCAGCTCAACGGGCTTGGCGCCGATACGGACCTGGATCATCGTGACGATATCGTTGATCAGCGAGTGAACGTCGTAGGTGTCGGGAACGAGTGTCATCGCGCCGGACTCGATTTTGGAAAAATCGAGAATGTCGTTGATGATGGAGAGCAGGGACGCGCCGGCCCGCTTGATGTGCCCCAGGTATTCAAGGACCGCCGTCTGGGGAAAATGTTTGATCGCCAGTTCCGTCATGCCGAGGATGGAGTTCATCGGCGTGCGGATTTCATGGCTCATGTTGGCCACAAACTCGGATTTTGCCTGGTTGGCCAGCTCGGCGGCCTCCAGGCGGCGCTGTTCCGTAATATCAGTGTAAAAGCCTTCCAGCAGGCGCGGCGTGCCGTCGATATTTTTCTCAGCCACGCGGCTGCGTTCCCAAATCCACTTGACGCGGCCGTCCTTCATGACGATGCGGAACGATGTCTCCAGGGGCAGGCCCAGGGCAAGGGTTTCGTAGTTGAGCCTCGCCAGGTTGTCCGCATCCTCGGGATGGACCATGTCGAAAAATTTGACGGCGTTGTTGCCGAGCAACTCCTGCGGGGTATACCCGGTGAGCGGGTAACAGCCTTCACTGACGAAGGTGAAGGTGCGGTTCGGCGGATCGTGCAGGCACTGGTACACCATGCCCGGCAGGTTGCCCATCAGGGTTTCGGTGCGGCGCATCAGCAGACGGCGTTCGGCGCTTTCCATGGCCAGCGCAAGAAAATCCGCCAGGGACGAGGCGAAGTTCTGTTCTTCTATCGTCCAGACGCGGTGTTCGGGAAACTGTTCCGTGCGGTTCTGCTCTATGCACACCGCGCCGACCAGTTTTCCTCCCGCGCGGACCGGGGCGTCGAGCAGCGCGCATATGTCGGGGCCGTAGGTTTCCTGCAGGTTCGGCAGAATATCGGAATGCGCGACATCGTCGATGATGATGAGCCGTTCGGTGTGCAGCAATTCGACATAGCGCCGCCGGCCGTCAAGGGGAAAATCTTCCTGCACGGTGAACGCGCCGGTAGCGCCGTCGCAGCTTGTAATGCTGCGCAAGACCGGCTTGCCGCGCAGCAGGCGCCACAGTCCCACGCGGCCGGGATTCAGGCCGCGGCATCCTTCGCCGGCAATGACTTCGGCGGCGTCCTGCAGTATACCTGCGGTCAGCGCGGGCGTTTTTGTAATACGCGCGAGCGCGGCACTCAGTGCGACGGCATAGTCAATGTCGCTGTGCATGCGGGTCCCCCTCCGGCGAGGCCGGCTTTTTCAGCAGGGCGCTCACGATGTCCGACGCTTTGGCGAACTCCGCCGTCAGGATGCAGTCCGCCGTTTCGGAGACGGCATCGCGCAGCTTTTCGGACAGCGGCAAGGCCTGCAGGCGGGCCAGCGCGGCGTCCGCCGCATCAAATTCCTTTCCCCGCAACGCGTCCCTCAACTGTTCCAGGTTTTCCGCTACCGTCGGATTGAGGTTTTCCGCAGCGTCCGCCTTATGCGCCTGCTCCGTCGCGTGAGCCTGCTCCGTTCCGCGCGCAGGCTCCGGCGCGAGCGCTGTGTAGATGCGCGCCGTCAGGGCGGCAAGCTCTCTGCGGAATGCGGGCAGTTTTTCGCGGATCAAGGGCATGTCGGCTTCTTTGGCCGCCTTTTCCAGCAAGGCGGCCTCTTTTGACAGAGCAT
Source organism: Desulfovibrio sp. (assembly GCA_031271265.1). GTDB lineage: Bacteria > Desulfobacterota > Desulfovibrionia > Desulfovibrionales > Desulfovibrionaceae > Frigididesulfovibrio. The sequence continues at coordinate 23,563 of JAISWB010000111.1, read as the reverse complement.
CGGCGCCGATGTTGGCCAAAGCGCTTTTTACGGCATGCACCTGCGTGGTGAAGGCGCGCAGGGACGCTGCCGGGCTTTGCCCGGAGCGGTCCGAAGCGGTCTGCGCGGGGCAGGGCCTCCCGCTCGCGTCGAAGGCCGTTGCCGTGTTTTGCCCGGAGTTGTCCGGGGGGAATTGCGGGGCGCACGCTTCCCCGGTCATGTGCGATGTCGTTTCGCCCGGTTCTTCAGCGATGCGTGCGAGGCACGTTTCCGCATCCGTGCGGAACACCTCCAGCAACCGCAGGTAGAGGCTGTGCGACCCGCCGATACGGGCAAGCCCGAGGGCGGTATCCACGCCCTCAATGCGCGGGAGAGCCGTGTCTTCCATGCGCGGAATATCCGTCCGCGGAGGGAGCGGTTCTCCGGCCGTGCGCAACGCCGCGTCCGGGCTTTGTCCGGAGCTTTCGCCGTGTGCCCGACGGGGGGGCGATCCTTCGGAGGTATCCGGCGCAGCATCCCGGCCCTGCCCGGAGCGGTCCTGAAGGGCCTGAGGGGAGAACGGGCTTAGGTCCGCGCCCGGGGAGGCGCCGGCAGGCGCCTCGCGGCTCTCGGCGGCGGGAATCCATCGCCGCAACAGGTCGTCCAGGCCGGCAGAGGTTACGGGTTTGGAAAGAAAGTCGTTGAAACCGTTTGCTGCAAACATTTCCTTTATGCCGGGCGCATCGGCGGCCGTCAGGGCGACGATCGGCACGGTCCGGCAACGCTCTTCATCCAGCGCCCTTATGGCGCGTGTCGCCTCCACGCCGTCCATCACCGGCATCATGTGGTCCATGAGTACGAGGTCGAAGGGGCGCGCCCGCACCAGATCCACGGCCTCGCGGCCGTTCGTGCAGGTGGTGACGCGCGCTCCGCAGCGGGCGAGCAGCCCCTCGGCCACCAACAGGTTGGCCGGCAAATCGTCGACTACAAGCAACTCGGCGCCGGGTGCGGAGAAGCCGGCGCGTCGCCTTTCCACCCGCTTCACCGTCATGCCCGTAAGGTCACCCATGGGCTGCCGGTCATACACGGTCTGACTCAATTCGGCAGTAAAGACGGACCCCCTGCCGTATTCGCTGCGCACGACGATGTCCCCGCCCATGGCCCGGCACAGGCTGCGGGATATGCTCAGGCCGAGGCCCGCGCCCTCTATGCCGATGTTGCGCTTTTCGTCGATGCGCACGAATTCCCCGAACAGCTTGGGCATATCCTCAGGCCGGATGCCGATGCCGCTGTCTTCCACAACAAAGGTCAGTCGAACCTCGTCGCCGGCGCCGGGCGTTGCGTACGCGGAAAATTTGACGAAGCCGCTGTTTGTGTATTTTACGGCATTACTCAGGAGATTGAGCAATATCTGCCTGATGCGGGCCGCATCGCCGACCATGGAGCGGGGGATGTCGGGGGAAAGGTCGGTAGTCGGCGTCAGGGATTTTTCCTCGGCCGCGGCGCGGGTGACGGCCTGCACATCCTGCAGCAAAGAAGCCGTTTCGTAAGGTGCGGGATGTATGCGCAGCGTGCCGGACTCGATCCCGGCGAAATCAAGAATATCGTTGATGACGCCCAACAGGTTCTTTCCGGCGTTCCTGATGCCCGCAATGTATTGCAGCGCTTTGGGCGGGCAGGGTTCCCGCTGCGCCAGTTCACTCATGCCGATAATCGCATTCATCGGTGTGCGGATCTCGTGACTGGTGCGGGCCAGAAAGGCGCTTTTGGCGGTTGTCGCGGCCAGCGCATGTTGATTCATTTCCTGCAACGCAAGGTTTTGCCGCATGACGGCATTGAGAAGAAGGCGGTACAGGCAAAACCCGATGACCAAAAGGACGGACAACAACAGTATTTGCCGCAGCACATGGCCTTGAATCCGGTTGTGTATGCTTTCCGCCTCAAAATCGCAGCCGACAACGCCGACCACAGCGCCGGAAGAATTGAAAACAGGCACAAAGGACGAGATCACCATCCCCCAGTGCTGTATATTTGTTCCGGCAAATTGCGGCTTCCTTGTTGCATACGTCCGCAAATAGGCCTTGTCGTAGTCGGCTAAAGGTTCTTCGCTGCCCAGGGGAGAGAACCCGTCCGCACCCGGTTCGGCGCTGCCGTCGATAATAAAGCGGTGTACGGTATCGGTGTACGGAGCCATGGTATACAGGTACATGCAGCCGCTTTCCTCTTTTATGCGCAGGAGTTTCAGCCGGGTTTCCTCATAAAACGGATCTTGAGGATCCAGGGTTTTCGTCAATCTTTCAAAGGCATCGCCGTCAATGACCGCGACGGCGCGCTGTGCGACGGGCATTCCCAGGCGGGAATTGACAAGGATCGTGATATCGTCGAATTGCTGAAACGAATTGATGATGATTACCGCGAAAATGACGGTAACAAAGGTTGCGAAAAATATAAAAAGATACCGCTTCAGCAACCGCGGGTTATTGATTACGGACGTTTCGTCGCGGGTAACCAACCTAAATTTCATCAGAGATTCCTTTATGGTCAGAAATCTTTACCTTCAGTGAGCTTCCCGCTTGACGCCCGGCAAAGCCGGTCACAGCCCCTTCTGCTCCGGCACTGCCGCGCGGCGCTTGCCGGCGGGAATCCAGCGCGCCAGCACGGCATCCAGTTCAAGCACGTCTATGGGCTTGGAAAGAAAATCGTTGAACCCGTTCGCCAGGAACATCTCCCGCATGCCGGACACGGCGTTGGCCGTCAGGGCAACGATCGGCACGGTCCGGCGTTCCCCGCCTTGGGCCCTGACGGCGCGCGCGGCCTCCACGCCGTCCATTACCGGCATCATGTGGTCCATGAGCACGAGGTCGAAGGGACGTTCCCGCACCAGGTCCACGGCCTCGCGGCCGTTCGCGCAGGTGGTCACGCGCACCCGGTAGGGGGCCAGCAATCCTTCGGCCACCAACAGGTTGGCGGGCAGGTCGTCGACAATAAGCAACTCGGCCTCGGGCGCGATGAAGCCGGCGCGTTGCCTTTCCGCGCGTTTTTCCGCCGCGCGCGTCACGGCGCCCATGGGCCGCCGGTCATGCACGGTCTGCTTAAGTTCGGCGGTAAAGACGGACCCCCTGCCGTATTCGCTGCGCACGGCGATGTCCCCGTCCATGGCCCGGCACAGGCTGCGGGCTATGCTCAGGCCGAGGCCCGTGCCCTCCGTGCCGCCGCGGCGCTTTTCGCCGATGCGCACGAATTCCCGAAACAATTTCGGCAGGTCCTCCTGCCGGATGCCGATGCCGCTGTCTTCCACAACAAAGGTCAGCCGGACCGCATCGTCTGCGTCGGGCGTCGCGTACGCGGAAAATTTGACGAAACCCGCATCGGTATATTTCACGGCATTGCTCAGAAGATTGAGCAGTATCTGCCTGACGCGGCCCGCATCGCCGACCATGGAACGAGGTATGTCGGGCGGGATGTCCGTCGGCAGCGCCAATGCTTTTTCTTCGGCCCGGATGCGGGCGACGGTCAGTACATCGTGCAGCAAAGAAGCCGTTTCGTAAGGCGCCGGATGTATGCGCAAGGTGCCGGACTCAATCCCGGCAAAATCCAGAATGTCGTTGATGATGCCCAGCAGGTTCGCCCCGGCGTTCCGGATGCCGGCGATGTACTCCAGCGCCCTGGGCGGGCATGGTTCCCGCTGCGCCAGCTCGCTCATGCCGATGATCGCGTTCATCGGCGTGCGGATTTCGTGGCTCGTGCGGGTCAGGAAGGCATTTTTGGCTTCCGACGCGGCAAGCACTTTCCTGTTCATTTCCTGCAGCGCCAGGTTTTGCCGCTTTACGGCGTCGAGCAGCAAACGATACAAATAAAACCCGATCAGGAGAAACATGCAGAGCAACAGCATTTGCCGGATGACATGCGCGACGATGCGGCTGCGTATATCGGCGGCATCGAAGTCACAGCCGACAATGCCGACCACGGCGCCGGAAGAATTGAAAATGGGCACATACGTAGATATCAGTATACCCCAGTCCATCTGCGGATGTATCTTGGAAAATTGCGGCGTCTTCATCGCATAGGTCCGAAAATATGCGCTGTCGTAGGCATATAAAGGTTCTTTGCTGCCCAGGGGAGAAAACGCCGGATCGCCCGGTTCGGCGCTGCCGTCGATGATGAAAAGGTGTACCGTATCGGTGTAGGGTGCCATGGTATACAGATAGAGGCAGCCGGAATCCTGCTTAATGCGCAGGAGTTTCAGCCGGGTTTCTTCATAAAACGGATCCTGCGGATCCAGGGTTTTCGTCAGTTTTTCAAAGGCATCGCCGTCGATGAGGGCGGCGGCGCGTTGCGCAAGGGGCAGTCCCATACGGGAATTGACCAGGAGGGTGACGTCGTTGAATTGCTGAATCGTGTTGAAGATGATCACCGCAAAGATTACGGTTATAAATGCCGCGAAAAACCAAAAAAGATAACGGCGCAGCACCCGCGGGTCACTGACGGCGGGCTGCGCGGCGCCGGCAACCGGCGGCGTCCCGACCGGATCGTGCGGGTTCTCCACCCCGGGAGCGGAGCCGGGCTTCGCCGTCACGATGCGCTCCGCTGTTCCGAAGGCGCCGGCCTGCGCTTGCGGGCGGGAATCCATTGCCTCAACACGGCATCCAGCTTGCGCACGTCAACGGGCTTGGAAAGAAAATCGTTGAAGCCGTTCGCCAGGAACATTTCCTTCATGCCGGACACGGCGTTGGCCGTAAGGGCGACAACGGGCATGTTCCGGCAGCGTTCGTCGTCCATGGCCCTGAAGGCCCGTGTAGCTTCCACGCCGTCCATCTCCGGCATCATGTGGTCCATGAGTACGAGATCGAAGGGGCGCGCCTGTACCAGTTCCACTGCTTCACGACCGCTCAGGCAGGAGAAAAGGCGCATCCGGTAAGGGGCGAGCAGGCCTTCGGCTACCAGCAGGTTGCCGGGCAAATCGTCGACAATCAGCACGTCGGCTTCCGGCGCCGTAAAACTGATGCGCGGCGCCTCCGCGTGCGCCGCCGTTGTTATGTCGGCGGGACCGCCCATCGGCGTCGGATCCTCCATGGTCTGCACCAGTTCGGCCGTAAAGGCGGAACCTTTGCCGTACGCGCTGCGCGCCGTGACGTCGCCGCCCATGGCCAGGCACAGGCTGCGGGCTATGGCCAGACCGAGGCCCGTGCCCTCTATGCCGCTGTGCCGCGGGTCCTCAATGCGCACGAACTCCCCGAACAACTTGGGTATGTCCTCCTGCCGGATGCCTATGCCGCTGTCTTCCACAACAAAGGTCAGGCGGATCGTGTTTTCCGTGAGCGGCGTTCCGTAAGCGGAAAATTTGATGAACCCCTCGTTCGTGTATTTAACGGCGTTGCTGAGGAGGTTGAGCAGAATCTGCCTGATGCGGCCCGCATCGCCGATCATGAAGGCGGGAATGTCCGGGGAGATGTTCGTCAGCAGCTCAAGGGGAGTTTCCGCCGTCCGGACGCGGATGACGGCCAGCACATCATTCAGGAGAGATGCCGTTTCGTAGCGTCCGGGGTGTATGGGCAGCTTGCCCGAGTCAATTTGCGAAAAATCAAGGATGTCGTTGATGACGGCGAGCAGGTTCGCCCCGGCGTTGCGGATGCCCCTGATGTATTCAAGAGCTTCGGGTGTGCCGTACTCCCGCTGCGCCAGTTCGCTCAGGCCGATTACGGCGTTCATGGGGGTGCGGATCTCGTGGCTGGTGCGGGCCAGGAATTCGCTTTTCGTTTTCACGGCCCGTTCGGCGGCCTGCGTTTGCCGGCGCAAGGCGAGGGTGCGTTCCGCCACGGCTGCTTCCAGTTGCCTGCCTGCCCGCCTGCTGCGCAAAAACATGACGGACAGCAAAAAGATGACGCCGAGCAGCAGGAGCATACCGGAAAAAAGATAGGGCGCGCGTGCCCGCGCCACCGCGCTCCGGTAGTCGAACACGCGTGTTTGCCATTGTTCCGCTATCCCGCCGGCATTGATCAGTTCCATGCCTTTGTCGAGGATCGAACGCAGGACGGCTTCAGACTTGTTGAAACCGAACGCTGAGTTGTATTTTTCGTTGAAGGCGATATTGATTTTGTAATACGGTTTTTCCATGTAATGGGTCACGTTGAGCAGCAGGTTCTGCGTGGTCATGACCAGGGAAACCTCGCCCCTGTCGGCGGCAAGAAGCGCCTCCGTGGTATTATTGTATATTTTCAAATGCTTGTGATTGGGAAACAGGCGCAGAAAAAATTCCGTCTGCGAGGTGGCGGCGGCCATGCCGATTGTCAGGTTGCGCACGTCGTACAGGGAAACATTCGGAAAGTCGTTGCGTGACACCAGCGTATAAAAATCGGTCATAAGCGGTGTGTCCGGCCACAGAAAACGTCCCTCCCTTTCCGGGGTGCGGACCAGTTCCGTAACAAGCGGAATTTCGCCGCTTTCAAGCTCGTGCAGCAGTTCAGACCACGGGACGGGCATCCGATGCGCCGGAACAAAATTCAGACCGCTGATCCTGCCGATTTCCGTCAGAACGTCCCATGCGCAGCCCTGCCATGCGTGCTCCCTAAAGTTGTAGAACGCAACGGGATAGTTGTCGTACTCTATCCCGACGGGAACGGGCCGGTTCAAACCCTGTCTGCCGTGCCTGTAAACATAGTCCCTTTCCTCCGGCGTCAGTTTCGCGAGGAACCTGTTGGTTGTGTATTCCTCGCGGCCCAGCTTGTACAGCGTGTTTATGTAACTGTTTCCGCCGTTGTCCAGGATTTTTTGCACAACGGAGACGATGGGCGCGAGTTCTGTGTTTTGCGTTGAGAAAGTGACGGGACAGAACTGCATCGGCAATAAATCCTCAAGAACGATATCGTCGTAGGCGTCAAAGGCGATCTTGTAGGGCTCCTCCTCCACATAGGCGTCTGCCTCTTTATTTTTCAGCAGCCGGTAGACCTCGGCATAGCCGTCGACGTAAACGATTTCGAAAGGTTTTTCGAGAGAGGCCGCGACCCGCTCAAAGGTTGCCGTGCCGGTACAAAAGACGTAGCGCAGGGGCCTGGACTTTGCGATTTCGGAAAGACTTCTGCTGCCGGCAATGCGTATGTACTTGATTTCCCTCTCCAAGAGAGGAGAGGTCATCAGGTATGCCTTGCGACGCTCCGGGGTTGGGGTCAGGACGCCGGTAAAATCCACGGCGCGGGAAGCCAGTCTCCGCAGCAGTTCGTCCCATCCGTACAGGGCGGGCGTGAAACGGATGCCGAACAGCCCGCTCAGCCAGTCGCAGAGCAGTACGGAGTATCCCCCCAGGGTGCCGTCCGTCTTTACAAAACATTCGATACTCGGCTCTGAGGTGCCGTACACGAAGCTTGCGCCGCCGGCGCGCAAACGCTCGACAGCTTCGATTTCTTCCCGCGTAACGCCGGGAATGTCGCGGTAACCCGCAAAGGGGAAGCCCGCCTGCGCGGCAAGCCCGCAGGATGGGTACAGACAGAGGAAAACAAGGCAGGTCAGGATAAGGCGGCGCAGGAGGCTTCGCGGCTTTGCCCGGAGCGGGCCGCGGTCCGGGTGGGCGGCAAACGCGGCGACCATGCCTGCCGCCGCGGGGACTTTGCCCGGACAAGGGTCGTCGATGCCGTTCACAGGTGTCTCCGTCCGAGCAGGTCGGCAACGGTCTTCGTTGCCTTGTGAAAGTCCGCCGTCAAAACGTACTCCGCCGCTTCGTCGACGGCGCCGCGCAGCGCCGCCGGTAACGGCAGGGCTTGCAGACGGGCCAGCACGGCGTCCGTTGCGCGGATATCCACAGCCTCCAGCGCGTCCCGCAAAGTTTCGAGATCCCCGGCGACAGCCGGATCAAGGCCTTCAGCATCGTCCGCCGTACCCGCCGCCTCCGGCGCATTCGATGTCTTCGGCGCCTCGGGTGCGTGCGGCGCGAGCGCCGCGCCGATGCGCGCCGCCAGGGCGGCAAGCTCTTTCCGGAAGGCGGGTAAAGTTTCCAGAATCAAAGACAGGTCGGCCTCTTTGCCTGCCTTCTCCAGCATGGCTGCCTCTCTTGACAGCCCGTCCGCGCCGATGTTGGACAGAGCGCTTTTCACAGCGTGAACCTGCGTGGTGAAGGCGGGCAGGGAAGTCCCGTCCGGATCCCCGGCGATGCGTGTGAGGCATGCCTCGGCATCCGTGCGGAACACCGCAAGCAACCGCAGGTAGAGGCTGTGCGAACCGCCGATGCGGGCAAGCCCGAGGTCGGCATCCACGCCCGCGATTGTCGGGAGAGGCGATACGGGCGGAGCGGCGAAAGGAGCGCGTTCTTCGCCCTGTCCGGAGCGGTCCGGAGAGGCCTGCGCGGGGTACGGCTCACCGGACGCGTTCCCGCCCGCAGTTTCGAAAGCCTCGTCAGGCGGCGCCTTGCGGAGTTTCCCGGCCGGAAGCCGGTGCCGCAACACGGCATCCAGCTTGCCCATTTCTATGGGCTTGGCGAGGACGTCGTTGAAGCCGTTTTCAAGAAACATTTCCCGCATGCCGGTTACATCGCCTGCCGTCAGTGCGACGACGGGCAGCGTGCGGAAGCGTTCCCCGTCCATGGCCCGGAGCGCGCGCGTCGCCGCCACGCCGTCCATCACGGGCATCATGTGGTCCATCAGAACGAGGTCGAAGGGGTGCCGCCGCACCAGTTCCACGGCCTCGCGGCCGTTCGCGCAAACGGAAACGCGCACCCGGTAGGGATTGAGCAGGCCGCGCGCCACGAGCAGATTGCCGGGCAAATCGTCGACGATCAGCACTTCGGCTTCCGGCGCGATGAAGGAGGCGCGTCGCGCGCCCGTCCGCTCGTCCGTCCGCCCGGTCACGTCGCCTACGGGCGTCCGGTCGGCTGCGGTCTGAACCAGAACGGCCGTAAAGACTGACCCCGTGCCGTAGCCGCTCCGCGCCGTGAGGTCGCCGCCCATGGCCCGGCACAGGCTGCGGGCTATGGCCAGACCGAGTCCGGTGCCCTCTATCCCGATGTTGCGCTTTTCGTCAATGCGGGTGAACTCTCCGAACAATTTGGGCATGTCCTTGCGCCGGATGCCGATACCGCTGTCCTCCACCGTAAAGGTCAGCCGCACCGTGTCTTCCTCCTCCCCGGCAGGCCCGCAGAAAACAGACAACCCGACAAAGCCCTCCTTTGTATATTTCACGGCATTGCTCAGGAGATTGAGCAGGATTTGCCGGATGCGGCCGGCATCGCCGATCATGGTCCGGGGCAGGTCGGGGGAGATGTCCAGGCGCAGTTCGAGTCCGGCCTTTGCCGTCCCGCCCCGAACCACGGTCAGCACGTCGTTCAGGAGAGAGGCCGTTTCGTAAGGAACGGGGTGTATAGGCAGGTTGCCGGACTCAATTTTGGAAAAATCAAGAATATCGTTGATTACGGCCAGCAACGCAACGCCGGCATCGCGGATGCCCCTGATGTACGGTAGAGTTCCCGGCGATCCGTATTCCCGCAGGGCCAGTTCGCTCAAGCCGTTGATGGCGTTCATCGGCGTGCGGATCTCGTGGCTCGCGCGGGCGAGAAAAGCGCTTTTGGCCTGAGCGGCCCGCTCGGCGGCGGCCGTCTGCAGGCGCAGTTCGCCGGTGCGCTGCTCCACGGCCGCTTCCAGTTCTCTGCCGAGTCTCCTGCTTCTTACAAACATGACGGACAGAAGCCCGACTATGCCGAGAAAAAGCGTCAGGCCGGTGAGCAGATAGGGCATGCGCGCGCGGGCCACCGCGCCGCGGTAGTCGAATACCCGTCTTTTCCATTGTGCAGCTATGTCGTCAACTCTGACCAGATGCAGCGCCTTGCTGAGGATCGAGCAAAGGATTGTTTCCGACTTGTTGAGCGCAAAAAATGATTCGTATTTTTGCTTGAAAGCAATGTTTATCTTAAAATAGGGTTTTTCCATGTAATGTGTCATGCTGAGTAAGTGATTTTTCGTACTCATGACCAAATCCACTTCATCGCGCTCCAAGGCGGAAAAGAGCTGCCATGTATCTATGTATTCCTTTGTCGATCTGTGGTCCGGAAACCATTTCCGGAAAAGATAGGTGGATGCGCCATCTTGTATCAGACCTATTCTAAGGTTACGTACATCAAATAATGCGATATTCGGATAGTCATTACGGGAAATCAGTACGAAATAATCCTCCATAAACGGCTTTTCCGGCCATAAAAATTTGCCTTCTCTTTCAGGCGTTTTGATGAGTTCCGTCATAATAGACAATTTTCCGCTTTCAAGCATGTCCAGCATTTCAGGCCACAAGATCGGCTCTTGATGTGCAGGGACAAAATTGAGACCGCTGATCTTCTTGATGGCCGCAAGGACATCCAGGGCGCAACCTTGCCAAGCTTCCTCCTGTTCGTTATAAAAGGCAATGGGATAATTGTCGTATTCAATGCCGATGCGAACAGGCTGATTCATTCCGTATACACTGTGTCTATGAACGTACTCTTTTTCCTCAAACGACAATCGTGAGAGAAACTTGTTGCGCGTATAATTTTCATTCCCTTTATTGTATAATGTTGTTAAATAGTCAAGAGCGCCGTTGTCGAGGGCTTTTTGCACGATGGAGATGAGCGGAGCAAGTTCCGGATTCAGGGTCGCGAGAGAAAAAGGAACAAACACGAAGGGCAGCAGATCTTCCGTAAGAACGTCGCTGTCGGCGTCAAAATAGGAATCTTTATCCACAAAGGCGTCGACGACCTTGTCCTTGAGCATGCGGTAAGCCGCGTCATGACTGTCGACGTAGACGGCGTGAAACGGTTTTTGGAGATAACTCCCGACCATTTCAAAGGTGTTCGTACCGATGGGAAAAGCGTAGCGCAAGGGCCGGGAAGCTGCCGTCTCCGCGAGGCTCGGGCCGTCGGCAAGGCGCATGCGCCGCATCGGCCGTTCCCAAAGGGGTGAGGTGGACAGCGAGGCCTGTATGCGTTCCGGCGTTGAACTCAAAGCGTCGGTGAAATCCACTTCATAGGAAGCGAGGTTGTGCAACAGTTGATTCCGGTCATAGAGGGAGGGAGTGAAACCTACGCCGAAGAGTGCGCTGAGCCAGTCGCAGAGCAGTACGGCATAGCCTCCCAGCCTGCCGTCCGATTGGTAATAACAGCCGATGCCGGGTTCGGTCCCGTAGATAAAGGACGTGCGTTCGCCGAGCAGGCGTTCGACAGCTTCTTTTTCTTTCAGAGTAACGCCGGGGATATCCCGATAGCCCACCCGGCTGAAATCCGTCTGTGCGGCCGCGCCGAACCGCGGCCACAGGCATATGAGCAAAAGCGCGAGCAGGTGGGCGGGAAAACGGATCGGCATGTTTTTTCCATCGTGACTGCGGCACAATGCGGAAGAAATAGGCCTTTCCCTGTTGCCTTTTGTTCCGAACTACGCCTTGATAAAGCTTTCGGACACCTGTTCAAACAGGTCGACCAGCATCGGGTCGAAGTGCGCCCCCTTGCCTTCCACGATAATCCTGATTGCTTCGTCGGACGTAAAGGCATTTTTGTAAGGGCGTTCGGAGGTCAGGGCATCGTACACGTCGGCCACGGCCATCATGCGTCCGAGCAGGGGAATGTTTTCCCCGGCAAGACCGTGGGGATAGCCGGTGCCGTTCCATTTTTCGTGGTGATAGGCGGCAAAAGTTTTCGCATAGTACAAAAAGCGGCTGTCACCCTCATCGTCTTCAAGCCTTTCGATAAAACCTACGCCGAAGTTCACGTGCTGTTTCATTTCGTCAAATTCCGCCGGGGTCAGTTTCCCCGGTTTTTTGAGAACGCTGTCGCTGACGGCGATTTTGCCGACATCGTGCAGTTGTGAGGATTGGACGAGCAGTTCCACATCCCACCCGGAGGCCTCCGACGCCGCGATACCTCTTTCAATGACGGCGGACAGCAGACAGCGCAGGTAGCGTTGCGTGTTGGCTATGTGCTGCCCGGTCGTGCCGTCACGGCCTTCCACCATTTCGGTCATGGCCGTCAGGATTTTGTTCTGCAGTTTTAGGATGGTCTTTGTTTTGGCCTCGACCATGCTCTGCAGGTTGTCGTTGTAGTTCTGCAGTTCGCGCTTCTGATTTTCCAGCAGCAGGTGCAGGGCAACGCGTTTGCGCAGCAACGGCGGCGCAAAGGGTTTGGTTATGTAGTCGACGGCGCCGAGTTGCAGGCCGCGCAGCTCGTCGTCGTTCGCGTTCAGGGCGGTCAGGAAAACGACCGGAATCTCCCGCGTCTCCGGAGCGGCCTTGAGGATGGTGATCGCCTCGAACCCGTTCATTTCCGGCATGTCCACATCGAGCAGTATCAACTCCGGCTTGCTCCAGCGCAGCATATCCAGCATTTTCAGCGCAGACGGGGCCGTCAGCACGGAATAATCCTCGGACAGCGCTGTTTTCCCGACCAGAAGATTGGTGCGGTTGTCGTCCACGAGCATGATCAATGTGCGGGGTTGGGCCGTCATTCTGATACCTTACCCGACCGTGCGCGGCGGTTGAGCCGTTGCCGGGCGGCGCAAGCGGCACCCTGCCGCCGGACCGGGGCCGCCTTTGCCGGTGCGCGGAATGAACGAAAAAAAGGCCCCGACCCCGCATGGGAATCAGGGCCGGAATGCATCGGGGAAAGCACCCCGTCCTTGAACAGCAAAGCATGCATGTTGTGTGTGTGTGTGTGTGTGTGTGTGTGTGTGTGTGTGCAAAAATCGGGCCGTCGGCGCTGTTTCCCGCACCTGTTGTCGTTTTCCGGAAAAGGAAAAAGCCCCGCGCCCGAACTTTCATGCCGCCGACCCGCTTCAGAATGGATCAACTCTCTGCCCCCTTGCCGCCGGATCCCTTACGACAATCATTCTTGCTGAGATATGTGCCGTCAGGCAAATTTTTTACCGCAGGATTGTCAGCCGAAGAGCGTGGTATTCGGCCGGCTCACGCCGCTTCGCGGCACGTCGGCCTTCCGGTTGATGTTTACCGATTTTTGCGGAAATCAGTAGCACAGCATAGCCGATTGCAGCGCAAAAGGCAACAGGTTCGCGGGAAAAAAACCACGGCCCGCAGGGCGGGGCGGCGTTTCCGTTCCGGAACAAACGGCGGCAGGGCGGAACATATCCGGCAGGAGGAGGGCGGTTTCACATATTACAGCCTGCTGAAGTGCGGGGCCGGCCGCGGGAAGCAATATCGGGTTTGCCTTTTGCCGCCGACAAACGTATTGTTCTCGGCCTGCGCGTCCGCAGCTCGAGGGGAGGGATTGCGGAGCGGATGTTCTCCCGGCTTCGCCCGGAACCGATTGAGAATTCCCTCTGTTAAGGGGGAGGTTTCGGACCATAAAAGGAATTTCTGATGAAAATCATTGCCCCTTCGGCGCGCATCCTTGCCGTGGACGACGGCCGGGACATCCTCTGCCGGCTGGAGTTTGCGGGCCGCATCTGTTACAAGTCCGAGGAGAAAATCACCGCGGACTCGGCCGTCCCGTTTCTGGACAGAATTGTGCGCTCGGGGCACCACAGTGTCATCGAGCACGCTTCCGCCACTGTGCACATCGTATGCGATCGGGGCGTCAGCCATGAACTGGTGCGCCACCGCATGGCCTCCTTCAGCCAGGAAAGCACGCGCTATGCCGATTATTCGGGAAAGCGTTTCGGCAGGGAAATCACGGTCATCCGTCCCTGTTTCCTGGCGGAGGATTCACCGGCCTACAAGATCTGGCTTGAAGCCGTGCAGCGGGCGGAGTCCGCTTATTTCGCGCTGCGCGATGCCGGGGCACCGGCGCAGCAGGCCAGAAGCGTTCTGCCCAACAGCCTGAAAACGGAACTCGCCGTTACCTGCAACATGCGCGAATGGCGGCATATTTTCGAACTGCGCTGCGCCCCGGCCGCCCACCCGCAGATGCGCGAAATCATGCTGCCTCTGCTGCGGGACATGCACCGGCGCGTTCCCGCCCTGTTTGCGGACCTGTATGCCGCTTTCGAGCGGGATATGCCCGAAACGGCCCCTGAGCGCGACGCGGTGACGCTTCCTCATTACCCGGAACAGGCGACTTTGAACCCTGATGTTTTCCCGTTTTGAAAAGAAGATCGACCCTTTTCCGGAAGCCGGCATACCCGTGCCGCCCGCTTCCTTTTTTCCGTTCGTCCTGAGCGCGGCGAAGGGCATTCGCCGGCATATCGTGTGGATAGGCTGCCTGTCCGCCCTTGTGGGCGTTTTCGAGGCGTTGCTGTTCGCCTTTCTCGGCAGCGTCGTGGACAGCCTGGCTCTGGTCGCGCCGGACCGGCTCTGGGAAGAGGAGGGGAAAAAGCTGTTGCTGCTGAGTCTTGCCGTCGTGGGGAGTACGCTGCCGGTCGGTCTGCAGAGCCTGATCCGCTGGCAGAGCGTGGGCGGCAACCTGCCTGCCCGCCTGCGCTGGCATTTTCACCGCCTCATGCTGGGGCAGAGCATGAGTTTTTTTCAGGATGAATTTGCCGGGCGCATCGCGACCAAAGTCATGCAGACTTCGCAGGCCTTGCGCGACATCTACCTGATAGTAGTCGACATCATGGTGTTCGCGATTGTCTATTTCGTCACCATGTCCATGACCGTCGGCAGCTTCGACCTTGAATTGCTCCGGCCTTTTGCCCTGTGGCTGACCGCCTACCTGCTGCTCCTGAGGTATATCGTGCCGCGGCTGGCCGCTTCCTCGCGGGAGGTCGCCGACGCCCGTTCGCAGGTCGTCGGGCGCATTACCGACGCCTATACCAATATCGCGACGGTGAAGCTGTTTTCCCACGCCGGACGCGAGGCGTCATACGCGCAAAAGGCGATGCGCGGGTTTCTGGAAGCCTCGCAGCTTTTGCTGCGCCGCATCAGTCTGTTTGAAATTGTGAACCACCTCCTGAGCATGCTGATTATCGTCGGCTCCTGCGGCGAGGTATTGCTGCTGTGGACGCAGGACCGGGCGGGAGTCGGCGCTCTGGCCGCCGTGGGGGCCATGTGCCTGCGCCTGAACGGCATGTCGCACTGGATAATGTGGGAAAGCACGCAACTCTTCGAGCATGTCGGCTCCGTCCACGACGGCATGCTGATGCTGTCCCGGCCGAGGCAGGTCACGGACCGGCCGGGCGCGGGCGTTCTGGGCATCACGCGGGGCGAGATACGTTTTGAAAAGGTCGGGTTCAGCTACGACGGCCGGTATGCGCAACCCGTCATCGACGATTTTTCCCTGCACATCCGCTCCGGCGAAAAAATCGGGCTGGTCGGACGCTCCGGGGCCGGAAAATCGACTCTCGTGAGCCTGCTGCTGCGTTTTCACGATGTGCAGAGGGGCAGGATCCTCATCGACGGGCAGGATGTGGCGGCGGTCACGCAGGAAAGCCTGCGCGCCGGCATAGGCATGGTCATGCAGGATACCTCCCTGTTGCACCGTTCGGTGCGGGACAACATCCTTTACGGCCGGCCGGACGCGTCGGAGGAGGCGATGCGCGCCGCCGCGGTGCGGGCCGAGGCCGAGGAGTTCATCATGTCCCTGGCGGATGCGGCGGGACGCACGGGTTATGACGCCCATGTGGGGGAGCGCGGCGTCAAGCTCTCCGGAGGGCAGCGCCAGCGTATAGCCGTGGCCAGGGTCATGCTCAAGGACGCGCCCATCCTGCTTCTGGATGAAGCGACCAGCGCTCTGGATTCGGAAGTTGAAAACGCGATCCAGGAGAACCTCTACCGCCTTATGGAAGGGAAGACGGTGGTCGCCATAGCTCACCGGCTCTCCACCATTGCCGCCATGGACCGTCTCGTCGTCGTGGAGCGCGGGCGCATCGCCGAAGAAGGCGACCACCGGAGCCTGCTCGCCCTGGACGGCGTTTACGCCCGGCTCTGGAAACATCAAAGCGGCGGGTTCCTGGGCGTCGACGGGTAATGCCGGTACAGATAAATTGCAGTCCGCCGGCGGGGATCCCCCTGTCGGCATCCGGTGGGTAAATGAAAACAACGCATTGACCCTCCGTCATAAATCCGATTCCGGATCAATTTTCTTCGTCCGGATTCGCCTCCCGGACTCAAGGCGCCTTCTTTACAAACTCAACTTCGAAATACCCTGGAACCGAAACACTGAAAATTACTTTCTCGAGAATGTCACAAAAAAATCGAGAGAAAATTTTTATGGTTTCACGGATTGCCGCTTTCGGGCAGGAAAAAAAATATTACCTGCTATATCTGCATGTTGAGTTTTTTCGGCCCGGCCCTCGGTCTGAATTACGAATGGTCGGGCAGTTTGCCGCCGCTGCTCAATATGATAGGTGTCGGTTAAAGAAAGGAGGTTTACATGCGCGAGTTCAAGCAGTTCATCAACGGTTCCCTCACAGCTTCCCCGTCTCAAGGCGTCATTGAGGTTGAAAACCCTTTTACGCAGAAAATCATTGCGACAGTTCCCAAGGGCGGTTCGGAGGACGCCCGCGCGGCGCTTGCGGCGGCCGAGGCTTCCCAGACGGCTTGGGCAGCCCGTCCGGCTGTGGAAAGAGCAGGTTTTCTCAAAAAAATGTCCGAGGGCATCCGGTCCGAAAGGGTGCAACTGGCCCGCCTGCTGGCGGGCGAGCAGGCCAAAATCCTCCCTCTGGCTCAGGTGGAAGTGGATTTTACGGCTGATTATTTCGAGTATTATGCCGGTTGGGCCCGCATATTTGAAGGCGAGATCCTCCAGAGCGACAGGCCCGACGAGAGCATCTTTCTTTTCCGCAAGCCCATAGGCGTGGTCGTGGGCATCTGCCCCTGGAATTTCCCCCTCTTCGTTACTGCCCGCAAGGTCGCTCCGGCCCTTCTCACGGGTAATACCATAGTCATCAAACCCAGTTCGACGGTTCCGGCCACGGTCATGGCCTTTGCGGAAATCGTCGCCGGCATCGGCCTGCCTCCCGGCGTGCTGAACATCGTCACCGGTTCCGGCGCCGCCCTTGGCGAAGCACTGGTGCGCAGCGAAATTACCGGCATGGTCAGCCTTACCGGCAGCGTGGAGGCCGGACAGAAGGTTATCGCCGCTACAGCCGCAAACGTGGCCAAAGTGTCTCTCGAACTGGGGGGCAAGGCCCCGGCCGTTGTCTGCGCCGACGCGGATCTGGACCTGGCCGTGAAAAGCATCGTCGCATCGCGGGTTATCTTCAGCGGACAGGTGTGCAACTGCTGCGAACGGGTATACGTGGACGGCAAGATAGCCGACAGGTTCACGGAAATGCTCGTCAAAGCAATGAAAGAGGTCACATACGGCGACCCCACGGCCGATCCCGCGCCGGACATGGCCTGCCAGGTGAGCGCCGAACAACAGAAAAAAATTGTCGACATGCTTGCAAGGGCCAGACAGGAAGGTGCTGAAGTGCTCTGCGGCGGGGGGGTGCCCGAAACGAAGACCGGATACTTCTTCGAACCCACCGTGTTGGGCAATTGCACGCAAAAAATGGAAGCGGTGCAGAAAGAAGTGTTCGGCCCGGTACTCCCGGTCCTGTCCTACAGCGACTTCGACGAGGCAATCGCTCTGGCCAACGATTGTGAATACGGGCTCACTTCATCCATCTACACCACCAACGTGAATACCGCCATGTGGGCACTGCGCCGGCTGAAATTCGGCGAAACCTACGTGAACAGGGAAAACTTCGAAGCCATGCAGGGTTTTCACGCCGGCTGGAGAAAATCCGGCATCGGCGGAGCCGACGGCAAGCACGGCTTGATGGAATACCTGCAAACCCACATTGCGTACGTGCGGTACTGATCGCGTCCGCCTCGGGCGGGCTGCCGCTTTCCGTTAGCAAAAGCGGGGCGCGCAGTGAAGAACGGTTCACCCGTTCCCGGATGAACCGTTCTCTACCTCCGCGAGCCGGGGCAGAGCCGCGGCCCCGGCCGCCCGAGGCGTACAACATCAACATTGAAAGGTGCTGTTGACGCCTACAGCATCCGCACCGAGCACTTGCGGAAAAAATCCGTCGGATTATAGCTCATTTTGGCCTGCCGCAGCCCTTCGTCCCCGAGGTCCTGCTCCCGGTTGACGTAGACGGCGTTTTTGCCCGCATCGTTGCAGAAGAAGTAGTTTATGGCCTGGTAGCCGCCCTTGACGCAGGGCGCGGCTTTTTCGAAATGGATAACCATGGTGTCGTCGCCCAGCGGCTCGGCCAGGGTATAGGCCACGGGCACATCGTCTATGTGGATGACGCCGCCGCACAGTCCGGGGATCTTGCCCCAGGCGGTCAGCACGCGGGCCACGGCATCGTTTTCGGCCTGCAGGGATTCCGACGATTCGCAGTCCCGCCACCGGCACCACTCGGCCTGCATGTCCAGCACCGTTTCCACGCAGGCTTCCGACAGCGGGCTGTAGTCATAGTCGTATGTTTTCATAAACTGCCTGAGCAGGTTCTTTTTTTTGTGAAAACGGTTGCCGGGGAGCGTACACAGTTCCGAGGAAAGGTACAGGTAATCCCACAGATCCCTGCTGTCTTCGATCTCCACGCGCCCCGGCAGGGCGGCGCTCCAGAGGTCGGCCAGGGCGTGGGGTACGCGGATGAAAAGCGCTCCGGGCGCCGTTTCCGGCGCGTTCCTCCAGTCTTCCACCTCGGTCCAGGGACCGACGGGCGCCCAATGCGCCGGGAAAGGACGTTTTTGGCGTATCCAGCAAAGGGTTCCGTCAAAACGCCATTCCAGTTCATAATGCGTCGCCCAGCCCCAGAGATTGGCGAAACTGTAATCCGAAGCGCGGCTGTTGCAGCGGTTCAGCAGGTCAAGATACGCCGGCATCCGGTCGAAGGACAACGGCCTGTATTCGGTGTTCATCAGAAATTCCTTTTAATCGGCGTTTCCCTTTTCATACCCGGCGATGCGGCCGAAGCGTCCCGCCGTGGAGGCAAAGCCGCTCCAGTCGCGCCGGAAAAAGCAATACAGGCATATGGCGGACTGTACGACCTGGGAAACGAGCATGGCCGAAAAAACGCCGGCAGCATCCTGCCATACGACATGCCCCATATACCACGCAAGGGGCAGACGCACCAGCCAGGTCCCGACGCTGAACGCGGCCATGCTGTACAAGGTCGCGCCCGCGCCGGAAAAAATGCCGCTCATGATGACGCTCGTCACGCTGAACGGCATGCCGAGCAGGTTGAACAGGATGTAGTCGGCCGCCACCTCGCGCACCGACGGGTCGGGAGCCACGAAGGCCGTCACGTAAGGCAGAAAAGGATACAGGCAAAGGGCGGCGAAACTCATGACAAGCGCCCCCGTGCCGGCGATGCGCAGGCCGACGCGCCGCGCTTCCTCCGGGTTGCCCGCCCCCAGGCAGTGTCCGACCAGGATGGACGAGGTAAGCCCGAAAGCCACGGCGGGCATAAACAGCAGCCCCTCCACGCGCATGCCCGCGGTCAGTCCGCCGACTGCGGTCACGCTGTCTCCGGGCAGGGTGCCGGTAATCATGAACAGCACCATGTAGCCGAGCTGCCAGAGGAACTGTGACCCGCCCGAGGGCAGGGCCACCTTGAGTATATACGGCAAGGCGCGCTTTTCCCAGCGCAGGGGGGCAAAACTTCGCCTGCCGGCCAGACCCGCCCGAAACATGACGAACAGGCTGAACAAGGCCCCGCAGGACATGGAAAGTACCGTGGCCAGCACGATGCCGTCCGCGCCGAGTTGCGGCATCCCGAACATGCCCAGGCCCAGTCCCAGGTCGCCGACGGCGTTGACGGCGCAGACCATGATGACGGACATGAGCGGCACGCGCACGTTCTTGTGCGCCCGGAACACGGCGGCGGCAAGAAAGGACAGGTAGCCCGCGGGCAGCACCGGAAGCAGCAACTTCCACAAGCCCAGGGTCAGGTCGAAAATCTCCTCCGGCACATGCAGAAAACGCATCAGGTGCCCGGCGAACACATAGCCGCCGGTCACGGTAAGCGCGGAAAAGATAATCCCGCCCTTGAACAGCAAGCCCACATAGCGTTCGGCGCGCGGGAGAAGGCCGGCGCCCGCAGCCTGACTCACGGCCGCCAGTCCGCCGTTGATCAAGGCAACGCCGAGCACAAGCAACAGGAACTGACACTGGGTAATGATGCCGAGCGCGCCCTGCAGGTGAGGGTGGATGCGCCCGGCCACCACCACGTCCGTAAACCCGAGCGTAAACTGGAAAAACATGGTCAGCGCCTGGGGCCAGGTCAGAGACCATATTTCGCCGCCGGTGACGCGGTTCCCGCCGTTGCGTCCGCGTTGCCGTCCTGTCTGCGCGGAAGAAACTCCCGCGCCGCGGAAAAAGGGAAAGGCCGGCACGATTACGCTTGTGATGCGGAAAGAGCGAGTCCCGGCGTTGCCGGGAGCGGGTCGGGAGGCGCCGCGGGCGGCGCGCTTTCCGCAGTGTGTTCAAGAAGCCCCGGATGCCGGAGCAGGCGGCAGAGCAGCCTGACGCCCACGCCCGTTGCGCCCGGCGCCGGATGCAGGGGCGAGGGCTTGCTCACCCAACCCGGCCCGGCTATGTCCAGATGCGCCCAGCGTGTGCCTTTTTCTATGAAACGGCGCAGGAAAAGCGCGGCGTGGACGGCCCCGCCCTCGCGGGGGCCGATGTTGCTCATGTCCGCGATTTCGCTTTTGAGGTTCTTGTCGTAGTCGTCCCAGAGAGGCATGGGCCAGACCAGGTCGCCGGCCTGCTCGGCCGCCGCCTGCACCGCCGCGCGCAGGGCCGTGTCTTCGGTGAACAGGCCGCTGCCGTAGTCGCCCAGGGCAATGACGCAGGCCCCGGTCAAGGTGGCGAGGTCGATGAGCAGCGCCGGAGCGTATTCCTTTTGGGCATAGACAAGCGCGTCGCAGAGCGCCAGCCTGCCTTCGGCGTCCGTATTCTGTATTTCCACGGTATTGCCGTTCAGCGCGGTAACCACGTCGCCCGGCCGCGTCGCCCGGCCGCCGGGCATGTTTTCCGCAGCCGCAATCAGGCCGACGACGCGGGGCAGGGCATCGCGGTCCGGGGCTTCGCCCAGGGCCGTGAACAAGCCGAGCACCGCCGCCGCCCCCGCCATGTCGCTTTTCATTTCGTGCATGGAGGCCGAAGGCTTCAGCGATATGCCGCCGCTGTCGAAGGTTATGCCCTTGCCGGCCACGATCAGGGGCCGGTCCTGTTCCCTGCCTGCCGGGCAGTGTTCGAGGACCGCGAAACGCGGCCCGTTGCGCGAGCCTCGCCCCACGGCGTACAAGGCGCCCATGCCCGTGGAGAGGATGTGTTCGTCATCGAAAACAGTGCAGGAAAATCCGTATGTTTCGGCCACCTTGCGCGCCTCGTCGGCCAGCACGGCCGGATACATGCGGTTGCCGGGGGTATTGGCCAGATCACGGGTCAGAATGACGCCGCGCGCTTCGCCCGCGCCCGTGCGGGCGGCTTCGCGCAACGCGGTCGGGACGTCCTCTCCGGCAAACAGGAAGCTGAAAGATACCGGGTCGTCCGGACGCTCCTCGTCCTCGTTCCCTTTGCCGCGGCAGATGTCGCCGCGATAGAGGCCGAGCAGCGCGGAGGCCGCGCTTTCGCGCACCAGGGTTGCCGTATCCGTCTCAAGTCCGGCCGCAGTGAGGGCATCCAGGGCCGCCAGAGGCAGGCCGACGGAAGCGAAGGCGCGTTCCCGGCAGAATTTCAGCGCCCCGGCAACGGCGTTGCGCAGGTTTTTCAGGCCGTTTTTGTCCCGTTTGCCCAGCCCGAGAAGCACGACGCGCTCGGCCGGCGCCCCGGCAATCCCGGCTGGAGCGTAGAGCAACAGGCGCTCGTCCTCTTTGCCGCGAAAGTCGCGTAATCCGGAATGCTCCGCCGCCCACGGGAAAAGCCGGGCCGGAAGCGGGTCCGGTGCGGCGTCCGCCGCCCGTTCATATAACGGCAAAAGCGCGCAGGCGACCACGCCGCCGGCCGCTGTGTTGCAAAACCCGATTTCCATCAGAAATTCCTTTACGGTACAAGCCGTTCCCTTCATTGGGAGATTCGCGCTTGACGCCCGGCATAGCCGGGCATACCTTTCATCACTCCCTCCCTTCAGGAAGGGAGGCATGCCGGCTTACGACCGCCGGAGCATAATCATCCGGCAACTCCGGCCGGATGTGGATTGAAACCTGTTGCGGGCAGGCGCAAGCCGACTTACTCTGTTGAGCGGAACGGGCGGCGTTGCCCCGTTGCGGAAAGTATTCCACAAGCCGGACATAGGCAAGCAAATATGCGCAACGTCGCTTCAGCCGCCGTGTAAGCGGCGGTCGACATTTTTGCCGGATCCTATGCCGCATACCCGTGCCTGTCGCGGCCGGACAGGGGATACCATGCAGGAATTACTGATTGAAGGCGGCGTGCCCCTGAGCGGCAGCATCAACATAAGCGGCTCCAAAAACGCCGCCTTGCCCATACTGTTTTCTTCCATACTGCTGGATTCCCCCGCCGTTTTTCATAATGTCCCGCGCCTGCGCGACATCGCCACCACCATCGCCCTGATCCGCGTACTGGGACGCCCGGCGGAGTTTACAGATGCGGAAGGGCACTCCGTACGCGTGGAAATCGGCCCCCTGACCGGCGAGGCCCCCTATGAACTGGTCAAGACCATGCGCGCCTCGGTATTGGTGCTCGGTCCGCTCCTCGCCCGCCTGGGGTTTGCCGGGGTGGCCCTGCCGGGAGGCTGCGCCATAGGGGCGCGCCCCATCGAGCAGCATACCAGAGCGTTGGAAAAAATGGGAGCGCGGCTGGAACTGGAGTCCGGCTACATTATCGGGCGTTGCAACGGCTTGCACGGCGCGGACATCACCTTCGACTTCCCGACCGTGGGCGGCACGGAACACCTGATCATGGCCGCCGCGCAGGCCGAGGGCGAAACCGTGCTGCGCAACTGCGCGCGGGAACCGGAAATCACGGACCTGGCGAACTTCCTCAACGCCTGCGGCGCGAAAATTTCCGGCCAGGGTACGGATACTGTGCATATCCGCGGTGTTGCCGCCCTGCACGGTTGCGAGTACCGGATCATGCCGGACCGGGTGGAAGCCGGCACCTTCCTGACGGCGGCGGCCATAACCGGCGGGAACTGCGACATCATCGGCTGCCCCGTGGAGGAAATCACGGCCGTAGTGGCCAAGTTGGGCGAAACGGGCGTCACCGTCGAACCGCACGCCGGCGGCGTAAGCGTGCGCCGCAACGGGAAACTGCGTTGCGCGGACGTGACGACCAGGCCCTATCCCGGCTTTCCGACCGACATGCAGGCCCAGATCATGGCGCTCATGACCTTGGCCGAAGGCTCCGGCACCGTGGAGGAAACCATCTTTGAAAACCGCTTCATGCACGTGCCGGAACTTGTACGCATGGGCGCGGACATCCGTCTTTCCGGATCCCGCGCCGTCATCCGGGGCGTGCCGGCCCTGACCGGCGCTCCGGTCATGGCCTCGGATCTCAGGGCCGGCGTATCGCTGGTGCTGGCCGGTCTTGCCGCCTCCGGAACGACCAGGGTGCAGCGCATCTATCATCTGGACCGGGGCTACGAGCGCATCGAACACAAACTTGAAGCCGCCGGCGCGCGCATCAGGCGGGTTTGAGCCGAAGCCGTTAGGCTGATATCGCCGCGAAGCGGCGTGAGTCAGCCGAAAACCACGCTTTTCGGCTGACGATCCTCCGCAGGGAAAAGTTTACTTTTCAATGCGGATATCAGTA
>JAISWB010000098.1 GCA_031271265.1 Desulfovibrio sp. | reverse complement strand
GCCGCGATGTTCGGCACGGCCTCGGTGCCCGCCCTGCGTCCGCGTTCCTGGTGTCCGCCGCGCAGGAAGGGACGGAACGGCGCGCCCCGGCGCACGTACAGCGCCCCTATTCCCTTGGGAGCGTGCAGTTTATGGCCGGACAGGGCCAGATAATCCACGGGCAGCGAAGCCAGATCGATCGGTATCTTGCCGACGGCCTGCACTGCGTCCACATGGAAAGGGATGCCGCGGTCGCGGCACAGGGCACCGATTTCGGCTATGGGGTAGACGTTCCCTGTTTCGTTGTTGGCGAACATCACGGACACAAGGGCTGTATCTTTGCCCAGGGCGCCGGCAAGTTCGTCGAGGCTGAGGCGGCCCTTGTCGTCAACGCCGAGGTAGGTGACGGACCAGCCTTCTTTTTCCAGGTACTGTCCGAGCGTCAGCACGGCAGGGTGTTCGACGCGGGTGGTGACGACGTGCTTTTTCTCCGGCTGGGCGCGCAGGGCGGCCATAACGGCTGTGGCGTCGCTTTCCGTGCCGCAGGAGGTGAAGGTGATCTCTTCCGTCTTGGCCCCGAGCAATGCCGCGACCTGTGTCCTGGCCTTTTGCACGGCTTTCTGGGAGACGCCGGCGAAAGCGTACATACTGGAGGGGTTGCCGTACTGATCTTTGAGGAAGGGCAACATGGCCTCCAGAACTTCCGGAGCCGTGCCTGTTGTGGCGTTGTTGTCGAAGTATACTATTGCGGCGTTCACGATGCTGCCTCCCTGACGATGATGCCCGCTTCCACCTGTTCCTGCAAGGTTTGCTGCACGAAGCCTTCGATGGTCAGGCGGCTTGACGGGCAACTGGTGCATGTGCCGCGCAGGGCGACGCTTACGGTTTTGCCGTCGATGTCCACGAGTTCGACGTCGCCGCCGTCCTGGCGGAGACGCGGGCGGATGATTTCATCCAGTACGGTCATAACCCGCTGCATGCGTTGCACGTTGGAAAGCGGCGCAGCGGCCGGGGTTTTGCGTTTGCGCCGATCCGTAAGTCCGGGGGGGAGACCCTCCGTCCTCTTTTCTGCCGCATCGCCGGATTTCCCGGCCCGGATATCCGCGATGACGGCTTCGATTTCGCGCAGACAGTCACCGCAACCGCCGCCGGCTTTGGTGAAATTGGTCACGTCCTCGGCCGTGGCCAGGTTGTTTTCCCGCACGGCCCGGATGATCTGTTCTTCGGTCACGCCGAAACATTTGCAGACGATGCGCCCTTCGCCTCCGGCGGGCAGGGCCGGTTCGCCGCGATACGCGCGTACGGCGGCTTCCAGGGCCTCACGGCCCATGACCGAGCAGTGCATCTTTTCCTTGGGCAGCCCGTCGAGATAGCGCGCTATGTCGCTGTTGGAAACGGACATGGCCTCGTCCAGGGTTTTACCCTTGACCATTTCGGTCAGGGCGGAACCGGAGGCTATGGCGCTGGCGCATCCGAAGGTCTGGAAGGAAGCGTCGGCAATGACTCCGTCGTTGACCTTCAGGTACAGTTTCAGGGCATCGCCGCAGGCCAGGCTGCCCGCTTCGCCGACCGCATCGGCGTCTTTCATTTCTCCTACATTGCGCGGGTTGAGAAAATAATCCCGCATTTTTTCCGTATATTCCCACATAAGGTGACTCCTGTGCCGCGGAACGGTTCCCGCGGCCTGAAAATATCCGGGCGCCGGCGGCGCAAGGAGCGCGCCGTGCCCGGCAACACTATATAGAAATCCATACTCCAAAAGGGGGTAATCAGCAAGGAGGTAATCAACCTATTTCCCGCGTTGTCCGGAATTCGACGGCCGGCCATCGCTCTTCCGTTGCTTCCAGTTTCCAGAGGCTCGGGGCCAGATAGGCGAGGGTCCCTTCGGCGTCCACGGCCAAATCCTGCCGGTAACGGCGCGTGAATTCCTCGAAGACGGTCTTGTCCGCGCAGGCGACCCAACGCGCGGCCTCTATCCCCGCCTCTTCATAGGTCGCGTCCACGGCGTATTCCCCGGCAAGGCGGGAGACGATCACTTCAAACTGGAGCATGCCCACGGCGCCCAGGATATAGTCGTTGTTGACCAAGGGGCGGAAAAGCTGCACCGCGCCTTCTTCGGCCAACTGCTCCAGGCCTTTCTGCAACTGTTTGGATTTGAGCGGGTTGCGCAGGCGCACGCGCCGGAACAATTCCGGGGCGAAATTCGGGATGCCCGTGTATTTCAGGTAACTCCGCTCCGTGAAGGTATCGCCTATTTTGATCACCCCGTGGCCGGCCAGGCCTATGATATCGCCCGGATAGGCCGTTTCCACCCCGGTGCGGTCCTGAGCCATGAACAGCACGGCATTGGCCACGGCGGCCGTTTTGCCCGTGCGCAGGTGTTTGAGGCGCATGCCGCGCGTAAAGCGCCCGGAGCAGACGCGCATAAAGGCCATGCGGTCGCGGTGCGCCTTGTCCATATTGGCCTGTATCTTGAAAACCACGCCGGAAAATTCCTCTTCATCCGGGGCCACGTTGCGCGTTTCGCCGCTTTCGGTAAGGGCCGGGCGCGGCAGGGGGGCGGGGGCAAGGAGGATAAAGGAGTCCAGAAGCTCGCGCACGCCGAAATTGTTGACCGCGCTGCCGAAAAAGACCGGGGTCTGTTTGCCTGCCAGATACAGGTCCCTGCTGAACGGCGTACCGGCCTCGCGCAGCAGTTCCCTGTCCGCGCGCAGGGTTGCGGCCTGGTCCCCGAGCAGGATGTCCGGTTGTTCGTTATCCAGGCCGCGGATGAGTGCCTGCGCTTCCCGGATTTTGCCTCCGTGGGTCGGGGAGAAGAGGCGCAGTTCCTCTTTTTCTATGTCGTAAACGCCTTTGAAAGTCGAGCCCATGCCCACCGGCCAGGTCATGGGCGCGCATTCCAGGCCGAGCCGCGTTTCGATGTCGGCCAGCAACTCCAGGGGCGGCAATCCTTCACGGTCCAGTTTGTTGATGAAGGTGATGACGGGTGTCGCGCGCATGCGGCATACGTCCATGAGCTTCTGCGTCCGGCTCTCCACCCCTTTGGCGGCGTCGATGACCAGCAGGGCGGAGTCCACGGCCGTAAGCACGCGGTAGGTGTCTTCGGAGAAATCCCGGTGGCCGGGGGTGTCGAGCAGGTTGATCGCGCAGCCCGCGTAGGAAAAGCTCATGACCGAGGTGCTGACCGAGATGCCGCGGTCCTTTTCCATGGCCATCCAGTCCGACGCCGCGTAGCGCGAGGCTTTTTTTGCCTTGACCGTCCCGGCGAGCTGTATGGCGCCGCCGAAAAGCAGCAGTTTTTCCGTGAGCGTCGTTTTGCCGGCGTCCGGGTGACTGATGATGCCGAAGGTACGGCGGCGTTCGATTTGCCGCCTGTCCGGCGATTCCGGGGACATTTCTTTCCCTTGTTCCGGGTTTTTACGCCCGGCGGGTGGCCGGGTCTTGACCTGTGCCGTCCCGCGGTGTAAAGCTGGGCGCGCGGACGGCGGATGTAGCTCAGTTGGTTAGAGCGCCGGATTGTGGATCCGGATGTCGAGGGTTCAACTCCCTCCATTCGCCCCAACCCCTTTCCCGCACACATGCTCTTCAGCGCGCGGACGCGCTTCCTTACTATCGGCGGGAGGCGGCTGTCAATGCCGTGTTCGGGCGGCGCTTCCCGGCTGTCGATGCCGGGTGCAGGCGGCTTACCCTTCTTTCCCGAGACATTCCAAATGTGTTTGCAGCAGCATGGCCGCCTTGGGCAGGATATGCGTGCGGATCACACGTACGCGTTCCGACAGCATCAGGTCGCGGAATTTTTTGTTCGTGGACAGGCCGCCCTCCTCCATGTAGCTCACGCTCAGGGGCAAGCGGGCTATGTTGTCGCAGCGCACGGCCCGCGCAACCATGTCGTAGTCGCCGGCGATACGGTAACTCGGGTCGAAGGCGTATTGTTTCAGCGTTGCGAGGCGGCAGAAAGTTGCCGGGAAGGGAAAACCCATGCCCGACAGAAGGATGCGGTACGCTTCCGCCGGCGACCTCTCCAGTATTCCTTCAACCCGCCCGTTGCGCCCCGTAAGCAGCGCGCCGTAGGCAAAGTCCGTATGTTCCGGCATACGGACGAGATCCGCGCGGGCACGCATGAGCACATCGCGGTCTGCGAAGCAGTCGTCCGCACCGAGAAAGATTGCCCAGTCGCCGCTTGCCCGCGCCAGAGCCCTGTTCCACGCGTCATACACGCCGGAGTCTTTCTCGGAGCGCAGGTCAATGCGCTCCTTGAATCCTTCCGGTAATTCTTCCACAATTTCCTGGGTACCGTCTTCGGACGCGCAATCCTGGATGATGATTTCATAACTTTGGTATTCTTGGGAAAAGATGGAGTTCAGGCAGCGCCGCAGGTGGCCGGCGGCGTTTTTGGTCGCAATGATGGTTGAAAATTTCATCAGAAATTCCTTATCCGGCGCGCCGTGAAACTCCGCCCTTCAGGGAGGGGAGGATGTCACAATTCAAGCCTCGTAATTTTCCTGCATCATGGTATAATGGCTGTCGAACGGCAGGGAGCGGTCTTCCCCGCGGTATACGGCAACCCAGCGCTCTTCCAGGGCGGCGGGCGCGCCGGACGCGACAATTCCGCACATGAGGGGGGTGAAGGCGGACAACGGCAGGGCGGCCCTGTCCGGGTCTTCGCCCAGGGCGCAGACATCTTCCCTGAAAAGTTCCCGGAGTGCCGGGTACGGCGCAAGGGCTGCCCGTATGCAGGGCAGGGGTTCGCCGTCGGCCGGCAAGGGGCTGCCCGAGTCCACAAGTACGCGGTAAATGCGGACAAGTTTCAACAGGAGCGCGTAGATCAGCACGGGGTCGCCCGAAGCGCGGAAATAAGCGAGGGCATTGCGCAGTTCCCCTCCGAAGCCGCGCATATATTCGGCGCTGCCGTATTTGCGCAGGATTGCTCCGATACCGTCGCATTCATACCCGGCGGAGCGCCGGCACCAGGACAGGCGATGCAGGCTGCGCGTTTCGTAAACCGGCAGGCGGTTGTCGCGGAGGAGGCGCAGGCCGCGGGCCGCCGCCTTGTTCGAAAGATGTACATCTTCAAAGGCCCGGCGTCCGGCCTGAAAATCTTCCAGTCCGCCGATTGCTCTCCAGGTGTCGCGGCGCAGCAGCAGGCAGCCTCCCTGGACGAAACGGCTTTCGGAGATCCCGCGGACAACGCGCACGGCGCCGTGCAGGGCGGCGGCCAGGCTGCCCGCCTTGCGCGCCGGGATACAGTCCGCGCCGACAATGCCCGCAGCGGGATCCGCAAGCAGGGGCAGGGCGTTCTTCAACCAGCCTACGTGCGGGCGGATATCGGCATCCAGAGAAAACAGAATATCGCCGGAGGCCGCGTTCAGCCCGGTGCGCTTGGCCTGGGACGGACCTGCATTGGCATCGTGCACGACGACGCGGACGGCGGGACCGGACAACAGTGCCGGCGCGGGGACATAGGGTACGGCCGAAGCATCGTCCACCACGACAAGTTCCTCGACGGGAACGGCAAATTTTTGCGCATAGCCCAGCAGATCGTCAACAAAATGATGGTCGTTATACGTGTATGTGACGAGAGAAAGGCCGGGCATCACGCCTCCCGATGCTGCAACGATGCGTTCTTCAAGCACTTTTTCTTCCGACAAAAATTTCTCCGTGTCAAGGTGGAGCGCTGTGCGGCATGATGCACGTTTCTTGCATATACTTCGGCATGTTTCAGGCGACTGCCGTCCTTCGTCTGCCGGCAGAGCCCGTACCGACGGGCAGGACCGGAGGAACAGCCGCAAACCGCAAAAGAACGAACGATGAAAATTATTTTTGTCAGCTACTATGCGCTCGACAACAACAGCGGCATGCATATTTTCCATCTGGCGAACGAACTGGCCGCTTTGGGCGCGGAGTGCGCCGCCTACGCGCCGGGGAGGCCGGATGCGGCGAAAATGCACGGTGAACCGCTGTTCCGCGTTTACGGATCGGAGCTGCCGCCGCACCGTCTGGCGCGTCTTTTGTCCAGAAACCGTGAGGATTGTATCGTCCATCTCTGGACGCCCCGCGAGCGCCCGCGGCGCATGGCCGAACCTCTGGCTGCCGCTCTCGGCGCGCCGCTCGTGGTGCATATGGAGGACAACGAGGAGGACATCTATAACGCCCACCTTGCCCTGCGCACGGACGTGGACCCGGCCGACGAGGCGGCATGGCTGCCGGGAGGGCAATTGGACGGCTGGTCGCACCCCGTGCGTTACAAGGAAGTGCTGGCGCGCGCGGCGGGGTACACCTGCATTATTGATTCGCTGCTGGATTTCAAGCCGGCGCATGTGCCGGGCCATGTCATACGTCCGTCATGCGAGGACGAGGTGTTTGACATGCCGCCGCATTCCCTGCCGGAAGAAAAAGTCCGTTTGGGCATCGCGCCGGAAAGCCCGGTGATTTTTTATCCGGGGAGCATGCACCTCAGCAATTACGAGGAAATCTACAACCTTTACGCTGCGGTGTGCAGGTTGCGACAGGCCGGTTTGCCGGTGCGGATCATCAAGCACGGGCATTACTGCATGGATTTGTCGGCGTTGCTCGGTTCACAGGGTTTGGGGGACTGTCTCGTGGATCTCACGAATACGGCAAAACCGTCGTACATTCCGCGCATCATGCGGGCGGCGGATTACCTGGTGCAGCCGGGCGTCGACAACGCGTTCAACCATTACCGTTTTCCCTGCAAACTTCCCTTGTTTCTGGCCTCCGGCAGGCCGGTGATCCTGCCGGAATCCAATTTGGGCCGGCTGTTGACGCACGGGAAAAATTGCCTGCTGCTGGAGGGCGTACCCGACCCCGCGGACGAGATATGCGCGTTGCTTTTGCTGCTGATCAGGAATCCGCGTCTGGCCTCGGCAATAGGGGCGGCGGGGCGGGAGTTCGCGCGGGAATATTTCAGTTGGCGCAAAACGGCCGGGAGCCTGTTCGGTTTTTACGGGGAGATTCTGGAGCGGCACAAGCGCGGGATGACCGGCACGGCAGTAGCCGTGTAATTCAGAAGATCGGCTGCGGAGACGGCAGGCGGAGGAGAAAAATCATCGTGGACAGCCGTGAGCAGCGTAGTATATACTTCTGTCCGGGTGCGGCGGGAATTGCCGTCAAGTCCGGCGCTTAAGGACCGGCGGTACAGCCTTGCCGTGAGCCGCGCAGCCTTTCCGGTTTGGCCGTTTGCCCCGGAAGGGACAGCCGCCCGGCCCAGCTCCGGCGAAGTCCTTCACATGGGCTGACGTCTGGCGACAGGCCGGTGTTTCCCCGCAAGTATCATCCTTTATGCGATAAATATTGTTTTTCGGTATTGCCTTTGCCGCCTGCAGGCATATTCCCTTGCGGGAGAACCTGTGATACGGTGAGGGAGGTTTGGGTTTTGTCGCATTTCATCAACCGCAAGCAGCCAGTGAGGAGGACGTCATGCCGCTGACCGGTCCCAAAAGCATGTTCGAGAAGGCGTACAAGGAAGGCTACGCCGTGGGCGCGTTCAACGTCAACAACATGGAAATCATCCAGGGGATCATGCAGGCCGGCGCCGAGGAAAAAGCGCCGCTTATCCTCCAGGTGTCCGCGGGCGCGCGCAGGTACGCGGGCCAGAATTATATCGTCAAGCTGGTGGAGGCGGCGTTGCTGGAAACGGACCTCCCGGTTGTGCTGCACCTTGACCACGGCCCGGATTTCGAGTTGTGCAAGGCGTGCATAGACGGCGGGTTCACCTCGGTGATGATTGACGGCTCGCATTTGCCTTTTGAAGAAAACATTGCCGTTACCGCCGGGGTTGTCGCTTACGCCCATGACCGCGGCGTATGGGTTGAGGCCGAGTTGGGACGTATTGAGGGCGTTGAGGATGACGTGAAAGCGGAAAAGAGCGTGTATACAGACCCGGATCAGGCCGTGGAATTCGTCAAGCGTACGGGCTGCGACTCTTTGGCTGTCGCCGTCGGGACAAGCCACGGCGCATACAAGTTCAAGGGCGACGCCAAGCTGGATTTCCCGCGCCTTGAAAAGATACGCGGGCTGTTGCCGGGCTATCCGCTGGTTTTGCACGGAGCGTCCAGTGTGCCGCAGGAATTTGTGGAAATGTGCAACAAGTACGGTGGTCGGGTAAGCGGCGCGCGCGGCGTGCCTGAAGACCTGTTGCGCAAAGCGGCAGGGCTCGGCGTATGCAAGATCAATATAGACACGGACATCCGCTTGGTGATGACGGCCGGCATCAGGAAGTATTTTGAGGAAAACCCGGCTGACTTTGATCCGCGCGCTTACTTGAAGCCGGCGCGCGAGGCGGTCAAGGGCATGATACGGCATAAAATCAAAAACGTGCTCGGCTGTTCCGGCAAGGCCTGATACCTAAGATTGCCGCAGGCGCGGCATGTCGGGGAGAGCCTGCCGCGGCGGCTTGCCTTCCCTGTTGCCGTGCGTTATTGCGATTCCGCGGAGAGGTGTCCGAGCCGGTCGAAGGAGCACGACTGGAAATCGTGTATACGTGGAAGCGTATCCAGGGTTCGAATCCCTGCCTCTCCGCCAGATGAATTTTCCATGAAGTCCCGCAACGTCTCAAAAGCGTTGCGGGATTTAGCTTCCAGCGCATTGTTCTGTCTCAGTTCAACCTTGGGAGAGTATGGACATACCAACGATTTGATGGTAGATATGCAGGTATCAGGGCATCTGGAGAGGGCAATACCAGCAGGCTGCTTCGCATTGCCGGACAAGGGTTTCCCGCCGGCAGTCGCAAAAAATGAGCGGGCGGGATGCGCATACCTACTATGATCGAGGAGGCAGACATGAACAAGTTGACGGATACTTTTTTGAGGAGCGTGAAGCCGACAGGCAAGGTTCAGAAGCATTTCGACGGCGGCGGGTTGTTTATCCATGTGACGGCGACCGGGTCTCCTTCTGCCGGGGGGATGCTTTGGCGTATGGTGTACCGTTTCGACGGTAAGCAAAAACTCTTGTCCTTCGGCGCTTACCCTGCCGTTTCCCTGAAGGACGCCCGCACTCGACGGGAAGAGGCCAAGGAGCAGCTTGCCAAGAGCATAGACCCCAGTGCTCACAAGCAGGCCGTCAAAGCCGCAGCAAAAGCCGAAACGGAGAACACTTTTGAGATCATTGCCCGCGAATGGTGGAGCAAGCATAAAGATACTTGGGCGCCAAGTCATGCCGAGAGCCTCCTCGGCCGCCTAACATACAATGTTTTCACGCCGTTGGGTGCACGCGGAATAAAAGATATCACGCCGCTGGAACTTCTGGCTGTGCTGCGCCGCACTGAGGAGCGCGGAGCCGTCCATGTTGCCCATCGAGTTTTGCAAATTTGCTCGCAAGTTTTTCGCTACGCAATCGCCACCGGGCGCGCGGAGCGTGATATCACGGCAGATCTGCGCGGAGCGCTTCCACCTGTAAAAAAGCGGAACTTTCCATCTATCACCGAACCATCCGCAATAAGCAATTTATTGCGCAGTATTGATGCCTATAATGGAAGTTTTATTGTCCGCTCCGCTTTGACCTTGGCCCCTTACGTTTTTGTCAGGCCCGGTGAACTGCGTCATGCGGAGTGGGCTGAAATTGATATGGACAACGCAGAATGGAGAATTCCCGCCAACAAGATGAAAATGCGACAGTTACATATTGTTCCTCTTGCGCGTCAGGTGCTTGATATTCTCATAGAACTACACAAATATACAGGAATGGGAAAATATCTTTTCCCTGGTATGAGAACATCCGTGCGACCGATAAGTGATTCGACACTTTTAAATGCTTTACGTTCTATGGGATATGACAGAGAAACTCTTGTTGTACATGGCTTCCGCGGCATGGCATCAACCCTGCTTAATGAACAAGGCTATAATCGAGATTGGATTGAGCGTCAGCTTGCGCACGGCGAGCGCGACGCGGTCCGGGCGGCATACAATTACGCGCAATACCTGCCCGAGCGCCGGCGCATGATGCAGCAGTGGGCCGATTATCTCGACAGCCTGCGGAGCGGCAAAGCGGCTGTGGACACCTCCCGTCCTGTCCCCATTCCAGACAACCCGAGCTTTGTTGTCCGGCGAGGCGGCAAGGTCATGTAGTTCTGCTTTTGCTCAGCTTCCTTGGATTCTAACCGGACCTCGGAGGCAAGGTAATTGCTCGCCAGCTAATCTATTTGAAATCAAGGAGTTGTCATATACCGTTTTCTCCCGGCGAGCGGTTTCAGAAGGGCTCATGCTTCCAACTGTAAACTTTCTGTAAAACGTTCCGGACAAACCGTCACGTCATACCTGGAGGTCAAATACCACGCGGCGCAGCATTCGGAGGCGTCCCATAGCCTTTTTCGCAGCCGGACGAGCCGTCCAGGATCTCTCCATCGGCAGCACTTATAAAGGCGACGTCATTTTCTTCAACAAGCGGTAGTAGCGCAGCGAGAAAAAGTTTTTGCATCCCACTGTACTTGTTTAACAAGTAAACCGTTGCCATTAAGATAGCGCAAAGCATTTAAATTGATCTCGCGTCGCATGATGTATACCTCCGATACGAACATCAAGATGGCGCATGTGGTTTGTTAAGTATGGTCAGCAGGCAGCATATTTATGGAAATTTACTACAACAAAGCAACCACATCATTCAAATTTATGTTAATTTTGCAAAATAATATTGTATCCTCATCATTAATGTCGTTCACTATATAGTAAATCATGTGTTTCTCTACCGAAAATCATAGCAGATAAGGTAAATTATGTTATGTGAAATTATAAAACAGACAATTTTATTTATCACAGTTGTGGAGAATACTGCGTTTAGAATAAATATATAAAACTCATTCGAGCAATATGTGCGTTCATTAACGATTTTTGGCCCCACCGGACGCTCTTTGCCTGGCAGGGCCTTTGTTGCGGTTTTTTTTGCGCGTGTGACATATTGCTACAGTCAACGACGGAGAGTACAGATTTTACTGTACAAAAAGCTCAAATAGGATAAAAGAGAAACCGCTTAA
The DNA here is from genome assembly GCA_031271265.1 of Desulfovibrio sp. Lineage (GTDB taxonomy): Bacteria > Desulfobacterota > Desulfovibrionia > Desulfovibrionales > Desulfovibrionaceae > Frigididesulfovibrio. Next base: position 1,839 of record JAISWB010000098.1, on the reverse strand, counting down.
CTTTGATTCGTCCCCAGTAATTCACATTGTCTTAAGAGCTATCCGCTGACGGTCGCGACCAGCGGGAAATACAATGTTATACTGATGTCATTCAGTTAACGCTGAATAACTTTCTCTGAATATTACTCAGAGTTGTGACAGCTTATCTACGCTACACTCAGATACCTACCTCTATGCTTTCCCACCCGCAAATTCGCCGCCAGGAACCGGAAGCCTAACCGTTGAACCGAGGCAAGTTCGCGAAGTACGCGTCAACTTCTGCCTTGTACCAGAGTGAGATCCGGCCGCATTTTATGGGTTTTGGAAACTCGCCGTTTTTAATAAGGCGATAAAGCTTCGAGCGTGAGACCTTGTACCTCTTAACTATCTCATCCACGCGAAGCATGACTGGATCATCGATTGACGGATGTGACGTTGAGTCATTGCCGGCCGCGCCGGCATGGGGAACTATTTTCATGAAAATCTCCGATATTGATTTGCGAAAGGCGCATGCCTGTCGCAGAGTGCTTGTATATGGTTATCCAAAGAGAGGAGAGGTGGAGATTGCTAAAAGAGGATTGTAGTTGATGAAGTAATAGCGTAGAGCTATAAGAGCAACCGCGTGCGGAAATAAATTCCTGTACTCGCCGGGGCCCCCAGGACGAATTATATTGCGAATATTGTGGGATTAAGCAAACACGCTACGTTAATTGCCTAACGTGGAATTCGCAAAACGTCAATCTTGGCATACCTTTTACTTTCCCACAGGCATGCCTATTTCTGTCATTTCGATGAAACAGAATCATCATCTGATCATCGATAATCATCACAACCAACTCTTCAGGCATGCGCGAATGGACGCAACAGCGCCAGCGTGCTTTCTTGAATAGAGTGGTTTTATAGATTCCAAAATCCCGAGGACAGTTTACCCAACATTTGCGGGCAATACTACATAAGCCTGCCTAAGGACGGCAGTCGCATAACTCGGTTCGGAATAGTGAGAGGAATGGGAGTCATGTACCCCGATAAATCTGGGGCATGAGAATTATCTTACATGCCTTTTGCGAACAGCCTGTGGCATATGAGATGCAACGAAATGGATGCGTATGGAAATGCGCGGTTGTGCGGCCTGGTCCTTGCGTCAGTAAATCTCTATACAACAGGAGTACAAACAGTGGTATAGAGAAAATAGGCTGTAAGACAGAATTGCACTACGGCCTAGGCTTGAAAGCGCTGCCGACGCATGATTGCGCTTGCTTACGCATAGCTTCAGTAGGGACTGAGCGTGTCGATCTTCCTTTATGCACATAGACTTGAAGTCGACGGCGCATCGCGGAAGTATCGGGAGTATCGCACGGCGCCATGGCCAGTGCTTTAGAATCACCCGCTCCAGGGGAAGGTGTTCTTTTGTCTCTGGATTCACCATGTTTCAGGCGTAGAGACCATGCCCCAGGCGGGGGAATGAGTCTCCCCGCGTGGGTTTTAAAAACGGGAACAGCAGCCGTCAGGCGTTGCTCGTTCCCGAGATAACAGGGGTACCTTTTTGGTAACCCTAATAAAAACACCGGCTTACGCGGATTCGTCTAAAATAGACGAGCCAAGCCGGTGTTTTTCCCCGTCAGCCATCTAGGGCGGCTGCGGTAACCGCAATGTGTGTTCACGTAGGTGGTCACTAATCATTGCGGAAAAACGGCGGTCCACATTCCACATATTTCCGGCGCGGGTAGCTCCAGGCCGGGGTGGTATGAATTGGCGACCGTAACCACCGGAAGCAAACAGCGGGCGTCTTCCGGTACGCACAGCCTCGGTGTCCGGCACGCTCACTCCCACGTGTTGTGGGGAACGTCGCCGTCGGCCGAG
>JAISWB010000095.1 GCA_031271265.1 Desulfovibrio sp. | reverse complement strand
CATTCCGAATCTGCATCAAAAAATCTTAATATTTCATATAGTTATTATATATTTGTCTATACATAGGTCCCCACTCCCAAATGTTTTTGCGCCAAGCATCCATAAAGAGGAGCCTTGTGCGGGAAATCCGCTCACAGGGATCTGTGCGGGGAGTTGCCGACAGGGCAGTCCCTGCCGCGACCCGATTGACGAGAAAAAGGGCACGGGTTGGATGCGGCGGGAAGGCTCTCTCCTGTTCAGGCCGGCTGTGCTGAAATGGGCTGGACGGCCGGCCGCAAGCCCATACTTCGCAGGACCGCGGCAAGGCTCTTGAGTTCCGGGTTGCCTTCGGCGGACAGAGATCGGTAAAGCTGATTAGGGTTCAGGCCGGCCTGTTTCGCCACACTGCGAACACCTCCGAACGCCTTGCTCATCTGGCGGAGAGCGATCAGCAGTTCCCCGGTATCGCCGTCCTCAAGAACGCTGTTCAACAATTCAAGCATATAGGCCGGATCGTTGCTGAAGACTTCGGACATTACGTCGTCATGCGTTCTGTCGTTCATGGTTCGTCCTCCAGGTCATTGGCGCGTTTCGGGCGTCCTTTTCACGTCCGCGCTGTTGCGGGCTGCCCCTGAAGCGGACGGGGCAGCCCCTGTGAAGCTATCTTATGCGATTTCCAAATGTCCAGCGACCGTCCTCGGTGAGAAAACGCGTCCCCAGTCCGCAGACAAGCGCCAGGGTGAGACCGCCGAAAAGGGTCAGGGCAACGGGAACTACCTTTTCCCCACCTTGGGAAAAGCACATTGCTATCGCGCCGAACATTATGGGAACTCCCTTCAGCGGCGTATTTGCCAGGGGAGGTATGAAATGCACTGCACACTGGACGGAGCACACGACGCCCACGACAAGCGCGGTGGCGATATCTCCGGGCATTCCCATCCCCACGAGTTTTCCAATGCAGAACAGGTAGATGAGTCCCCATACAACACCTACGAGCATGCTGAGCACATAGCTTACGTAATCTGCCGGTTTTGCACCTCCTGTGAAATAAATCGGCAAGGCCACGAAGGTCATCCAAATTATGCCGTAGCCGGCAAGAGGCGTCTGCAGATACAGGAATACATAGATGCCGCTCAGAACGCCTATCCAGACAGCCCAATTTACCAAATAGCGTATTGACATGGTTCCTCCCGGTCAAATAAGTGTCAGACTATGGCCACCGGGCGGATCATCATGCCGGTGGCGCCCCTGATGCGGGTCGGCAGAGTGATGAAACAAAAGCGGCTGCATTTATCGCGGGCCAGCTCGTTGGTCATGACCATTTCCATGATATGCACGCCCTGCTGTACAAGCAGATAGTGATGGCAAGGGTGGGCGTGGCCGGGAAAACTGGAGCCTTCAGGCGTGAAGTTTTCAAAAGCGGTCTGGTCGTCGCCGAGCAGGAAAGCGCCTTTTTCTTCCACGAGATAGGCCACGGTTTCCAAAGTAGGCCCGCAGTTCGGACACTGGTTCATGGCGGGCCAGACCATACCGGTACGCATCAGAACGCAGTCGCCGCGTTCAATACCGACATTCGCCCACCTGCAGCAGGCATCCACATCATCGGGAGTAATGGGCCGATGCGGTTCCAGGTGTTCGACGCCTGCCCATCCGGGAAAATCCAGAAGCACGCCGGGCAGGATGATGGGAGGGATATTGGATGCATCCGCCTTCAGCGGCCCGTAGTCACCCCAGTGCTCGGCACAGTTGTATCCGTTGTACCAGTGGTTATCCTCACCGCCGGTGATATGCGAAAAGGAATCTATATGCGTACCCACATGCAGGGGACCGATGATTGTTTCGCTGTTCAGCCCGGTATTGTACTTGTTATTGCCTTCGCGATCCAGCCAACCTCCTTTGCCGTACCAGTTGTAGGCCGGGGCATAATCGCTTTTGATCATGTTTTGCCTGCCGTGGGGGGAAGCATAGGGCAGAATATCCCAGCCTGAATGGCCGGGCCAGACATCCATGCCCTTAAAACGAGGCGCTTCAAGGTCATACACTTTGTTTTTTTTGATGAAGGAAAATGCCTTGCCGATCAGTTCGGGTGTAACCTCGTTAAGCATGCCGACCTGGTCGTCTTTACCCCAGCGGCCCCAGTTGCTGTGCTCTTTCTCCATCCATTCAGGCCCAAGTATTTTTTTCGTGGACATCTGCGTTCTCCCTGGTTGGTCTGTTAAACTGTGCTGAAATCATAATTGACGGGAAGCAGACGCTTTGCGTCGACTGCATGTGCTTCCGGATCAACAGATAACGATCGGGTCAATCAGCGATGCACTGGCGCCCTTCAGTTTAAGCGGACAGGCGATATATACGCCCTCGGTAACTCCGTCCGCGCAAAGTTCTTCAAGATCCAGAACTTCGTTCATTATTATGCCGTGCTGCATCATCCAGCGATGCACTGTATGGGGGCCGTCGAGCATTTTTTCGTAAGAAACGGTGTCGGAGCCGGTTACTCTGCCGCCGATCGAGACCATGTATTCTTCAGCGGGCACGCCGGGACCGGCGGCGTCTCCACCGTAATTTTCGGCTCCTTTCTTGAAATACTTGATCATGCCGGTTCGTATCAGGAAGGCGGCCGGCTCATCAGGGCGCACCTCGATATTATGTTTGAGCATACAGCCCTTGATATCTTCCGGAGTAATTTCGTACTTGCGGGGCAGGGTTATTTCACTGCCTGTGTCCACACCGCCTTTGTACTTCAGCATATCCAGGACAACAGCGCGCAGGATAATCGGATGAAACTTGGAGGCGTCCATCCAATTACAGCCCCACCATTCCCGTGTTTCGTCCGCCGGCGTATTTTCACCGAGGAATATCTTGCCGTCGCGGATTTCGCCTATATGGTTCAATGCATCCATGTGTGTGCCGGCGTGTGTTGTGGTCATTATCAAATCGTTCAACAGCGTACCGGGAGGCGTTACATCCTCCGTTTCGCCGTGCCACTTATAAGGTAGAACGCGAAACGGCGGATGCCCGGACCAGAGAGGCATGTCGTTGCTGCGTACCGTACCCAGATCATAGACGCGCCCTGTTTTCATAAGGGCGATAAGTGACGGCGTCATTTTGGGCAACGGCAACTTTCCGTAAGGTTCCATGGCCATAGGTTAACTCCTGTGTGTTTGGTTGCGCGTAATTGCGCTGCTCTACCGCTGCGTAAACCTGAACTCCTTTTTACGTTTTTTGGAGTTGAAACTTACTGTATATTCCAACTTCCAATAGTGCTTCAGGACAGCAACATTTACAGTTTGAAGTGTTGAAAAAACAATTTTTGAAACTGCCTGCGAATCTTGTTCAGATACAGCCTTGCCATTTTGTCATGGCGTGACGCAGGTTGACGACCTCGCCGTCAATAATGAACGTGCCGTCCCCGACGGCGTGAAAGGTCCGCGCATCCTCAGGCGCGGGATTGTGCCATGCGCGCACGCCGCGCAAGACGAAAAAGTTGTAGTCCTCTGCAAGCGCCCGGTTTTCCACCCGGCATTCAAGATTGTAGAGGCATTCCGCAACCAGCGGCGCATCGACCTCCCGTGACCGTTGCGGGGTCAATCCGAAGTGCGCGAACTTGTCCAGCGTTTCCCCGGAGCAGTTCCCTATATCCACGACCTGTTCCATAATCGCGGCCGAAGGAACGGCGACGACGCACGTGCCGCTTTCCGTGAGCGCTGTGTAACTGAAATTCCAGGGACCGAGACAGATGCCGAGCGTCGGCTCAAAGCCCATTGAGGCATGGCAACTGACGGTCATCAGGTTGTTCTTGCCCTTGTGATGCGTGGAAATCAGCAGAACCGGACCGGATTCGACGAAGGTAAAGGCGCGATTCAGAGGAAATTCGACCTGGTGCGGCGTTTTTTGCGCGGTCACGGGCACCCCCTTGCGCACCCGCCGGCGCATTGCAGTTGAAGCGCTCCAGGTTTGACCGACGCGTCATACGGCGCATCCGCACGTCCGGCGTCGCCTTGCCGATCATCCCTTCAGGCGTGGCGGCTCCCGGTGCGGACGGCGGCCGTTGCCGGGGCGTCAAGGCGGGCTTCAACTTCTTACGGCAGGTTAGGGGGAAACATATCCTTTTTCCTCTTCTATGTACAGGTACTGAGAAAAAGTTTTCCGGTCAAGCCGCAGTTGCGGCAGGGCCTGCCCCGCATTGTCCTTGCGCATGTCCCCCGGACGCCGCGCCCCGCCGCCTTCCTTGCGCCGCCGCGCTCAAAGCCCGGAGCCGTCCTCCGGCACGCCGATACGCTTGCAGGCGGGAATCCATTGCCTCAACACAGTGTCCAGTCGGACCACATCTACGGGTAGCGGACTGCTTTGATCCGGTGGCGGCTCTGTGGCCCGCCCTGGTGGGAAAATGACGGAAGAAAGCAAGGATATGGTTGATCTGTCGCTGCGAATTCGGCATGCAGTCACCACTACGGACTTTTTTTCACTTCGACAAACTGCTTTCTCTATATTTGAGTAAACACTCTCCCGCATCGGATTCTGCGCGGAGCTCCAGACTGTTATCAGGATAATTCGCGCTCCAGCGCTCGCGCGTAGCGGTACAGGTTGGCTTCGTCATAGGGTTTCGCGGTCATCATCAAACCGACGGGCAGGCCGGTTCTGCTGATCCCCACGGGAAGGGAAAGAGACGGAAAGCCGCTGAGATTGGCCATCCAGGTCAGGCGCAGATATGTCGGCGTCACCGGAACGGAACGACCGTTAAGCAGGATATCCTTTGTCCCGACGGGAACCGGCGGCAGGGGCGAAACAGGTGTAATCAACACTTCGGCATCGCCGAAGGCGGTGTCAAACAGGTCGATAAATTGTTCTTTCAGCCTTTCGCAGGCTATGTAGACGTCCGAACTCAAGCCTGCTCCGGTTTTCAGCCGGGCAAGCACATCGGGCAGAATATCGGGCGCGTCGGCCTGAATAAGCCGTAATTGGGCTTGGTGTCCTCCCATGACCAGCAATTTCCGGTGTGCGGCCTGGAATTCGCCAAGGTCGGGAAGAACTGCTTCCCTGCACAGGCCGGCGGTTTTTTTTAACGTAGCCAAAGCATGATCCAGCGCCGAGGACAACGTGTCGTCAATATCCTCGAAGGCGTTGACGGCAAGAGTGATTTTGCCGTCGGCGATGCCGTCCTCAAGACGGGCAGTATAGTCCTGAGCCTGCAACGGAGCGTTGCGCCAGTCCAAGGCGTCGTAGACCGTCAAGTGGTTCAGAAGGACGGCGTTATCCCAGATGTTACGGGTCAAGGGGCCCACAGTGTCGAGGGATACGGACAGTGGTGCGACGCCGCGCGTGCTGATCAGGGACATGGTCGGCTTCAGACCCACCAGACCGCATAAAGCAGCCGGCAACCTGATGGATCCGCCGGTGTCGGTGCCGAGGGCCGCACAGCAGAGGTCCGCGGCGACCGCGGCCGCGCTTCCGGAAGACGAACCGCCTGCGACAAGCGCAGTATTTTGTGGGTTTCGGCAGGGACCGTAGCTGGAGAGTTCCCCGGTCGGCCCCATGGCGAACTGTGAAGTGTTTGTCTTACCTATGATAACCGCTCCGGCGCGGCGCAGCAGCGAAATGACAAAGGCGTCCCGCTCGGCAATGTCGGACTCATAGTATGTGCAGCCCATAGTGGTCGGCACGCCTCTAATGCCGAACAGGTCCTTGACCGCCAGAGGGATGCCGTCCAGGGGGCCGATTGATTCGTTTTTGGCCCTGCGCGCGTCCGATGCCCCGGCGCTCTCCAGAGCCTGTTCTTCCAGTACGGTGATAAAAGCGTTTAGATGCGCGCTCCCGGCAATCCGATCCAGAAAGCAGCGCGTGGCCTCAAGGCTGGAAATGCGCTTTTGTTCCAAGGCCTGGCCAAGTCCTCTGATGCTCCAGCTACTTTCAAGTGATTCAGTCTTGATCATCAAAAGTTCCTTTACGGTTTGAAACTTCCCGCTTCAAAGAGATTTCCTCTTGAGACCGGCAAAGGCGGGTATTACTTTCCGGTAACCAATCCTTTCGCGGAAAGGACAATCCACGCGATTCCAATCCGCCGAAGCGAATTCATCCGGCGGACTGAGTCGGATGTGGATTGAAACATCAACTCAGATACGCGCAGGCGGACAGAGCGTGTACGCGCAGCACATTCAGAGCTTCTTCAAGGGGCACATTTTCATCGGCGCCGCCCATGCCGCGCGGTGTGGGGCCGTAGATCACGGCCGGGACTTTCCTGTAGCGCCAGAGTCTGGTGTCGGTATTGCCCATGCCGAGCACATCGGCCGGGTTGATGCCGGTCACGGTCCTTGCCGCCTCACGCACGACTTGCGCGATATCGGCTTCCGGATCACACCAGTTCGATTCATTGACCATCATGATTTCATAAGAGAAGGAGTGCTTGGACTGGAGATGTTCAACGTGGCGCATCAGGTCCGCTTTGCGGACGCCCACGGGTAGGCGGAAATCCACTTCGAATTCGCAGCGTGAGGCGATCATGTTCACTTTCGGACCGGCTTTCATAGTGCCGACGTTCATGACGATGGAGCCGGCCAGTGTGGACGCGCCTGCCCCGTTAGCCTTTTCAAAGGCAGCTTTGGATGCTTCCAAAGCGTCGACAACCGCTTGCGGCATGCCGTATGAAAAGGAAATGAAACTACGCAGGTCACGGATCAGCTCGTAGGCCAAGTCGATGGCGTTGGGGCTCAAATGGGCGTAAGCTCCGTGTCCGCCCGGCGTGGTAATGACAAAACGCAGCCACACCGCTCCTTTTTCTCCAAAACGCACGGTATGCGGGCTGCTGGGCTCTCCGCTCAGGCAGGCAGTTCCGGTGATTTCGTCCGCGAATTCGGAAAACAGGTAGTTGGCCCCGTTGGGGCCGAAGGTTTCCTCATCAGACACCAGAGTCAGGGTCAGCCGCCCCTTGAGTTTCTCTTTCAGACGTTGCAGATACATGTAAGTAAAAAGTGAGGCAGTTGAGCCGACTTTCATGTCCGCAACGCCCCGTCCGTACAGTGTTTCTTCATGAATGACCGCATCCCACGGGCCATGCGTCCACTGGGAGGGGTTCTCCACAGGGAAAACGTCAAGATGACCGTTGAGTACCAGATGCCGATCACCCGAGCTGAAGTCTGCCGTGGCCACCAGATTGGGCATGTTGTCCACCTTGGAGCGTATGTCGTAGGCGATGCCGCGGCGGTCCAGAAAGGATCGCACATGCCGCATGGCCTTGAGCGTGTCGCCCGGCGGGTTGGGCGAGGCCGCCCTTACAAATTCTTGAATAAATCTGATGATTTCGTCCCGATCCTGTTCTATCCAGGCGAGAATCTGCTCGCGCATATGGACTCCTGTTGGGATAGTTTGCGAATTGTCTTTGTATGCGGAGCGCTGCCCCGCACCCTGCCGGATGTCAACGTACTTCAACTATTTTGACGTGATGTTCAAGGTGGAGCGCCCCTCGAAACTCAACTCATTCAAAACAAACGTGTTGCTACGCTTCTACAAAGCGCACGCCATGGGGGTCGATTTCGAGTTCCAACCTGTCGCCTTTGCGTGGCCGCGTGCCCGGCGGAAAGTGGGCTTCGAGCAAAAAGGAGTCGCGTCCCACGGAGAGCATGATCCTTGTCAATGAGCCGTAATAGTCTGAAGACTCCACAAGGCCCGCATAGCGTTGCCCCAATGCCTTCCCGGACGCCGGTCTGATGTATTCCGGACGCAGCACCAGTAAGCAGTTGCCGTCTTTTCTGCCGGGCGCGGGGATGCTCAGGCCGGTTTCGGAGGTGAAGACGCCGTCCTTCACCATTCCCTGTAAAAGAGAGCAGTTGCCGATAAATTCAGCCACGAAACGGGTACCGGGGTTTTCGTAAATGTCCTCCGGCGTGCCGATTTGCTCTATGCCGCCGTTTCGCATGACCACAATGCGGTCCGAGAGCATGAGTGCTTCTTCCTGATCGTGGGTTACAAAGATGGTGGTGATGTTGACCCGTCCGATCAGTTTGCGCAACTCTTCACGCAACCGGATGCGCAACTGGGCGTCCAGGTTGGAAAAAGGCTCGTCCAGCAGCAGCACGGCCGGGTGCAGGGCCAGGGCCCGCGCCAAAGCGACGCGCTGTTGTTGTCCGCCGGAAAGTTCTTTGGGATATCTCCCGGCCAGATGTTCAAGCTCCACCAACTGCAGCATTTCAAGAACGCGGTTTTTTCTTTTATCGGGCGCGATGCCTAAATTTTCCAAGCCGAAGGCCACATTGGCCTCCACCGACATATGCGGAAACAGGGCATAGCTCTGGAACACCATGCCCGTGTCCCGCTTATACGGCGGCAGCAAGGAGACGTCTTGGCCGGATATTTCTATCCTGCCCGATGTCGGCTCGATAAAACCCGCGATCATGCGCAGGGTGGTGGTCTTGCCGCAGCCGGAAGGCCCCAGAAGACACACCAACTCGCCTTTGTGGATATTCAGGGTAAAATCTTTCACGGCATCGAAGTTGCCGTAACTTTTTCTCAAGTCCGCAAGGAAGACTACAATTTCGGCTGAATCCGCGCCTGCCTGCGCACTCTGCAGGCTTTGAGCCGCTGGGGTTCCGGGAGTTTTGTTCATACGATGTTATCCATTCCGGAAAATTTTTCGACTATGGCGATGACCGTCAGAGTAACCACAATGACAAGAGTGGATACCGCAGCCAGAATGGGGTCGTAACTGTGCTCGACGTAGGTGAATATCTGAACGGGCAGAGTGGTCTCACCGCCGAAGCCGAGAAAAACGGATATGGTTATATTTCCGAAAGAAGCCACAAAGGCGAATACGCCGGCCGAGATCACCGAAGGCGCCAGCAGCGGCAGGGTAATGCGCCGCAGCACCGTCCAGGGCGTTGCTCGCAGGTTCATGGCCGCCTGTTCCAGTCTTTTGTCAAACATGAAGAACCCTGCCGTCAGCGTCCTGACCACATAGGGCAGGGTGATCAGGACATGGCCCGTCAACAGGCTCCAGAAGGTCTGGTTCCAGCCGAGCCAGGCCATAAACTGCAAAAGGCCCAGGCCCAGCACCACCATGGGCACCACCAACGGCGACAGCGCGAGCGTCCTGAACAGTTCTTTGCCTCTGAAGGCATACCTGTCCAGGGCAAAGGCGGCGGGCAAGCCTATCAGCAACGAGAGCACTGTCGATATGCAGGCCAGCCTTACACTGACCCACAGGGATGTCATGAAGGGCTCGCTGTTTACGGCCGCCTTATACCATTTCAAGGAAAAACCCTCCGGGGGAAAACGCAGGCTTTCCCCGGCGGTAAACGACGAGATGACGACGATTACCGCGGGCAGAGCCAGAGTAATATAGACGGATGCCCGAAGGATCAGGCCCGTGACAGCCATTGCCTTGTCACGCGCGCCGGCTTGCATGCTTTTTTCCTTGGTCTGCGGTGAAACGCACGGCCAGCAGAGTATTGGCGAGAGCCGTCAGTCCGAGCGTCAGAGTGAGCAATACAAAGGACATGGCAGCCGAAAAGGGCCAGTTCAGCACCGTCAGTACCTGCTCATAAATCAGACTGCCGATCATCTGCACGCGCGAGCCGCCGATGAGTTTAGGGGTGATGAAGGCGGACACAGAGAGAATAAAGACCAGAGTGAAACCGGACAGGATGCCGGGGATAGACAGCGGCAGGATAACTCGTCTGAAGGTGGTGAAACGGTCGGCCCGCAGATTGGCGGCGGCCTGTTCGAGTACCGGATCGATCTGGGCGACCCCGCTCATCACTGAAAGAATCATGAAGGGCAGATATTGTTGCACCAAGACAAGGAGTACAGCGGCGCGGTTGAAGAGAAAGCGCCCAGGCGAGTCGATCACGCCGAGTCCCATGAGAATGGAGTTGAGCAGGCCGTTGCGGCCGAGCGCAACCAGCCAGCCGAACACGACTACCACAAGGCTGAGAGTCATGGGCAGGATAACCAAAATCAGCCGCCGGCGACGCTTTTCCGCAGGTAGACGCGCCAGAGAGTAACCTACGGGATAGCCGATCAGCACGCTCAAGACAGCGGAAGACAGGCCTATGCCGATTGTTTCCGCCAGCACGCCCAGATAATACTCGTCCAGCAGGAACTTGGCATATTGTTCAAAAGAGAAGCCGGAAGCGATCGGCCCGCTTCCCACAAAAAAACTGGAGCGGAAAAGGCCCAGCAGGGGCAGAAGCATAAAGGTAACGAGAAGCAGCAGCGGCGGAGCGAGCAGTAGGGCAAGTTTTGTCCTTGAACCGGCCATGGATTCTCCTGTTATCACCGAAGCTGACAAAAAAATTTTCCGCTTCCCGAGTCGGCGGGGGTTATGATTTACAAGAAGAGGAGAAGGCGGAGCATTCGGGCACCGGTTGAGCCTTTAGTTCTGCGCGCGTTGGGTTCCTCACGATATCGATTTCGTCGCGTAATAACCCCTTTTACAAGGTAAACACATTCAGCGGACGGAGCGGACGAAATACGCGGGATTTTACGTTGGGGACGTTTGCGGCCGACGCGGCCGCATGAGCGGCCTTGCGCATTGTCCCTTTAAACGTACCGCCGGGGCACAATGTGCCGGAACCGATCCTTCGCATGAAAGGGTTGCCCGACAATGTTTTCATGTTACAAAGGCGAAGGGCCGTTTTCCTGAGCAGTGCGAAGGAGAATACATCAGGCACGAGTCCCCGTTGAGAGGAGCCCGGGTGGGCGGCGCTCCGCCTTACATAGTCAAAAACAGAGCCTAACGCATGGCCTTATTGAATTCTTCTATGATCTGACCGCGGATCCCGGAAACCTTTTCCCAGTCCACCGACTTGCGCTTGGCCTGGTTTTTGCCGTAGACGACCACGTCCTTGGCCACTTCGTCGGACAGCTTGATGTCGGTACAGGGGGCGTAGCGGAAGAAGTTCACCAAAGCGCCGACCGCTTCATCGGAGAGGGCCTGGTTGATATAGGCCAGGACCGCTTTTCTGTTTTTTGTACCTTTGACCGGCGCCAAGTAGTTGAATAATGCGTATACGCCTTCCTCAGGGGCAACTGTTTCTATGGGGTGCCCCTTGCTGCGCATGGAGTACACCCGGCCGTCCCACATGATGCCGGCCCAGACTTCCTCCTGTTCATACATCTGCATCAGGTTGACCGTGGCTGAGGTCACTGAGGCAATGTTCTTTTTCATCCCTGCCAGAGCCTTAAAGGCGGGCTCCATATTGTCGGGGCTGCCGCCGTTCGCCTCTGCCAGAGCTATCATTGCCAGCAAACCGCAGGTGTTGTCGGGGCTGAGCAGACCCACGCGATCTTTGAGATCGGCTCTGGCCAGATCCGCATAGGACTTGATGGGTTCCTTGATTTGTTTTGAGTTGTAAAGAACAACCGTGGCGTTGGTCAGGAAGGGTACACCGTAATTGCCGAACTCACGAACACCGGGCAGCAGCTTGCTGATGTTGGGCACCTCGTCCCGGGTGACTTCTTCAATGAGGCCGGACTTGGTAAGCTCGGGCACATTGGGACTGTCTACCATAATGATGTCAAAGGGCGGGTTGTCCCTGGAGGCTATGACTTTGGCGACCGCCGCGGCCACGGTGCTGTTCTGGTATTCGACTTTCAGCCCGGTTTTTTCGAACAGCGGCTTGGCGACATATTCTTGCAGAATACGGCTGTAGTCGCCTCCATAACCGTTGATGCGTAAGGTCACGCCATCGAACGCTTTTTTTTCTTGCGCGGCGGCAAAATATGGAGTTCCGACCGTCAGCGCCGAGGCAAACATAACCGCAAGGGTGAGGTGGATGAGGCGTTTCACAAAAAACTCCTTGGTTGGCTGAAAAATACTGCGTCTGCGAGGATTGGTGATCCCTTCACCAAGCCCGCGATTCGGCGGCTTATTTTCTTAGTCCGCAAGGTAACCTCCCGTCAAGTGTTGAGAGGCATGTAAAAAAGGGCCGGATAGACACGGAAAAATGAGCCGCTCCGGTAAGCTCTGGCTGGGCGAAGACGCCTGGGGAGGGCTGAAGGAGATGATCCGCGTGGAACAGATAGCGGAAGTGCGCTTGTCACCGGCGCGGGGCAAGAGCCGGCGCAGTACAGCCAAGCGCTCCTGTGTGTTTGGCTGCGCGTAACTGCGCTGCTCTACCGATGCGTAAACCTGAACCCCTTTTTACATTTTTTGGAGTTGAAACTTACTATACATCCCAATTTCCAATAGTGCTTCAGGACAGCAACATTTACAGTTTGAAGTGTTTAAAAAACAAATTTTGAAACTGTCTGCGAATCCTGTTCAGATGCAGTCTTGCCATTTTGTCATGGCATGCCGCAGGTTGACGCCGCTCGCCGCCGCCTTCCTTGCGCCGCCGCGCTCAAAGCCCGGAGCCGTCCTCCGGCACGCTGATACGCTTGCAGGCGGGAATCCACTGCCTCAACACAGTGTCCAGTCGGTCCACATCTACGGGTTTGGAAAGAAAATCATTGAATCCGTTCTCCAGGAACATCTCCCGCATTCCGGACACGGCATCGGCCGTCAGGGCGACAACGGGCATGGTCCGGCAGCGCGCTTCGTTCAGTGCCCTGATGGCGAGCATCGCCTCCACGCCGCCCATCACCGGCATCATGTGGTCCATCAGCACGAGATCAAAAGGTCGCTCCGTCACCAGATCGACGGCCTCGCGCCCGTTCGCGCAGGTGAAGAGGCGCATCCGGTAGGGGGCCAGAAGTCCCTCCGCCACCAGCAGGTTTCCCGGCAAATCGTCGACAATCAGCACCTCGGCCTCGGGCGCGGTGAACGTGACCGTTCGCGTCTTCTCCTGCGCGACGGAGACGCTTTGCAGCCGCCGTTCGACCACGCGCTGGAGCAGCGCAGCCGTGAAGACCGAACCTTTTCCGTACTCGCTCGTCGCCGTGACATCACCGTCCATGGCCCTGCACAGGCTGCGGGCTATGGTCAACCCGAGACCTGTTCCTTCAATTTCCGGATGGCTTTGGACATCAACCCGCCCGAAGCTGTTGAACAGCGCGTCCATGTCTTCCCGCCTGATCCCGATCCCCGTATCGGCCACCTCGAAAAAAAGCCGGACCTTGTCGTTCGCCGTCATTGCACCGATAACCGTCAAGGTGACGGAGCCCAGGCGGGTATACTTGACGGCGTTGCCGAGGAGGTTCAGCAGGACCTGCCTGACGCGGTTCATGTCGCCGCGCAGCCTGTCGGGCAACCACGCGTCGATGCGCACGATGAAGTCGACGGGCTTGTCGGAGATCCTGAAGCGGATGATGTCTTCAACGTCGCGGATCAGGTCACGGAACGCGTACTCTTCATCGGTGATGGTTATCTTGCCCGCTTCAATTTTCGAGAAATCCAGAATATCGTTGATAATGGAAAGCAGGCTGACGCCGGCCTGCCTGATGTACCGGACCTCCTTTGCGACGTCCGGGGGCAACTCGCGCCGCAGCAGCACTTCAGCGAGGCCGACGACGACATTCATGGGCGAGCGTATCTCGTGGCTCATCGTGGCCAGAAAGGCGCTTTTGGCATGGGAGGCTTCCACGGCCAGCCGGGTCTGGTTTTGCAGATCTTCGGTGCGTTGCCGGACCATACTCTGCAGTATGCACTCATTCTGCCGGTGCAGGGCGATTCTTTTTCTGTGGCTGTATATTTTCAGTACGATAAATGCCGCCATGGCAAGGAGGAGGGCCGCGGACGCGCCCGCCAGGTAACGAATCCGCCGTTTTTCGCCGGCGTCGCCGATACCGCTTACATGGATCCAGCGACTGTGTATCGCGGCCTTTTCGGACGGCGTGACCGCCGCGAGCGCCTTGTTCAGAATGTCGCGCAGTTCCGGGAGGTCGGTCCGCACGCCCATGCACAAACCGTTGCTGTTGCCCGAGGCGAAGGTGATATAGTTCAGGTTGGGCAGGCCGAGTTTACGGATCGCGTGCAAAACGGCAGGCAGATAGCCGAGCATGGCCGTTTCCCTGCCGTCCGTGACCGCCAGGAGGGCGTCCTCTTCCGATGCGTACAGACTGAGGCCGGCCTGAAGGGTGGAAAAAGCGAATTGCACGTTGGCGGTGTTCTTCTGCACCGCAAGAGGGCGTCCGCGAAATTCTTCGACGCTTTTGAAGGGGCTGTCTTCCCGCACCACCAGAGCCGGCTTGTATTCATAATAACGTTGCGTCAGCAGGAATTCTTTTTCCCATTCCGCGGTCCAGTCCAGGGCGGGCAGCAGATCCAGCTCACCGGCCCGGACTTTTTCCTGCGTTTCGGTATAGGGAACCTCCACGGCAGGCGCGAAACGGAGGCCGGTTTTTTCGCTGATCAAGGCCAGATAGTCCGGCGCGATGCCGGCGTAATTCCGCCAGTTGTCCAAAAATTCAAAGGGAGCGAAGTTCGGGTTGATGCCCACGCGGATAACGGGGTGTTTACGGATGAATTCCTTTTCGGCCTCCGTCAGAATCGGAGCGGCGCCTTGTACAACAGCCGCCCCGTACAGGAGGGGCAGCAGAATTACGACGATGAAAAAAAACGCTGTCCTCCGCGCCCGGCTTCTGCCGCGGGTCTTCGGCGCTGCCGGCGTCTCTGAAGGACGGTACGGCGGACTCAAGTTTCCTTCGCCCGCGTGCGCATGGACGCGATCTTTGCCCGGTGGTGTTTTTTTCAGATGCATACGCCGACCGCCTTTGCCGTCGATGCGGATAAACAGCCCCCGGAAATTTTATAAGATTGCTGAAAGAAAGTGTGAAATATCAATTTCGTATAACGATATACGGCTACGGTATTTTAGTGCAGCCGACCGGGGAACAGCGCCTCCGGCGCTACGCTGCGCGCGCCGCGTAGTACAGCGCCGACAGGTCGAGAAAAAACCGCGCATGCTCCCGCAGGGCGACATCTGTGATATCCATGCCGATCATGGCATAGGCCGTGCTGATCAGGTGCTTGCGCCGGGGGAGTTCGTTCAGGCGCTTTGCCGGCAGGTTTCCTTCCAGGCATGAGGCCGCTGCCGCTGTTATGCTCGCCGCCCTGTGCCGGTCCAGGTGGCGCTCCATAACCAGCGCCTGCCCGGCCCGGGCCACGCGGGCAAGCATGGCCGGATCGGCCAGGGCGCGGGCCGCCGCCGCCGCCGCGCCGTGCCGGTCGTTGCGGATATAGCCGGGCAGTATGGTTTCGCCTTCCACGAACAAATCCTCCATGCCCATGCACCCCCGCTCGGTCAGCAACCCCGCCCCGCAGGCCATGGCCTCGAAACAACGGAAGTTGACCTCCGAACTGGCCGACTGGTTCAACACCACGCGCGAGCGGGCGTAAAGTTCTGCATAGGGCCCCGAATATATGACAAGAGGGTGTATTTCCTTAAATTTTTTCAAGAAAGGCTCTCTGTCCGGGTTGTTTTTATGTCTTACGGTACCGACAAACGACACCGGCACGTCGCGCGGTACATCCACGTGCGGGATAACGGAAGAAGGCGCGAAAAGCGGCAGCCGCAACACGGGAACCCCGCATTCGGCAACGGCTTCCGCATACCCTTTCTGAGCCGCGAACACGATGTCGAAGGCGTTGGCAAACGGCAGATGCCAGTGGTTGCACCAGGTGTCTATGGAATAGAACGCCGAGGCACAGGGCAGTTCCTCAAGATTATGGAAATAGGGCAGGTTGCCGGAATCGCACAAAAAAGCGAAATCGGGCACAAAACCGACGGAACACACCCGGTCGTATACCGAGAGCGCGTTGTACGGCCTGTCTATGTGTATATCACAGCCCTTCAGGTACCCGGCGCTGATCACGACATGTCCCAGAGATCTGAAGGCGGACACGAGGTTCATGCCGTCCAGGTTCAAAATTTTCATCAGAAAATCCTTCAGGCGAAGCCGGATGCGGATTGAAAACTTCAAGTCCGCAATGCGCGCGTTTGCCGGGCCGGAAAAATTTTCTCCCCTGCGGACCTTTCCCGCATTAAATTCAATTTTCGTGCCGCCGGACATCATGGCGCGGCGCGCCGCTCCCCGTGTTTCGGCCGGCCCGCTTTTGCGCGCAGGCAAAGGGAAGGCGCGCCGCTTTGCGCCGGGACCGGCCTTCCTTGCGAAAAACGGCAACGGAGAAAAACCGGGAACCGGAGTATGTCAGGAAACAGAAAGCAACGGGCGGAGCAACGGCGCCGGGTGCCCGGACCGCTCGACCCTGCCGTTGCGCAAAAAGACGACGGTGTCCGTCAGACGGCGGATTTCCGTCAACGAATGGCTGACATAGAGGACGGGCATGGCAAATTCCCGGCCGATGCGGGCAATGTAGGGGATAAGTTCGTCCTTGCGGGCCGGGTCCAGCGAAGCCAACGGCTCGTCCATCAACAGCGCCGCCGGGCTGATGAGCAGAGCACGGCCTACGGCCACGCGCTGCTTCTCGCCTCCGGACAGATTTTTGGGACTGCGGTCCAGCAGATGCTCAATGCCGAGCAGGGCTATGACCTGCTCCGGGGGGATCCTGCGCTCCGCCGGGGCGACCAGCTTCATGCCGTAATACAGGTTCGAGCGCACGCTGAGGTGCGGGAACAACCGCCCGTCCTGAAACACGCAACCCAGGCGCCGCTTTTCCGGCGGCAGGTCGATGCCGCGCGCGGAGTCAAACAGCACCCTGCCGCCGACGACGACCAGGCCGGAATCCGGACGCGCCAGTCCGGCAATCATGCCGATTACCGAACTTTTACCCGCCCCGGATGGACCGTACAACGCCGTCACCCCGGACGACGCCCCCGCAAAGTCGACATCGACAAGGAACTGCCCCTGCCTGCGACTGACCCGCACCTCCACGGCAAACCTCCGACTGTTCAGCTTCCGCGGGCGCGCCTCAACGCCCGGCCCGCGCTTCCATGACACGCTTACCGCCTTGTAACATTTACATTTTTTGCATTGACCTCCATTGCGGGGGTCCGGGGGAAATCATTTCCCCCGGCGGGGTTCGGGGCGAAGCCCCGGCCGCCGGAGTCTGAAAAAACATTGCCCGCTGCCGCGCCTCCGTGCCGAGCCTACGCGTTCAACACGGCCGTGTGCCGCCTGGACAGAAGTTCGGAACTCACCAGGGCGGCCATGGCGATGACCACGGCAATGACGCACAGGCGCATGGCGCCGCTTTCGCCGCCCGGCACCTGAGTGAGCGTATACAGGGCCAGAGGCAGGGTTTGCGTCCGGCCCGGTATGTTGGACACGAACATAATCGTGGCCCCGAACTCGCCCAGACTGCGGGCAAAGGCCAGCACCGACCCGGTTATGACGCCGGGCAGGGCAAGCGGCATGGTAACCGTGAAGAAAACGCGCAGCGGACCTGCCCCCAGGGTACGGGCCGCCGCCTCAACTCCCCTGTCCACATTGTCCATGGAAAGGCGGATGGCCCGGACCATGAGCGGGAAGGCCATGACGGCCGACGCCAGAACGGCGCCGGTCCACTTGAAGGCCAGCGTGAACTCAAAATGCGTATACAGAAAACCGCCTATCCAACCGTTGCGCCCGAAAGTCAGCAGCAACAGGTAGCCGGTGACCACGGGCGGCAACACCAAAGGCAGGTGGATGAACCCGTCGAGCAGCCTCCGGCCCGGAAAATCCAGCCGCGACAAAACCCAGGCCGCGCCGATGCCCGCCGGCAGACTGAGCAGCACCGCCCAAACGGCGACGCGTAAACTCAGACGCATGGCGTCCCACTCGACCGGGGTCAGCCGCAGCCATTCCATGTGCGTTTCAATCCGCTTCCGGCGCCGTCAGCCGGATGATTCCGCCCCGGCTGATTCGGAGCCCGGCCGATGTTGAGATGACCTTCCATGCCCGCTTCTTCTCAGATCCCGGCAAAGCCGTATTTCTTAAAGACAGCCAGTGCCTCCGGCGTTTTCAGGAAAGCGATGAACTTTCCGGCCGGGCCGACCTTTTGCCCGGCAACGGCGAGGACCGGGTAGACGACATCCGTATGGCTGCCCGCCGGGAAAATCCCGACGACCTTCACCTTGCCCGAAGCAACGGCATCGCTTTCATAGACCAGTCCCAACGGGGCTTCGCCCTGCTCCACCAGAGCCAGGCCCGCGCGCACATCCTTGGCCGGGGCAATGCGGTCCTTGATTGCATCCCATGCGCCCAGTTTCGTCAGGGCCTCCTTGCCGTACATACCCACCGGGACATGCGCGGGGTCGCCCACGGCCAGACGGCCGTCTTTGCCGAGAGCCGGCAGAAGCGAAAAGCCCTGCTTGATCTCAATGCTCCCGATGGGGCTGTCCTTGGGCGCAACCAGCGCGATGCGGTTGCGCAGCAGGTTGCTGCGCGTGCCTTTTGCCGCAAGGTTCTTCTTTTCCAGGTAGTCGGCCCATTCCGTGTTGGCGGACAGGAACACGTCGGCAGGCGCGCCCTGCTCGATCTGTTTGGCCAAAGTAGAGGAAGACGCAAACGAGGTTTTGACGCTGCCCAACCCCTTTGCGGCGTAAAGCGCGACAATATCGTTGATCGCGTTGGTGGTGGAGGCGGCCGCGAACACCACGATCTCCGGTTCCGCGGCAGCCGCGGCCGCGGGCCTGTCCATGCCGGCCGCGGACAGGATCAGACATGCCGAAACAAACGCGGCCGGCAAAAGCCGCGCGCAAAGGTTGCGAAGGCGTTTCACAGTTGCTCTCCTTTTCCGATGAATGTTGTGTGGCCATGACACAATGACGTTTAAAAACGTCATTGTGTTTTGCTACGTCAGGCGTTACAGGAAGTCAAGCACCAAACGAGTGGGGAAATGATTTCCCGCGAACCCTTTGCCGGAAAAGCATCCCGCCGGGAGCCCGCCGTGCCCGAACCGCCTGAAATTCGCGCTGTACTCGTAAAACCGTCCTCCCGTGCGTCCGCTGAGCCCGAAACGCCCGAAATCCGCGCTGTAACCGGAAAACTGCCCCCCGGAGTCCGCCGTGCCCGAACCGCCTGAAATCCGCTGCAACCTGAAAGTCTACCGCCTGCGCCGCGGCTGGTCGCAGGAGGAACTTGCGCGCAGGATCCACATAAAACGGCAGGCTGTCGTCGACCTTGAAAAAGGCAGATACCTCCCCAATACGCTTTCAGCTTTGCGGCTGGCCAAGGTTTTCAACTGCGCCGTCGAGGATCTGTTCATGCTTTGGGAGGAAAACGAGCAGGAATTGAGCCTGCCGGACGAGGGTCTGCCGGCGGGCACCCGCCTTGCCGTGGGCAAGGTGCGGGACAGGCTGGTGGGGCTGGCCCTGCACGCTTCGATGCCTTTCACCTTGCGGGCCGCGGACGGACTGTTGTCCGGCCCGAACCGCGCCCGGCTGCATGCCTCGCCGCAAGCCCTGGAAGAAAGCTTGTTGCTGGCGGGCTGCGACCCGGCCCTGGATCTGCTGGACGACCACCTGCGCCGGGCTCTGCCTACGGCGCGGGTACGCTGCCTCTTTGCCTCCAGCGGGCGCGCGCTGGAGTTGCTGGCCGGAGGCTGCATCCACGCGGCGTCCAGCCATTTTCACAACGACGGCGAGGGCGAGGGCGAAGCCAATGTGGAAGCCCTGCGCGCGGCAACGGGCGGGGCCGCCCTGCCCTGCCGGGTTACGGCCTTCGCAAACCTTGAAGAAGGGCTGATGACGGCAAAGGGCAACCCCTTGGAGATACGGTCCCCTGGAGACCTGGCCCGGCCCGGCGTCCGTTTCGTCAACAGGGAATCGGGAGCGGCCCTGCGCCGCCTGCTGGACAGGCATCTCGCCGCGTGCGGCGTACCGGCGTCCATGGTCGAGGGCTATACGCGTGAAGTCCGCTCGCACGGCGAAGGCGCCTGCCGCACGGCCTGCGGCGCGGCCGACGCGGCGCTCGGCCCGCGCGCGGCGGCCGACGCTTTCGGCCTGGACTTCATACCGCTGGCCGTTACCCGTTGCGATGTGATTATCCCTCTTGACCTTGAGCAGCATCCGGTCGCGGCCGCGCTGCTCGACCTTATGCATTCCGGCAGGCTGCGCCGGGAACTGGCCGCGCTCCCCGGATACGACAGTTCCGTCACCGGAAAAGAAATCGCCGTGCTTGCCTGAGTACCAGCTTCCCCATGTAGGAGTACGTTTAGGTTCCGTCACCGGAAAAGAAATCGCCGTGCTTGCCTGAGCACGGCCCGCGCGCAGCTTGCTTTTTTTCGAAGGAGCAATGTAAGGAGCTTGCGGAAAGGGCAAGCCTTCCTGTGAGTTCTTTTTTCCTGTGAGTTCTTTTAAGGTACGCCCGACAGGAGTCGTCCTCATACCGCGCGGAAAGGTTCCTTGACGGCCCGCGCCCGCCTGTGTACACATCAGACATGCGTAATATACATCCGGCGGCCTGGGGCGGACTCCTTCTCAACCTGGCCATGGGTTGGCTGGTGTTCGCCGGCATCAACGCCCTGGACCTCTCCACCCTTTCCGCGTCCGACCGGGCAACGGCGGAAAACTTCATCCAGGCCGTGCTGGCCGTGCGTCCGCTCTTTTTCGGCCTTTTGATCCTTCAGGCCCTTGCCCTTGCCCTGATCGCCTCCGGGCGCGGCTACGGCCTGATCCCGGCTGCTCTGGCCTCCTTTTTCATGCTGCCCGGCAGCCTGCCTTACCTGATAGGTTGCGCCCTCTCCCACGGCAGGACAACATTCGCGGGTTACAGGACGGCGCCGCCGCGAGCGGCCCGCACGCGGCCTTTTTTCGCCTTCCGTTCGGCCTACCTGACCACGGCGCGCGCGTTGACCGCGCTCTTTGCCCTGGCGGCCTTCGCATGTTACGCGCTGTTGCGCTCTCCGGATTTTATGCTGGTCGGCGCGGGGCTCACGGCAGCCGGCGTTTACTGCATGCTCCGGGCGGGTAAACAGCCTGCCCTGAGCCTGCACGAGGAATATTTCATCTTCAGCCCGGCCTTTTTCGCGCCCCTTCTGGCGGCGGCGTATGACGACGTCGAGGAAGCGCGCCTGGAAGACACGAACGCGATTACCTTCCTGCTGCGCACGGAGGCCGGGACGCGGGCGCTGCGCTGGAACCTGCGCAACCTGGACAGGCGGGACAAAAAAGAAGCCGTAACCGAACTGGGCGCGGCCCTGGAAATGCACCGCGTGCCGTTGCATTGAATGAAGGAGGGATGTTCCATGCAGGCAGCAGAAAAAGCATCGACAACGGCGCGGGCCGCGGCGGGCATCGCCCTGGCGGCGGCCTGCCTTTTTTCAGGCGGCTGCATTGTGGACGCTCCCTATGACGACGACGCGTACTACTATTACGATGCAACGGACAGGAGCTATTATCGGCAGCAGATAGACGCGTTCGAGCATTCGCGCCGGGAACGTCTGGCCCGCGAACATGCCGCGCGCACACAGAGCGAACGGCTGCGCCTGGAAGCGGAACGCCGGGAATGGGAACGCCGGGAACATGTGCGCATCAACGACGAAATGCGCCGGCGCAGGGAAACGCAACGCGAACTGCATGAGCAACGCGGGACGCAGGAACGCCGCAGCGGCGCGCCGGGACAGAAACAGCCGGTCTTCCGCGATGAGCCCGGCCGGAAAGAAACTCCCGGACAGGACCGCGGGGCGCATGAGATGAAAGTGCGGGGCGGGGAAGGTCGCGGCGGCAACGGGCAAACCCCCGGAGAACAACGGACGCGCGTACGCGAACAGCAGCGCCGCGAAGAACCTCGGACCGGTCGCGACGAACGGCAGAACCGCGAACAGCCCCGGAGCGGCTCCGCGCGGCAGCCTCGAGAGCAGCGGCAAAGCGGGCAATACGAACGGCAGCGCAGCGAAGAACGGCAACGCGGGACCGACAACGGGCGACAGTTCCGGGAAGAGCGCCGCAGCAGCGGCCGCTAGACCTTGTACGACTTCAAAATCGGAACTGCGTTCATGCCCGGCCCTCGCGGCAGGCGCGGCCTGTTCGCTCCCTTGTACGACTTCAAAATCGGAACTGCGTCCATGCCCGGCCCTCGCGGCAGGTACGGCCTGTTCGCTCCCTTGTACGACTTCCGGATCGGAACTGCGTCCGTGCAGCTCTGAAGTGAACCGCGTTCGCGCGGTGTTGTCGAACGGTGTCCGCGTCCACCCCTCAAACGTCCATGCAGTTTTGAAGTAAACCGCGTTCACGCCGCAGCCGGCAAGGCAAAACGGCGTGGCGCGGTTGCGCTTTGGCGCGGTAAGAGTATTGCCCAAAGGATGTTTCTGTTTCGGATAAGCTCTGTCCCACGACTGTTTCAGAGTACAGGCGTGCGCAGGTCAACACCCTCGAACCGGGGTGTTTCCGCAGCGCTGTTGTGTTCTGTAAAGCGCGTCGGTCAGGCGCCGCCTTGCTCAAGGAACGCGCGGAGTTCCGCACGCGAGGAACGGCTTAGGGGCGTTCGGCAGGCCGCTTGAGCCATAAAAAAAATAAAAAAAAGCAAAAAAAGCAAAAAATATCTTCACAACGCGAAAAAATTTCTTTATTGTTGCGCACCACACCGGCGCATCACCTGCATTTCTTTACGGCAAGCGGTGGGCTTGCTGAAAAGCCTGAGGGCGGCGTCAACAAAAATTTCAACTGTAAAGGGAGCGTACATGAACGATTTTCTGAAGGAAGCATTGGACATCGTTAAGGCCCAAGCCGCCGTCAGGACGATGACGGAAGACGAAATTACGTCTATGGTCAAAAAACTTGCCTTCGACCTCAAGGCTCTGGCAGGCGGCAGCGTGCCGGAAGCCGTGCAGGAAGGCGCGCCCGACGCGAAAAAAAGCATCAAGGAACGCAGCGTCCAATGCCTTGAATGCGGAAAGGTGTTCAAAATTCTTTCCGCAAAACATCTGGCCCTGCACGGTCTGGACGCCAAAAGCTACAGGGAGAAATGGGGCCTCAAAAAAGGCGCGGCCTTGGCCGCAAAGGCCCTCCAGCGCGACCGCCGCAACAAAATGAAAGAAATGAAACTCTGGGAACGGCGCGGCAGAGCCGGCAAAAAAACCGAAGCATAAGCTCTCCACCCGCACAACACGCCGGTACCCGCCATCCGAACGTACCGACAATGCCCCGGCAGGGCATACTCCTGCCGGGGCGAATTTTGTTGAAGACGTTCTGTATAATCAGGGACCCCGCCCCGAACTCCGCCGGGCCGCCGCCCCTTCAAATTCATCCCAGGCCGAAGAGCGTCGCGGTCAGGCGCAGCAGTTCCCGAAGAATATCCGGTGAATCGTCCGAACCGGGAACCAGGCGCGCGACCCAAAGCCACGCCAGTTCCAGCGCCAGACCGAAGACGACCAGATACCCGAGGGCCTTGCGCGGGGTAAGGCGGTGCCCGGCGCGCCGGGCTGTTTCCAGTTCAATTTCCAGAATTTTGTCTCGCGGGTCTTCGCGTGTTGTCGAGAAACGGTCCGTTATCAGGCGGACAAGGTCCCGCACAAGAGGCAGCGACAGCAAAAAGTGCATGGTCAGTCTCCCGGGTTGATGTTGAGGGCATGGTTTGCGTCAACGTCCAGACCGCTTTCGCAGATGCGGCGTTCGTCCGCGCGCCGCCGCACGAGCCCCGGCAGGACGCGGCCTCCCGCCTTGTTCCACATGCCGAAGGCCGCGCAGGCGCCCTGCCTGTCCCCGGCCCGGAATTTGCGCGCCGCCGTCGAGCGGCAAAACGCGTCGACGCCGATGTTGTAGGCCAGGCTCACGGCCGCGGCTTTTTCCCCGTCCGTATACCCCGCCAGCTCGGGCACGCAGGCCGTGACCGGCCCGGCGTGGTCCGCGAGGCGTTTCTCCAGCGAACGCAGACATTCCTCGCGGCTGTATATCCGGCCTATTTCGACGTTTTCCGTGTCTCCGTAGCATTTGGTGGCTATCCCCACGGGGTCCGCGTACCCGCGCAGAACCTCGCCTTCGTAGAGGGGAATCATGACCCGCAGCAGCGCCGCGGCCCCCGCGCCCACAAGCGCGGCAAGCCCGATGCCCGCCGTGCCGGTCTTTTTCTTCGTCATCACCATGCGAAAGCTCCTTTATGGTTTGGAGGCTTTTATGCCGGAACGGCGCAGCCGCGGCAGGCTATTTTATTGTCGCAGACAGAGCGCGGCACGGATGCGCTGCGGGCGCGCGACCCGCACGCCGCCGCCGGATTGCCGTACATGCTGCCGCCTATCAGCCCGGAGCGTCCGTCGGAATGGTATATCTGCCCTTTGCCGCCGGGCCAGTCCGTAGAAGGATTTACCGCTATGGGGTGGAAAGCGTCGGAAGTGTCCGTAAACCGCCAACCGCCCCCGCTCAGCCACTGCCACAGCGCCCCGCAGCAATCCTCCAGCCCGTACGCGGAAAGCATCCGCCGGCCGTTGTCGTCCGTATGCCCGCCCGTCGTGTCCGGACGCGCGTCCAAACACCCCTGCTCGTTGGAACCGGCGGCCGCGACCTGGAACTCCTCATCCGAAAGCAACCGCTTGCCCGCCGCCGCCAAATCATCCACATGATCCATGTAGCTGCGGCCGGCGGTTATTATCGCGTTGAAAACGGAACGTGTGCCGATTCCGGTCCCGGACTGGAGGTAGATGTCGACCCAGAGATGCAGACCGGGCACGAACGTCATGCCGTCGGGCGCGCAGCGCGGGCGGTGCAGCAGATCCCACAGGGAACCGGGAAGAATGTCGCCCGCGCCCAGACCGGAGAGCGGATGCCCCGAAATGCTTCCCGCATCGGCGCAGAGCGTGTGGAACCCGCCGATCTTGCGCACCGTGCCGGGGTTGGCCCCCGCCGGGCAGTCCAGGTCCAGGCTGACGACGATATCCGCCCTGTATGCGGGAGAATCCGCATCCGGCGGCAACAGCCGCAGGTAAACCGCATAATCGCGGCCGGGCAGCAACTCCGTACCGGTATCCAGGCGTTGCCGGACATCCGCAACCGCAAAATCATCCTCTACACCGAAAACACAATGCCTCGCCGCGCCGAACGCATCCGGCCCGCGCAGCTTAAGGTACGTTCCTTCCCTGAACACAAGCCCGCGCGCGCTGCCGGGGTCAGGCGTCAGGTATCGTGGATGCGCGCTGCTCACGGACGGATGCATCCTCCCAAGGTTCACGGCCGTCAGAAAGGTGCCGGGTACCCCGGCTTCACTGTCACGCCAGAAAGCGGCAAAATCAGCCATGTCGCACTCCTTGTGCAAGGTTGAAGATTATCGGCGCGCCGCCCCGAACCCCGGAAGGGGTGACCCCCTCCGCCTCGGCCGCCGGAGGCGTATAAAATCGTCATTGAAACGCTTCAGAAGGCAGGGGGATGCTGATGAGCAGGCGGACGTCGGCGCCGGCGCCGGGGGCGCCGCAGGATGTTTGCGGGCCGCATTCGGTTGTGCCGCACTCGATGAAGGCGGCGAAGGTGACGCCGGGGGTGCCGTCGGGGAAAAAGATTTGCAGGGTGAATCCCTGGGGGGTTTGGTGGGTGACGGTGAAGATGTAGGGTTGGGAGGAGAGCAGGCTGACGACGGGGTGGACGGGGGCGGGGAGAGGCGGGTGCCCGAGGTCGGCGAGGGTGACGGCGACGTTGCCGCCGGGGTTGATGACGGGCAGGGTGTACTGTGCGAATCCGGAGGCGGCTGTCGCGGCGTCGGGTCTCAGGGTAAAGGCGGGAGCATCGTTTACCAGGGCGACGGCGAGGACTTTGCCTGCGTCTTCGGGGGCGGGAACGGGGAGGGCGTCGAGATACGCGCGGCACAGGGCGGCGGTTGCGCGGGCGTCCTCGGCGGTGCGGGTCGCCTCTTCGACGTCGGCGAGCAGAGCGCGGAGCAGGCCGTCGGCGTCCGCTTCCGGAAGGGTGAGGGGGAATTTCACGGCGCGGCCGACGGCTTCGTGCAGTTCCTGGATCATCATCACGAGGCGGTCGAAGACGTCGTGTTCAAGGACTTCGGGATTGAAAGCGCCGCCGGCGCGCAGGCCGGCGATCTGCACCGGGGGCGTGTGCCGGTGGACGGTGAGCCGGGCGCCGGGCGGCAGAGGTGAGCCGGCGAGGGGGAAGACGACGGCCGCGTCTCCGGACGCGGTGACGGCGATGCGGTAGTTGCCGGAGGGGTCGTATTCCGTTCCGTCGGCGGCGGTGCAGGTCAGGCGGATGTCCTGCGGCAGGCTGAAGGGGAACGGGACGGGGAACTCCGTCGCGGCTCCGTTGCCCGCGTAGATGATTTTGGTGAGGGTGGTTTCGACGGTCATGTTTCCATCCTGTATGGTTTGCGGAAAACG
This sequence comes from Desulfovibrio sp., assembly GCA_031271265.1. Classification (GTDB taxonomy): domain Bacteria; phylum Desulfobacterota; class Desulfovibrionia; order Desulfovibrionales; family Desulfovibrionaceae; genus Frigididesulfovibrio. The sequence continues at coordinate 10,300 of JAISWB010000095.1, read as the reverse complement.
GGACAATGTCGAACGGCGGATTGACTTCGGGGAAACGTCTGTGGGATAGATGCGCCGTGAACAGAGACACCCTGATTTTCCTTGCATGTTCGTACGGCGCGATGCTTTTGGGCGTTTGCCTGCCGCAGTTCGGCGAACCGTTGCGTCACCTGCTGACGGTGATGCTCATGATTCAGCTTCTGCTGTGTTTTCTGGACACGACCGCGCCGGGTGCGGCGGCCGGCGCGGCCGATATCGCCGGTCTGCCCCGTTTTCTGGGGATCAAGATGCTGCTGACGCCTCTGGTCTGCTGGGGCATTTTCGCGGTGTTGCTGCCCCGTTATACCTTGGGGGCCATACTCATGGGGGGCGTATCCATAGGGGTGACGGCGCCGTTTTTCGGCAGGCTGGCGCGGGCGGACGTGACTTTCATCATCGCCGGGGTCGTGGCGAGTTGCCTGATTCTGCCGCTGACCATGCCGATATTGGTGGTAAGTTACCTGTACGTTGCCGGACAGGAGGCCGGGTCGGGGTTGTGGGCGGCGTTTTTCAAGACCGGGCTGGCGCTGGCGCTGTATATTTTTGTGCCGTTCGTCGTTGCCAAGGTGATGTGGGGAGGAGCGCCGGGGTTGGCGGCGGGGGTTTTGCGCCGGCGTTACGTGATTTCGGTATCGTCCATAGCCTGCAGCATGTTCGTGATTTTTTCGCGTTTTTCCGAGCCGTTGCGGGCCAATCCTTTTATGGTGGCGGAGGCGTTGGGCGGGGCGTTTTTGTTGGCGGCCGTATTCCTGGGCACAGGCATGCTTGCGGGGCGGGGCAGGAGCGCGGCCCGGAGCACGGCCTACGTTGTGAGCATGGGCACGGCCAACAACGGTCTTATGCTTGTTTTGTCGGCGCAGCTTTTCGCGTTGCCGGAAGTGCTGGTTGCGGCCATGTATTCCGTGCCGCTGTTTCTGTTGCTGCTTCCTTACCAGCGTTATGCGGCATGGAAGGAGAAACGTGAGCGGGCGGCGTGAACGCGCCGTACAGTTCCGGGCGGAGGGACAATCCGCCTCAGGGGTTCCATGAAAATTTCAGGGACGGCGTTCTGAAAGCGCCGGGGAGCGCGGCCGCGCTCGCCGTTGCCGGGACCCGCGTCCCGCTTGCCCTGGCATACTGCCCGATGCCGGAAGCTATGCCGCCGAGCAGGGTGCCGGCCATGCCGAGCGCCGCCGCGCCGCCGTCGTTCCCGGCCTGTTCACCTTGATACAGCGCCGCGTCGCGGCTGTTCAGGGCGCTCGTTTGCGCGGTCTTGTGCCGCCGGGCGCGTTGCTCCGCCTCGTTCATAATGCTTTGGGAGTCGTGCTGATGTTCGGCGGCGGCATCGGCCAACAGGGAAAGATTGGCGCCGGAGTCCAGGGTAAAACCGGACGCGCCCATGTTCGCGCGCATGTCGGACATTTTGCGGGCGGCGTCGCGCTGTTGCCGTTCCCGCTCCGCGATGCCCGCGGCCGTTTCGGCGCGGGCAAGCTGTTCCTGCGTCGCGGCCTCGTTTTCCGCGATTTGCGCGTTGTAGGCCGCGGCCGCCTTTTGCGCGGACTCCTGCTTGTCGGCGGCGACCTTTTGCCCGTACATGGATACGGCCGTGGATATGGCCGTCACTGCAAGCATGGCGACGGTCGACGGTTCACACATCGGCATTCCTCCGAAACAGGTAAAAAGGTTCGCCGTTGAACAGTTCGGGCGTATCGTCAATGCTGAACCCGCACCATTGCAGCCAGCGTATGGACAGGGCGTTGTCCGCGTGGACGTGATTTTCCAGACGCGGAAACAGGCTTTGCATGTGCCGGACGACCGGGCGGCTGTATTTCAGAAAAGAGAACAACACCTCATAAACGGCATCCGTCGCCAGAAGCCAGGGACTGCCCGTGGAACCGAGCAGCGTGGGCACGCCGACGCCGTACATAAGGACGGGGCGGCCGTCGACGACGACGGTGCGGGCGAAAAGAGAGCGGGACAGGCTGAAGCGCAGGGCTTCTTCCGGCGTATGCCGGCGGTAGGCCAGCACTTCGCGCCGGTCCGCCTCGCGCATGCGCGCGGCGACGGACGGAATATGCTCCGGGCGGGCTTGTTCGATACGAGGTTTGTTCACGACGGCATCTTGTTCTTGCTGAGTGCCTGTGCTACGCTTTGATCAAGGAGCGCGTTTATGGGACAGATATCCATGATACCGGTGGAAGTACATTTCAAACCGTCCGCTGAACACTGGACAGTTTCCTGCCCCGGCCTTGACCTCGCCACGCAGGGCGAAACCTTTGAACGCGCGGAGCAAAACATCAGGGAAGCACTCACTCTGTTTGTCGAATCCTGCCTGCAACGCGGCACATTGGAAGAAGTTCTGCGCCGGGCGGGATACTCGAAAGCGCGGATACGCGCCGTTGCCGAAGCGGCAGGGGCGTATCCGCCGTCCGGCGTCGCTTCTTCAGAACCGGCGCAACAATGCAGCGCCTGACGCCTCAGCATTGGAAAACCTTGGAGCGGATTTTCCTGTCGGCAGGGTTTTCGTTTGTTCGTCAGGCTTCCAGCCACAGGGTTTATGAGAAGCCCGGCGTTCTCCGACCTGTTATCATTCCTGAATATGAAGAAGTTGATGTTGCAATCATCCAAAGACTGCTTCGCACTGCCGGTCTGTCCCGTGATGCATATTTCCGTTTGCTGAACAAAGGTTGACGTTTTCATCCCGCGTTCACCCGTACTCTGCCGACAATGGCCAGGACGGTTACCGGCGTGGGCGTATCCGAGCGGATGCATACGGTCGCGACGTTGTCGGCCGAGGCGGGCAACACCACGCTCTTTATGCCGGAAAACGGCTCCGGCGGCGCTCCGTAAGGCTCCGTCCCGCGCCGGAAGACCTCCTGCAACGCGCCGGGAGCGAACGACGGCCCGACTTTCACGCCCATACTGTCCCGAAACAGGATGTCCGCCGCATTGACGGTCTTTTTCAACGCGACGCTCGCCCCGCCCTGTCCGACCACCTCCACGGGCATCGTTTCCAGGTCGGCCGTATACGCCAACCCCACGGTCACCGACGCGGCCGGGCGGTCCAGCGTAATCTTCCCGTCCCGCACCGTGCGCGGCGTCTGCACCGCCCCGTCCGCGTATATCCCGACTTCCTTTCCCTCCAGGTACTCAAGGCCGGCAAGCTCCCGGCGCGCTTCCCCGGAGTAGGTCGTCGCGCAGTCCAAAAACACCGCCCGCGCCGCTTCCGACGCCCTGAAGCGTTCCGCCATGCGTTCCAGGCAATACGCCCCTTCGCGCTCCACCACGGCGAACAACGAGTGTTCCCGGCCGTGCGGCACGGCGCACACCGCTTCAAAGCGCCCCCGCGTCTCATGCCTGTGCCACGCCGACACCTGGTGCTCGTTCTGAAACGTCAACCCCAAAAGCACGCCGTCGTCGCGCACGGCCCAGACTACGGAATCCGGATACTTCCCGTGGGTCCAGCCCGTTATCCCGCCGTCCTCCAACAGGTGCGCGGCCAGTATGGAAAGATCCGTGCCGCCGTAAGAATCCGACGTAAAATCATACTGCAGGTTCCGCACCTGCCTGCCCGAACCGCTCACATGCAGGATGACGTTGCCTATGGTAATCACGCTCTTGAGCGAACTGCCCCAGTAACTCTGCGGCGCAACCCGCGCGTTTTTCGCGGAAAAGGCCTCCCCGCCGCGCGCGGAAACCTCCCACTCCATGCCCGCGGCGCCGAGTATCAACGAACGCAGCGAGGCCATCCATTCCACGCCGGACACTTCACAGCCGGCAACGGTCAACTCCAGAGGAGAATCCGCGCCCACCGGGTCATATTTCGCAAAATTGTCGTAATCGCCGCTCTTGCTCATCCAGATGGTCTGCGGTCTGTTGCGCGAGGACGCGAACACGAGACGCTGCTCGAAAATGGAGACCGTGCCGGGATAATCCCCGCCCGGAAAGGGGTCCTCATACTTCGGCGGGGCTTCGCTTATCGCCGGAGCCGCGTTGTTGTCGTTGTATGTCAGGTTTGTCCCGGCCGCGATGAAGGACGGCCTGCCCCCGAACGTCGCCTTGTACACGCGGTATTCCACGGCTCCGGCCACCGCCCGCCAGGACAGGGCGACATAATCGCCGCCCTGCCAGTTGTTCGACGCCGGCCCGGTGATTTCCGCGCCTTCGGAGACTTCGCTTTCTTTGCCCTCCGCGCTTACCGCCGTCACATAATAGGTATAGGGCGTCGTCAGTTGCGCCGGAGAAGGCGAACCGTCCGAATTCTTCGCGCCGTTTATAAAGGCAATATGCGGAACATGGGTATCCGTCGACGCGCGCGTGTACAGGTCGTCGTTTATCGGCGCGTATCCGGACGTCGTTTGTCCCGTTTCAGGATCCGTATGCGCGTAATGCGTATACGCCTGCCCTGCGCCGTAAGCCTTTGCGTAAGTATGGTTCGTGACGGTCCGGGAATCCCAGAGCGGAGCTTCGACAGGCGCCGTAAAATTCATGGCCGCGAATCGCCAGTCGGTATGCCCGTACCTCTGCAATTTGTACGGAATCACATCGCGGCAGGCAAGAAACAGCACGTCCGCGCTCTGCACCCAGGAAAGCCCGCGCGCCTGCGCCAGGGTATAGGGACTTGCGATGCCGTAGGGCGCGCCGTCCGCCTGCACGAAGCCGTCATGCGCCGCGACGCGCATCCGGGCTTCGCCGAAAACAAGGCAGTAGGCCTGGTCCGGACTGAACACGAACGGCACAAGGACGGCCGGTCCCGGCAGAATATCCAGCAGTTCGAAGCCGGGACGTTTCACCGCCCCGCCGTGCGCCTGCACGAGGAAATTCTTCAGCGTCCGGCAGCCCTTGGCGTACTTGTCGAGGTCCACGCGCGCCGCCAGAGACGGCGCAAGCTCGCCCGCCGTGAACGCCCCCTGCAGGACGACGCCCGGCCCGGCCGTCACCGCTCACCCCCGACGTCGCTGCATTCGCCGAAGCGCGCCGCATTCCACGCCGACAACACCGGACGCGGGTTGCTCTCCCGCATGTCCTGCGCCGCCGCTTCCCCCAAAACTTCCCGATACATGCGCACATAATACTGCTGCCGCTGCGGGTCGTTGATCCGCGCCGTCGCCAACTCCGCCGCCAGACCCCACGCCAGCGCGTCCGCAAACCCCGCCGGCCAACGCTTCGGGTCCGGCTCCCGCGCCACATACGCCAAAACAGCCGGACTCTCGTCACACAACAACACCGCACCCTCCGCGCTCCCCCGCACCACATACGCCGGACTGCGCCCTCCCGCCTCCAACCCGACCGGACGCACGCAGTCCGCAGGCAGCATGTACCGGCGCCCGAACCCCCCGGCCGGCGAAACCGTTCCCGCTACCGGCGCAAGTACCGCCGTCCGCAGCGCGAACCCCCACGCATGCGCCTGCAACGCCCGGTCAAGCACATGCGGGAACACATTCCCGCACAACGCCCCAAGCGCATTGTCCTCCTGCGGCGACGTCAACGGAAGAAGTTGCTCCCCTCCCAATCGCGCCAATGCCGTGTTGAAAAGCTGTACCGTGGATTGCATGACTGTATCCCGCGACTTGGTTGAATGTGCCTCCGGCGGCCGGGGCGCTGCCCAGCCGGCCTTGCACCTGCTCAGGCCGGCTCCCGCAAGGGGCATGATGCCCCTTGACCCTCATTTTTCTCCGCATCGGCCTATGGTGCGGGTTTCAGGCACTGCCGCCCCGCTGAAATTGCAACGCCCGGAATGCCTCCCGCCCCGCGCCGTCAGACGGCGTACATATCCAGGACCAGACCGGCGGTGAGTTTGCCGGCTGCCAGGGTGGCGCTCGTACTCAGGACGTAGTTGAGGCGGACATAGCGTTTCATGCGATGGGGCAGGCGGGCGGAGAGCAGCTTGCCGCCTGCGAGCAGGGCGGCGTTGGCGACGGCGTAGGCCGCCGCGGTGACGGGGGAGGTGAGGGCGCCGCCGCTGACGGCATCGGCCGTTTGCAGTTCGACGGTGAGCGTGCCCGCGCCGGTGAAGGGAGGGTTGCAGGTCACGAAGAGGGAGAGACGTTCCGAAGGTCCCGCGTCGCCGCCGCCGAGGTCTACGACGTCGGTTGACGCGACGCTTGCGGTAATCGGGCCCTGGGCTTTGGAGAACATGGTTTCGTTGTCGAGTATCACGGCGTGTTCCTTGTTGCGTGGGTTATAGTGACGGTAGCGCGGACGTCTGACGCCTTGCGCAAGGCGTTCCCCGTCGCGTGGGTTATAGTGACGGTAGCGCGGGCGTCTGACGCCTTGCGCGGGGCGTTCCCCGTCGCGCGGGTTACTGGACGCGTTTTTCGGTGCAGACGACGGCGTCGCTGCGCCGCACGGGGATTTCGTCGAAGGTCATGACTTTTTTGCCTTCGACGTTGTCGAAGGAGAGTTGGACGTTGCCTTTGTTCAGGCGGGCCAGACGCAGACGGGTGCGCGTCTGCCGGTTCATGTAGAAGACCGGGCGTCCGAGTTTCTGGTCCGGCAGAAGCTCGGAAGCGGTGACCAGCATTTCAATCAATTTGTCGTCGGTGACGGTCGCAAGGTCTATGTTGGCGATGCGGATGAGGTAACGCCAATCGCGCACGACGAGGCCGAGGTCCCATTTGTAGTGGGTGCGGTACCCCTGGTATTTGCCGCCGTCGGCGTCGAACAGCGTCACTTCGCCCAGATCGTTGTGCCGGAAGCCGGCTTTGCTGCCTTTGGGATAAATGCCGAACACGGTTTGCGGTCCCCAGGCGCACAGGTAGATGGAAGTCAGGCTGCCGCCGGCCGTTCCGCCCGCGTTGACCACGTTCTTCTGCGCCGCGGTGGAAAGGTGCGCGGCAAAGCCGTGGAAGCGCTCCGGCGTTACGTTGACATCGCCGTAAAACAGGGTATCGGCCATGGCGATGTTCATTGCCTGCAGGAAAGCCTGGTCTTCCGACACGCGGAAGGCCCCTGTGTTGCCGTTGAGATCGGCGAGCGCCTTGTCCACTTCGGCGTAGGCTTCGAGCATGCCGCAGGTGCTGACGATTTGCTGCGTTCTGCTTTTGCCCTGTTTCACGCCGTAGTTCAGCAGACGCCACGTCGCCGTGGGCAGGTCCGAGCGTATGGTGGTTTTGTGCCCGGTCGGCAGGTTTGCTTCCTGAAAGAGCATGTCTTCCAGGATTTCGTTGGTTTTGGCGAGTTGCTCGACGATCACGTCGATTTTGCCGTTCGCGTCCAGACGTTTGGCGATATCGGCGAGGTTTGCGGGTTCTTCGGCGGTTACGGCCACGGTCGTTGCTCCTTTACAGTAAAAATTCCTGAATGTTATCGCATGTCCGGATAGAGGATCCGGCCGAGGGATTTGCCGGGGTAGCCGGCGTATGCGCCTTTGAATGCCGGTTCGGCCAGGGCTTTGCCCACGGCTGCGACAAAGGTGAAAAAGGCCGGGAAGGAGCCGATGCGCGTCTGGTTCATGACCGTCGTAAGCTCCGGCGACCCGAATTGCCGCAGGGCGCGGCGGGCGTGCGCGTAGTTTTCTTCAAAATCCTTGTCGCCTTTGATTTCCGCCTCCCATTCGCCCTGGGCCTTGTCCAGCGCCTCACGTTGCGCCTGTTGCGCGGCGTCGTCCATTTCGGCGACATGTTTTTCATAAAGCGCGGCCAGGGTCTGCGACTGCCTTAGGGTCAGGCCGGCGGCGTGCGCCGTGGACTTGAACCCGTCGAGCAGGGCCGCGTCGACCCGCGTGCCGTCGGCAAAGGTCAACGTATAACCTTCGGGGGTATCCGGCACCCTGTCGGCGGGATCAACGTCCGTCGCCTTGTCGCCGGCTTTGCCGTCATCCCGGCCGGCGGGAGCGGCCGCGCCGTCCTGACCGGCGGGAACGCCCGCGTTGTCCCGGCCCCCGGCAGCAGCGCCGGTCGCGGCATTATTCCCGCTCCCGCCGGCGGATGCGCCGAGCAGGGTATCCGCGTCCCGGCAGGCGGTATTCCCGTCGCCCGCGGCAAGCGTATTGTCGAGTTCGCCGCCGCTCGCGGCGGCGGTCGGATCGTCAGCCATCGGTAGTCCTCCTTGTGTTTACGGTGCCGGCATATTCCGGGTTCCGGGTCGGTGCGGCATGCCGCGGCGCGGCCGGTATGCCGCCGGTGAGCACTTGTCGCCGCAGTCGGGCCGGCCGCCCGTCACCGGGGCTTTGTTGAGATAATTATATCTCAATTTGGAATAAAGTCAAGCGAGAAAATGCGCTTCATGGAATATAATTTTCTTTCAGCGATTGTCAGGGAGGAGGAGAAGAAAGAGAGGGGAAGGAAAACCCGCCTCAAGACTCCGCTTCCCTGTTTCCGGGTGCGGGGTACGCGGGGGAAGCCTTGTTTCAGGATGCGGGGGCCGCGGGGGAAGCCCTGTTTCCGGGTGCGGGGTCCGCGGGGGAATCCTTGTTTCCGGGTGCAGGGTCCGCGGGGGAATCATTCCCCTGCGGACGGACGCGCCGCAGAACGCGCCGGGCCTCCAGTTCCTCATCGGAGCGGAGCAGACTGGGCGGCGCGCCTTCCATGTCCGCCCACAGGTCCAGGGCTTCGTCAAAATTGATTTTATCCACAATTTCCGGGTACATGGGCATAACCTGCGCGGCAAAGGCCGCCAGACGGCTGATCGCCGTTATGCCCGCCTGCTTCTGCGCCTGTGCCAGGATGGAAATAAACTCCACCTTCAAATCCCTGCCGGCCAGGTAGTCCGGCGGACGCGCAATCATCCCCGCCCTGTCCATCATGCCGTACACGCGCTCGATAAGCGGCTGAAACAATTCCGAACGCAGGCGGTCCAGCACCGGACCGAGCATAAGCATCTTCTCGCCGTTGCGCTCGGCCACTTCCGTGGCCGTCATCCGCTTGTCGGCCTCGCTGATCATCAAAAACAAATCGTTGTGGAAATGGCGCTGAATCTGCTCCCGCAGTTCGGCCCGCGTCCGTTCCGCCCCCTGCAGGTTCGCTCTGGCCTGGTACAGCGGCGTTACCGTCGCGCCGCCCTGCGTCGCCGCATACACGCGATTCACCGCGCCCGGCGAAATATTCAGGCGCGCGTCCGTCGGCGCCGACACCAGCAACGGCGGCCGGACCTCCAATTCCAACGCCAGACGCGCGTCCTCCGTGATCTTCTGAAGCTGCCGGCAATCGCCCAGGGCGTCCATCGCGGGCGACGCGCCGTAAATGTCCGACGCCGTCACCATCCAGCGCGGACAAAGCGCCGGAAACTCATAACACCCGCCGTCCTCCAGCACTTCCCGGCCGGCGCCCTCCAACATCACGTACACCGACCGCCAGGGCCGCTCAATGCCCCGCATGCTCCCCCGCCGGAACGCGCCGTTCGGTTCCACGGCATGCAGCAACGTCACCCATTCCGCCGCATCCGATTCCGCCTTGTGCCGCACGACGTCCGGACAACTCTCCGGCCATGCCTGCAACACCTGGCGCGGCGTCATCCGGATACGCCGGTACAGCGTGTCGACACGCCCGTCCGCGCCCGCGTCAAGACTGTATTCTCCCACAGTCAACGTCCGAAACCGCACCAGGGTCCGCGCGTCTTCCTCGATAATCACCGCCGCCGTCCCGAAACACGCCAACTCCGAATACAGGATATGAATCTGATCGTAAAAATTGCTCTTCGCAAAGACGCTCATCATCTTCCCATACGTGTCGTGCAGCCACAGCTTTGCTTCACCCGTTTTCGCCAGGTCCTGATCACGCAGCGTCAAACTGAACCACGGGCGCGCCGGCGAGGTCAAACCGCTCTGCATCCCGTTCGCCAGAATACGCAGCGCCATAATGCCGATCCCGTCCTGAAGGTAATTCCGCGCGTCGCCTTCGTTGGTCCGCGCGCCGCTGTCCAGAAAACGCGCCCGGCGCGGCAGAAAATGCCGCGACAACGCCCGCCAGTGCGACTCCCAGCCGCGCTTGCGCTCTCCCTCAAGGACACTCAGCCGCCGCACGTAATGCGCGACATCCACAGATACAGTGTTCATAGCGGCAACACTCTTTTTTTATGGAATTTTACGTTATCCGATTTTTTGGGGAGGACGCCCCGAGCAGGCGCAAGGCCGAACATCGGCAAGGAAGCCGCGGGCGAAAACGCTTGCGGACTTTCTATGCCGGAATCGGAGTAGTCCGATCAGCCCAAGGGAAACGCTGATTTATTTTTTTGAAAAGCAAAAAGATGGATTCTTCGCTACGCTCAGAATGACAAAAACGTAGTCATTCTGAGCCGTAGCGAAGCGAAGGCGAAGAATCTATCTTGATGTCTTTTGCCTTTCCTGCATTAATCAGCGTTTCCC
>JAISWB010000077.1 GCA_031271265.1 Desulfovibrio sp. | reverse complement strand
ATCGCCCCGTACAAACATGCGGGCTACGCGGAACAGGAACCGGACAGAGAGCGCAAGCTTCTGCTTCATGCCCGCGAAATACGCAGCCTTGCCGCAGCCGTGGCGCAACAGGGGCTCTCCCTGGTTATCGTCAACCTGCACTTCCGAGCCGGGCGGGTCAAGGTCGAACTGGCCCTGGCCAAGGGCCGCAAGCTGGGCGACAGGCGCGAGCATCTCAGGCAGACGGCGGCACGGCGCGATGCCGAACGCGACATGGCGGGACGGGGCTGAATCGGGGGAGCAGGGGGAATCACTCCCCCTGCCGGGTCCGGGGTCGCGGACACAGGCCCTGTGCAGCGTTCCGGCCGCCCGAGGCATACAAACGCAACGTTGAAAGGTTCTGCTCTATTCTATTCACCGCTGCCGGGTGAGGCTGCCTTCTTTTTGCCGCCGGCGCTGCGCCGTTTCGCGGCGCTCAGTTCCGCCTTGCGCAAACGGACGGAACGCGGGGTGACTTCCACCAACTCGTCGTCGGCCGCAAACTGCAGGGCGCGCTCCAGAGTCATGGGACGGACCGGCGTGAGAATGACGTTCTCGTCTTTGCCGGCTGCCCGCAGGTTGGTCAGTTTCTTCTCTTTGGTCGGATTGACGTCTATGTCGTTGTCGCGGTTGTGTTCGCCTACGATCAGCCCTTCGTAGACCGGGTCGCCCGGCTCTGTCATCATCACCCCGCGCGGCTCCAGGTTGTAAATCGCGTACGCCGTCGCCCTGCCGGGACGGTCCGCCACCAGGGACCCCGTAAAACGCGCCGAAAAATCCCCCCTGTATTCCTCATAGCCGTCAAGATAGGAGTGCATGATCCCCGTGCCCCTGGTGTCGGTCAGGAATTCATCCCTGAATCCTATAAGCCCGCGCGACGGCACGGAAAACTCCAGGCGCACGCGGCCGGAGCCGTTGTTGATCAGCGAGGTCATGCGCGCCTTGCGCATGGACAGCTTTTCCGTGACCAGGCCCATGAACGCCTCGTCGCAATCCGCCAGCAAATGTTCGACGGGTTCCAGTACCCTGCCGTTTTCCTCACGCAAAATAACTTTCGGACGGCCGACGCCGAGTTCAAAGCCTTCGCGGCGCATCTGTTCAATGAGTATGGCCATTTGGAATTCGCCGCGTCCCATGACCATAAAACTTTCGCCGTCCCCGGAATCCCGCACCTGCACCGCCACATTGCGCAGGCTTTCCCTGTACAGGCGCTCGCGGATTTTGCCCGCCCGGACGATCTTCCCCTCCTGCCCGGCCAGCGGGGAGGTATTGATGCCGAAATACATGGACACGACGGGCGCGTCCACGCGGATGCGCGGCAGGGCGCGGGGCGCCTCGCGCGTGCAGACCGTGTCCCCTATGCACACGTCGTCCGTACCCGAAAGCACGACGATTTCGCCCGGAGGGGCTTCGTCCGCCTCTTCCAGACGCATGCCCCTGTAGACCTGGAGCTTGACAATTTTCATCGGGTGACCGTCGCCTCCACCGTCGATGCGGACCAGGGAATCACGCGCCCGCACCGTGCCGTGCCGCACCTTGCCGACGGCCAGACGCCCCAGGTAGTCGGAATAGTCGAGGTCGGACACCAGCATCCGGAATGGTTCCGCCGGGTCGTACTCCGGCCCCGGTATTTCCTCCAGAACGGCATCCAGCAGAAGCGAGAGGTCTTTGCCGGGTTCTTCCGGCGAACGCATGGCCAGTCCTTCCCTGCCCACGGCGTATAGTACGGGGAACTCGATCTGCTCCTCGTTCGCGCCGAGGTCTATGAACAGGTCGTAAATTTCGTTCAACACCTCGGCGGGCCGCGCGTCCTTGCGGTCTATCTTGTTGATGACGACCAGGATGCGCAACCCCGCCTCAAGGGTTTTCCTGAGTACGAAGCGCGTCTGGGGCAGCGGGCCTTCCGCCGCGTCCACGAGGAGTATGGCTCCGTCCACCATGGACAGCGCGCGTTCCACCTCGCCGCCGAAATCGGCGTGTCCGGGCGTATCCAGAATATTGATCTTGACGCCTTTCCAAAACACGGCGCAATTCTTGGCGGAAATGGTTATGCCCCGTTCGCGCTCCAGCTCGTTGCTGTCCATGATCCGCTCATCAAAGGCCCTGCCCGCGCCGAAGACCCCGCTCAGGCGGAACACGGCGTCCACAAGGGTTGTCTTGCCGTGGTCCACATGCGCGATAATGGCTATATTGCGGATCGATTCATTATGCTGCATCGACATATTCCCGAATTTTCAAATACTTCGCTGAAGACGGTCTACACTGTCGCATCGCGTTTCGTAATCATGGGTGTTGCCGTGCGCAAAGGGTGTTGCCTAGAGCGTTTTAACTTTGAAAGGGCACATCCCCTATGAGGGGGTCCGGGGGAAATCATTTCCCCCGGCGGGGTCCGGGGCAGCGCCCCGGCCGCCGGAGGCGTAAAAAGTTAAAGTTAAACCGCTCTAGCGCAAACCGGAATTGAGAGCGCCCTGCCGTTTTTTTTGCGAACCCGCGGCTTGCATCGGATTTTTTTCAGCCAACTTCACGGGAGGCCGGAAGGTAAGCGAATCGGACATCGGCGTCAATAGGGCCTTTTGCGGGAAATCAGCCCGCTCCCGGTGACATTGCCTACAGCGTTTAACGGGAGCCGAAATTCTGCCGGTAACGCTCCGGCACCTCGGGATGAAAGTCGTAAAACATGTAATAGGCCATGGCCGTATCTTCGATGGAACAGCGTTTTCCGGCAAGCAGAACATGGGCCTGCTCCGCAAAACGGAACACGGAATGACCCCGTATCGGCAGCGGCCAGCGGTTGAAACCGAAACCGTACTCCGTACCGGCAAGCGGCACGGCGGGAACGGGCAGACCCAGGCATCGGAACATGCCGTTCAGCATGTGGTTCAGAAGTTCTTCACCCGGATGCAGCCATGAATAAAACAGCCGAGTTTCCGCATAATGCTTCTCGATAAACGGGTATAGGGGAAGATCTACGCCCGTGTCGCGTTTCGCGCAGCTTTCCAGGGCTCGCTCCACGCCGGAGCGCGCGGCCTTTTCCCTGAACAGCAGGTGGTTCAGATACAGCTTTTCCACCTCGAAAATGTTTATGCCCCTCAGTCGGCACGAGAGGACAATGCTGCTGTGCCAGTCAAAGGGCGGGGCAAAACGCGGATTGTCGGGAAGGCCGGGAAAAACGACATCCGGAAAATATGCTTCGAAATTCGGCGTAGGAAAGACGAACAATTCCCGACCGCGCACGCAGGCGGCACGCAAGGCATCGGTGTTGCAGGGGCCGAAGTCGAACAGGGGCTGACTGAATACAACATCGCAACGCAATGCGGTCCGGGCCGCTGCATCCAGCTCCCCGGCATTGCCCCGCAGGTTGTGGATCATCGGGAGAGGGACAAGTTCATACACCGGGGCGAAGGCTGGATGCAGCGTCAGCAGAAAGCTCAGGCGATTCGCGACGCAGTTGCCGAGTACCGCGACCCGCCGCGCGCCGTTGTTTCCTTTGCCCGTCATGCGCCGGCGTTCCTCCCGGGACCTTGCTGCCCACGCGTCCCCTCGGACCGCTCCCGGCAAAACCCGGAACGCACTTCCCGGCCGTCCCAAAACGCCGCGAACATCCGCGTAAGCGCCGCATCCCGCGCGGCGCGCGCATCATTCAGAAAAATCGCGAGACGCTTGGCTTCCCTCCCGAGATCCTCCAGACTGCCGCTGTTGTCCGCCACAACATCGCAGGCCGCCGTTTTCTTGTCCTCCGGCCATTGCCGGGATTCCATGCCCGCGATCACCGCATCGGACCAGCCGCGCAGACGCAGCAGGCGCTCGCGCCGGATCGGAAACGGGCAATGCACCCCGACGGTGACGACATCTTCCTTGTCGTGTTTTCCGCCCGTTTCGAAATACAGCGGGATCTCGGCCACGGCAAAAGGCAGACCCAGTTCATCGCACTCCGTCCGAAACGCTTCCAGTGCGTGATAGACCATGGGATGCACCAGAGCCTCCACCTCCCGGTGCAGCACGGCATCCGCACGCATGGCGTCCCCCAGGACTTTTTTGTCCACGCATGCGCCGGCGCCGGGGACAAAACGGTCCCCGTAACGCGCCCGCAACAGGTACGCGGCATCGCCGCCCGCCTCATACAGTTCGGCAACGGTCCGGTCGGCGCTGAAGACCGGTATCCCTTTCTCTTCCGCGAACAACGCCGAGAGGGAGGATTTGCCGCAGCCCGGCGACCCTGTCAGCACCACGCGCAGCGCGCGCCGGGCAAGGGACAGGGCGCAGTCTGTGAAATCCGCGGGAGGAGGACAGACAAAGCGCAGTTCCGGCTCCCCCGCCTCAACGCGCAACGCAACACCGGCGTCCGCGCCGTTGTCCGCATTGGAAAGCGCCGTCGGCCTGCAGGATATACGGCAGGATGCGCCGGCATCGGCATCGCCGCCCGCAACGGAAAGCGATGTTGACCGGCATGATACGCGGCAGAATGCACCCGCTCCTGCGCCGTCGCCCGCGCCGGCAACGGAAAGCGCCTGCCCGCACAGGGCGGCATGGTTCAATGCTTCAGGAAAAGGATGGACGAAGGCGAGCTTGTGGGCGTGCAGCATCTGTCGCCCGGGCATAAAGGGGTAGGGAAGTTTGCGGTCGCTTGCCGGATGCGGCGGACGCTTCCCGGCGGCAGCCCGGCGCGGGTCGGAGTACAGGGAATCGCCGATCAACGGATGTCCGATGCTGCGCATATGTACCCGCACCTGATGCGTGCGTCCGGTGAAAATGCGCACGGACGTCAAGGCAAAGTGCCCCGCCGGGTCGGCGTACAGAACGCGGTAGGCGCTTTCGGCCGGTCTGCCGGAAGCCGTCACGGCCATACGTGTCTTGTGCGCGGGATCCCGGCCTACGGGCGCGTTGATGCGGCCGATAGGAGGCTTCGGCACGCCGTACACAAGGGCCAGGTATTCCTTGAAAATTTTGCGCTCCGCAAAGTGTTGCGCCAGCGCCAAGCGGCATGTTTCGTTCAGCGCGATGAGCATCAGGCCGCCGGTGTCCTTGTCCAGCCGGTGCACTATGCCGGGGCGCGGCCCCCCCGCGGCGGCGAGTTCGGGGAAATACAGCAGCAATCTGTGCGCCAGCGTGCCTTCGGGGCGACCGGGGGCGGGGTGCGTTGTCAGCCCGGCTTCCTTGTCGATGACGGCCAGGACCGCATCGCGGTAAAGTATCCTCAGAGGACCGGATTCCGGCGTAAGCGGAGAGGACGGGGCGGGCACGGAGAGTTCAATCTCCGCCCCGGCAGGTACGGGCGCTTTGGGAGACAGCACTGCCTCTCCGTTGACCCTGACCTTGCCCGCGCGGATCAGTTTTTTGATTGTTTCCCTGGAAAGGGTCTCGCCCCGGCCGAGAACGGAGCCTTGTTTTCTGCCTGTTTCCGCGCTGTTCGCGGGATTCTCCGGGTACAATCCGGATGCCGGCCCGAACGGCGCGTGCCGGGCAAGAAAAGCGTCCAGGCGAGCGGCTCCCTGCTCGGCGTTGAAGCGCGCAACCTTACTACCGGTGCCTGGCATCATCGACAAGGGCGGCGCCTCCCGGCGCCTTCTCCAGAAATACAACAGGGGACCACGCCCGCCGTGGGACATCTGCGGGCTGCTCCGGGCTGATCCCGGCCGCCTGTGGATCCGCGCCGCTTTATACCTTTGGGACCGCCTGTCATCAAGCTGATCCCGACCGCTTCAGGGGCTGCGTCCGGGGCTGTGCCTTCCGCGAGCCTTGCGCGGGCAGTAACGGAACCTGCGCGGGCCGCTCCGGGCAAAGCCCGCAGACGTCCTTCACGCGTTGTCATTTGTCCTTGCGCTGCACGAAGGCCAGAGCCGAATAGAGAAAGCCCAGTCCGCCCGCGGCCATGATGATTTCCGCCTCGCTCTCGGCGAGAGGACGGCCTATACTGTCCAGTATCCAGGGCGCGGCGAACAGGACCGCGGAAAACAGCAGGGGCGGCAACGCCCCGGTATCGAAACGCACATTGAATATCACGGCACACCACCCTCTTGTTGCCTGACCTGTGCATAGCACGTTCCGTGCCGGCAGGCAAAGCCGCCGTATCCCGCCCCCCGGCAATGCTGATTTTATCCGCAGGCATTTTGTCGATTTTCGGTGCGCATGGAGCGGCACTATAGGGCGAATATCATTTTTAATTAATAAAATTATTGTCTAATACTGTGTAGCTCGGCTGCCGCATCGTGAGAATATGCGATATCTGCATAAATACACGGAGAGGAAAGCATGTCCCGAAAATCCATGGCGCTTGTGGTCGGGGAAAACATAGCCCTCCGCCGCCGCTCCCTGGGGATGACCCAGGAGCAGTTGGCGGAACACCTGAACATAGGGCAGAACGCGCTGTCACGCATGGAAAAGGGGGCCATTTCTCCCAAGACGGCCAGATTGCGGGACTTTGCGGCGATTTTACAGTGCAGTCCGGCCGACCTGTTTCGCGAAGCGGAACCGGATACGGTGGAACTGGCGGCGACACTGGCCGAACTTATCCGCCCGCTGACGCCGCATGCCCGCCAGACGATATTGCGTATAGTCAGAGAATCCGCAGCATTGGCCGATTCAGGCAGAGGTCGCTGACCGACAGCGCCGCGGCCACATCCTCCGCAACGCGTTGTCTACGGCTGATTCGTGGTTATATATACTAATAAGGAACCCAAACGAGGCCCCGTCCCGGTTTCATCCGGCAAGCGGGCGAAGAACACAACATGCAGAAGCACAGCGTGCAGCAGGACATACATATCAAGGCACATATTCGCGAGGGAGCCTGCCGGGATCCGGCCCCCGGTGCTGTTTCCCGCAAACGGCCAAGGAGTACGGCATGCAGCAGGACATACACGTTACGGCGCATATTCGCATAATGCCCGGACATCGCGACGAATTTCTCCGGAAAATGAAAACGCTGATTCCGCTCGGCAAGGCAATGGAAGGCAACAGGAACTACGCGCTGCTGCAGAATCTGGCTGATCCCGATTCTTTTGTGGTAACGGCGCAATGGGCTTCCGCAGAGGACATTCACAAGCACGAAAAAACCCCGGAATTTGCCGGACTGATTCGTCTTTTCAGCTCCGGCGCCTGCAAACTCCTCCCCTTGCGTGCGAAAAAAATTTTTTGAGGAATCGCTGAAAAAAGTGTATATTCCCTTACGGCCGACAACGCTGCATCGTAAGGCAGCGGAATTCCGTCGGCAGGAGGTTCCCTTATGATGACTTTTCTGATTCTGGCGGGCATACTTGCCGTCGGTATTGCCGCCATGCGCATTGCCAAGCCTGAGTACTATTCCCCAAAATGCTGCATGGGCATTGCCTACCGGATAATCAAGGACCATGAGGCCGCCGGAAAGTGCGCAACGGAAAACGGTACCGCCGGAACATGCCCGGAGGCGGCGGAAGCTCCCTGCCGTCCGCCCGCAAATGCCGCGGAATAGAACAATTTCAAAGCGAACTTGTTCCGACGGCCGCGAAAAATGCCGGTAAATCTTCGGCCTTACGCCGGCTCAAGACGACCTGCCGAGGACATTGGGAGCCGCTCCCTCAAGCCGTGCTTCCAAGCTTATTCAACTCCGGACCGGTGGGTCAATCACTCCATTGGATCAGGCACCTCTTGCTGCGCCCCGGCTCCTTCAACTCGTTCAACTCCGGATCAGCGGGTCAATCACGCCGTTGGCAACAAAGGCCTCCTCCCTGGCGCGGCAGGTCGGGCAGATGCGGCAGGGGGCAGCGCCCCCCGCGTAGCAGGACCTTGTCAGCTCGTAAGGCACACCCAGTTCCAGGCCGAGACGCACCACTTCGGCCTTGCTCATGCCCGCGAAAGGCGCAATCAGTTCCACTTTTCCCTGTGAAGACAAACGGATGGTCCGCCGCGCAGCCTCAATGAACTCCGGCCGGCAGTCCGGATAGACGGCGTGATCCCCGCCGTGAACACCGATCGCCACATAACTTTTATCGCTTTCAGCCGATTCGGCGCGCGCCGCCAGAACGGCCAGGAATACCGTATTGCGCCCCGGCACGACGGTTTGCCCGAGGTTCTCCTCGCTGTATTCCCCCTCCGGTAAAGGAGGACCGCCGCGCAACAGGCTTGAACGCAAGCCGCTGAACACTTCGGAAAGATCCACCTGCACCGGCGACGTATCCCGACGCTCTTCCGCGCCGGTCGGGGTAGATTCCGCACAGCACGGCTCCGCGCCCGCGCTCCGGCCATACGAGCCGGCGTTCCTGCAGTAACGGGCGGCCACTCTCTCGGCGGCCGCCCGTTCCATGTCGTTGTGTTTGGAGGGATAGCGAAAAAATACCGGCGTAACGAGGGCTTTTTGCGCCGACAGGAAGGCATACAGCGTTGTTGAATCCACCCCTCCCGACAGGGAGAGAAACACGCGCCTGCCTTCCATCGGACGCCCTTCCGCACCGGAACAGTATCTACTTCACTTCGGTGAAGTCCGCGTCCACCACGTCGTCGTCGCCCTTGCCGGCTCCGGAAGCCCCCGCTCCGGCGGCTCCGCCGGGCTGCCCGGCCGTTGCTCCGCCGTCCTCGGCTTTCTGCGCGTACAGTTGCTCCGCCAGCTTGTGCGAAGCCTTGGACAGAGTGTCCATGGCGCTCCTGATTGCCTCGACCGAGTTGCCTTCCACGGCCTTTTTCAAGGCGGCCGTGCCGGCTTCAATATCCGCCTTCAGGGCTGCGTCCACCTTGGACCCCAGGTCGTTCAACGACTTTTCCGTGGCGTAAATCAAAGAATCCGCCTGGTTGCGCACTTCAATGAGTTCCAGTTTCTTTTTGTCGTCCTCGGCATGTGCCTCGGCTTCCTTGATCAGCCGCTGGATTTCGCCTTCGGAAAGTCCGGAAGAAGCGGTTATGCGGATGGTCTGCTCCTTGCCCGTGCCCATATCCTTGGCGGACACATTGACGATGCCGTTGGCGTCTATGTCGAAGGAAACCTCAATCTGCGGCAGCCCGCGCGGCGCGGGAGGAATACCCGTCAATTCGAAGCGTCCCAGCGTCATGTTGTCCGCGGCCATGTTGCGCTCGCCCTGCAGAACGTGGATGGACACCGAAGGCTGGTTGTCCGCGGCCGTGGTGAATATCTGGCTCTTGCGCGTGGGTATGGTGGTGTTGCGTTCTATGAGGCGGGTCATGACGCCGCCGAGCGTTTCAATGCCCAGCGAAAGCGGCGTGACGTCCAGAAGCAGCACGTCCTTGACGTCCCCCGCCAGGATGCCGCCCTGTATGGCGGCGCCCATGGCCACGACTTCGTCCGGGTTGACGGAGCGGTTGGGCTCCTTGCCGAAGAACTCCTGGACGGTTTTCTGTACCAGAGGCATCCTGGTCATGCCGCCGACAAGCACCACTTCGTTGATTTCCGAAGCGGACACGCCCGCATCGGCCATGGCTTTCCTGCAGGGTTCCACCGTGCGCTGAACAAGGTCCTGCACCATGGACTCCAGCTTGGCGCGGGAGAGTTTCATGAGCAGGTGCTTGGGGCCTGTCTGGTCTGCGGTGATGAAAGGCAGGTTTATTTCCGTCTCCATGCTCGTGGAGAGGTCCTTCTTGGCCTTTTCTGCGGATTCCTTCAGGCGTTGCAGGGCCAGGCGGTCTTTGGAGAGGTCCACGCCGCTTTCCTTCCTGAATTCGTCCACCAGCCAGTTGATGATGCGCTGGTCGAAGTCCTCGCCGCCGAGGAAGGTGTCGCCGTTGGTGGCCCGCACTTCCACCACGCCGTCGCCCACTTCGAGGACGGAAATGTCGAAGGTGCCGCCGCCGAGGTCGAAAACGGCGATTTTTTCGTTGGCTTTACGGTCCGAACCGTAGGCCAGGGAGGCGGCCGTCGGCTCGTTGATGATGCGCTTGACGTCGAGGCCGGCGATGCGCCCGGCGTCCTTGGTGGCCTGACGCTGGGAATCGTTGAAATAGGCCGGTACGGTAATGACCGCCTCGCTCACGGTCTCACCCAGGTAGGTTTCGGCGTCGGCCTTCAGTTTGCCCAGGATCATGGCGGAAACTTCCGCCGCGGTATAGGTGCGGCCCTCAATTTCAACGGCCGCATCGCCGTTTTTGTCGGCCGTGATGCGGTAGGGGCTGTGTTTTTTCCATTCCTGAATTTCCGGGGCATCGGCTTTGCGGCCCATAAGACGCTTGATGCCGAATACCGTGCGCGTCGGGTTGGTCACGGCCTGACGCTTGGCAATGTCGCCGACCAGGCGTTCCTTGTCCGTAAAACCGACTATGGAGGGCGTGGTGCGTCCTCCTTCCGGGTTGGTTATGCATTTGGCTTCCTTGCCTTCCATGACGAAGACACAGGAATTGGTGGTTCCCAGATCTATCCCGATTATTTTGCCCATGGTGCCTCCTCGCATAGATTACGGGGAACCGCGCCGCGCATGCCCCGTTATTTTTCATTATTCTCGGCAAAAATAAGAATTTTTTTTCGCCCGTCCAGAGGCAAAGGCAGGAAAAATAGTAAAAAGCGGATATTTCATAGACAGTGCGTCATGAAAATGAATTTTGTTCTTTGCCGCGCCGCGCCGAGTTCGTCCGGAGAGAGTATACACAGACGTACATGACCTTCGGCCGGTTCCGGCGCAACGACGACAGAGGGCAAAAGGCACTTCGTGACGACACTGCCCGACAGACAAGCCGGTGCCTCGCCTGTTCAGCGCGGCGCGGGAGGCAAGAGCGCCCTGCCGCCCTTGACGGTCAGCCGGCAAAGGGGGAGATCCCGAAAATACAGGCCGATTTCCTTGAGGTGCGGGACCACCCGCAATCCCTGTCCGGACAGTAGTGCCGACAAAGGACCGACATTGTCCGGACACAGGTACGGCACACCCGCCCGCGCAAGGTCGCCGGGAGACGGCATAAGGGCGCGCAGGCGCGGGTTGAGGCGCGCTTCTCCCCCGGCTCCGACCCGACCCAGCGGAAAACCGCGCAGTCCGGGCGGCAGCTCGTTCCGGAACAGTGCTGCCCCGGACGCCGGGAGAAAATAGAGTTCCCTCGCCGTAAGCAAAACCTGCCCGGGAGGCAGCAACAACGGGTTGACATACGGCCCGGCAAGCAGTTCACGCGGGACGACCCGCGCACCCGCCGGGAGCGCGCCGCGAAGCGGTCCGGCATCGCCGTCCCCGATATTCCCATCCCCTGTATTTCCGGCCTCGGCATTCCCGGCCTCGGCATTCCCGGCTCCTCCGGCTTCGTCTACGGCACTGCCTACACGGGCCTTCACGTCTCCAAAGCACGGGGCCGCGTCGAGGCGGCGCGGCGGCGGCTCTCCCTTTTTGCCGAGACAGGCTGTGAAAAAACCCTGTCCGCCGAGGCAGGCGTTCCCGGCCTGCGGGGCGCGCACTTTCCAGACCCCGGCAAAACGGGGCAGTTCCGGCTCATCCAGGGCGAACCCCGGCGGGCAAGGGCATGCAGGTAGAAAGTCAAGGCCGAGTTCGTCGCAGGCAAAGCGGAGTTGTTCTTCGTTTTCCTCCCTGTTGGTGGTGCAGGTGGAATACACGAGGCGTCCGCCGGGAGAAAGCAGTTCGGCGGCGCGGGTCAGGAGCCTGCGCTGCAGGGCGAGCAGGGGGCGGATTTTGTCGCCGCGCCAGAGCGTGGTGATGCCGGGGTGCTTTTCCGCCGTGCCCCATCCGCTGCACGGGGGATCCAGAAGAATGCGGGCTATGCCGCCCGCGAATATGGGGAAGCGTTCGCCGGGACAGGAGGCGGTCGCGCAACACAGCAGGTTTTGCGCGGTAAGATTGGCGCGCAGGACGGACAGGCGTTTAGGAGCGGGTTCGTTGGCCGCGACGAAACCGCTGTTGCCCGCCGCAAGCGCGAGCATGCCGCTTTTCCCGCCCGGACTCGCGCACATGTCCAGAACGCAGTCCCCTTGCTCCGGGGCCAATGCGAGGGGCGGCAGCATTGAAGAGCGATCCTGCAGGTAGATAAGTCCGAAACGTGCGGCGAGGCTTGCGCCGGGGGCGAAAGGGGCATGCAGGAAGACGCGGGCGGCGGCATGGACGGGATCGTTGTCGAAAACGAATCCCTGGGCGCGCAAAAGCGCTTCCACGGCGGGCATCTGCGCGGGCGCGCAGGTCAAACGGAAAAATCGGCTCGAATCCCGCGCCGAACGGTTCCCCCGGCTTGCATTTTTCACGGTACGTCCGGAAAGATGAGAAACCAGGGGCGGAGTTCGCCGTAATCGGGCACGGGCGCGCAGGCGGCCTGGAGTATCTCTGCCGGCGGCGTTGCCTGTGCCGCTTCCTTGCCTGCGGATTCTTCTCCCCTTGCCGGAGGCGCGGCCCGGGCTTCGGCGAAAAGGGCCGGTTCCGGCCGCAAGGACGCAAACAGGCCGTCGGTAGGCAAGGCCTCCGCCGGCAGGGCCTGCGGTTCCCCGGTATGCACGACCTCCGCAGGCACAGTCGGCTGTTCCCCGGTATACGCAGCCTCCGCAGGCAGGAGCAGCGGCTCCTCGGTATGAAAGTCCGCCACGGGAAAGGTCAGCGACTCCGCAGTGTCCTTGCCTGATATCTGTACGCCGTCCGGAAGCCGGAGTGTAAAATCTCCTGCGCTTGCGGCGGTAATAAAATCTTTCAGCGACAGGACTGCGCCGTTGTCGAAATTGAGATACAAATCCGCCCCGTCCAGGGTGAACTCCGCCGCGTACGGTTCAAAGTCGAGCACATAGGCCTGCCCCGGCCGCATGGCAACCTGTCGCGATTCCCCTGCCGCCGGCCGAAAAAGTTCGACTTCAGTCTTGTATTCGCTCATGCCGCTTCCCGACGTTGCAATCGTGAATACGTCGAACCTGCGCCTGCCGAAACATCATACCGGCGAACTCCGCCTGCTGAAAAAATCAGTGCAGGACCGTGCTGCTGCGCAAGCAGTCCGGCTGCCTGATGAACTTTTACCTATGGAAACAATCAACGCAAGACGGGCCAACGCTGCAGGACGAGCGGTTATGCAGACAACTTCGAGGAAACTATGCTTTTTTCTTTTTCAAGGCCGCCTGCAGAGCAAGGCCCAAGGTGCCTGTAGCCGGAGCGGGCGGAGTCTTGGGCGCATGCTTTTTCCAGTCCTTGTTCGGGATTGCTTCTTCCGCGTCACCGGCCGGCACCAGGGAAATGCGGCGTTTCTCCACATCAATTTCTCTGGCGCGCACCCTGACGGCATCGCCGGGTGCCAGACGTTCCAAACTCTTGCGCATCGGAGAGGCGTGAACAACCGCATTGGGGAGCAGGCCGGAAATCCCCGGCGACAGGGTCACGAAAAATCCGAAGGGGGCGCGTTTTTCCACCGTGCCCGTCAGGTCGGAATCCAGGGGCAGGATTTCGCGCACGGTCACCCAAGGGTCGCCGGCGGCATCGCGCAGACTGAGGGAAATGCGGCGTTTCGCCGCATCAATTTCCTTGATTTTTACCGACACTCTGTCGCCCGCCGTCACAATCTCTTCCGGCTTGGCAACTCGTCTTTCGTAGGAAAGTTCCGAAAGATGCACCAAACCTTCCAGGCCCGGCGCCACTTCCACGAACGCGCCGAAGGGCGCCGTGCGGGTCACCTTACCCTCGACGACGGAACCGGGTGCGAGCCGTTCGTCCGCGTCCTGCCAGGGGTCGCCGGTCACTTGGCGCAGGGAGAGGGAAATACGCGGCCCTTTCCCCGCTTCTTTGATGCCGAGTATCTTGACGCGCACGCGGTCGCCGACGTCGACGGCTTCGTCGGACCGGCCTATGCGGGACCACGACAGTTCGGAGATATGGGCCATTCCTTCAACGCCGGGGGCGAGTTCCAGAAAGGCGCCGAAGGGGGCAAGGCGGGTGACGACGGCTTCGCGCACATCGCCCTCCTGCATCTCCGTCAGCAGGGATTCCAGTGCTTCCGCCTGTTCCCGTTCCAGAAGGGCGCGGCGGGAGAGCACGATGTTGCGTCCGCCTTTTTCCAGCCGTGTTATCAGAAAAGCGTAGAGTTTGCCCGTATGCGCCGCAGGGTCGTCCGTCGGGCGCAAATCCATCTGGCTCAACGGACAGAAGGCGCGCCGCTTCATCACTTCCACCGCGTAGCCCCCCTTGACCGGTCCTACTACCTTGCCTTCCACGGGGAGTCCGGCTTCGCGTGCATCATCAAGCGCGCTCAAGCTGCCCGAGCCGCGCAGGATGCGGGAAAGTTTCACTTCTTGGGGGCTGACGGTGATCACGTAAAGGTCAAGCATGTCGCCGACCTGACAGCGCAGTTCGCCGTCTATTTCCATTTCCTCGCGGTCTACGATGCCGTCGACCTTGGACCCCGTACTGACGAAAACGGTGTCCGCAGTCACGGCCACCACACGCGCGCTTACGCGGCGACCCGGTTCAAGACGGTTGCGGGAGTCCCCATCGTCTTCCTGGCGGGCGAGCAATTCAGCAAAGGACGGCTCGGCGTCTTCCGCGCTTGCAGCCGCTGCAGGACAGGCATCCGGGAACTCCGACAGGGCGCTTTCCGGTGCAGCGTCTTCCCGGTTTTCCGAGGCGGGGTCTTCCCCGCCTGCACAAGCGACGGACGCGGTTGCGGGGCCTGGCTCCCGCGCATCTGCGGGGATACTTTCAGAAGGGATACCTTCCCGGCTTTCCGAAGCGGCGTCTTCCCCGCCTGCGCAAGCAGCGGAAGCAGTCACGGGACAGATATCCGGCGCATTTTCAGGGATGCTTTCAAAAGGAGTATCTTCCCGGCTTTCCGAGGTAGCGGAAGTTGCCGCCGAACAGATATCCGGCGTATTCTCCGGGGCGCTTTCAGGGGCAGGCGCGGACGCGGGTTTCGACACTGCGGGAGCGTCTGCCGCCGCGACGGAACAGGACGGTTCATCTGGACTCATCAGAAATTCCTTTATGGTCTGAAACCTTTCCATTAGGAGAAATTCCCGCGTGGCACACGCAACACCGGGCACGCCTTTGCGGTAGGCTTTCCCTTCAGGGGAGAGGTATGCCGGCCGCCCGGCGGGTCTCAACCGGCGGTGTGCGCCGGCTGCGGATTGAAGCACAGCGTTTACTTTACTGCCGGAAGCTGACTGCTCATACCAGAGTCACCGGCTCCAGGCAAGGGGCCGACAGGAAAAGATTCTCCCGTCGCCGCCCGGCGCGTGTACACCTTCATCGTGGACAAAGGCAAGGGTATGGGACGGGCGAAGGGCAACGCGCTGTACGGCAACAGACGGGCCGTTCGAAAACTTCGGAAAAGACACCCGCCCCCTGCACAACTTTTTGGGCCGCGATGCAGGACGCAACAGGTCATTATCCGGGTGTCCGAGAGTCCGGGGAGCGCGGAAATTCGGCGCGCTCCCTGCATTGCCTGCCCGCACCGCCGCATGCGGCAGAATACATTGACGCAATGTTGCCGTACGCAATCGCATCCCGGCAGCGCTGCTTGTCCGGATAGAACGGTTCAATTTTGGAAATGTACATCACCGATGATGATGATGATGATGATGATGATGAGAGCCAGCCTGAGCAAGCGCAAGGCCGACCGGGAACGCATCGACCTTACTCCGGCTCATGCCGACCCCGCCGGAGATATATAAAATCAATGTTGAAGTGCTCGATAAATCTCTACGGCACTACCACCAAATCCCTGACGACATCTTTACTGCGAAGTGGATCAAGCCGCAAGTGCGCTGTTTCCGCGATTGTTGTGCAGGCCATAGCCGCCTTACCGTTGACCCGAAGACCGCAACGGCCGCAAATTCCGTGGTCGCACACGCTGTGCTTATAGTATGCAAGGCTCCCGTCGTAGTGCAAACTTATATAATCAAGCACATCCATGACAGTAACCTTGTCTTCATCAGTATACGGCACGACGAATATATCATAGTGCCCGACACTGTTGTTTTCATCATCTTGGCGGTAAATTTCTACATGCATTGTAATATTCTCCGGCAAGGCTCTATAAATTTATATCTATATATCCGACATAAACAGCAGATATACTACATCAACCCCATTGGTAGCGTTTATAGTCCAAGTCCGGACGTAGGAAAAATTGCATGACATTTTCATCTTTTCCACGCAGCAAGGGGACTTTGGTGACACGCGGCGTTTCTTTACGCATATTTATACCGCCGTCTGCCATCGGGGTAAAAATCTGCCGCACGGTCCATGTATCATGGTCAACCTGCGGATAGTCATCGCGGATATGGTTGCCGCGACTTTCTTTGCGCTCCAGGGCCGCAAGCACCCCGTGCTCGACGCAGACCATCAGGTTTTCCATCTGCAGGGCCGTCAGCCATTCAATGTTGTAACGGGGGCCGCCCGACACGGCCATGTGCGGCATATCCTCGGTCCTGATGCGCCTGAGTTCCTTCAAGGCGGCGAGCAGTCCTGCCTCCGTACGACGAAAACCGAAGCCGGCATCGCAGGCTTTTTCGATACGCGCCTGCACGAGAACGGGAGAGATGCCGGTTTTCCTGCGCAGGGGGGCGTAAGCCCTCTCCACACAACAGCGGGTCGACTCTTTGTCCGGAGTGCCGGGCTCGATGTTGCGGGCAAAGGCGGCCGCGCTTTCGCCGGCCTTGTAGCCCTGCACAAGCATTTCCACCAGACCGTCGCCGACGCGCATGGCTCCGAAAGTGCCGCTGCCCGTTTCGCCGCCGGCGAAAATTCCGGGTACCGTCGTGCGCATGTGTTCATCAATGAGCAATCCGCCGCAACTGTATTCAAAGCCGAGACCTGTTTCAATCCCTTTGCCGTCGCGAAGATTATCCATTACGCGGGAAATGTCGTCACCCTTGTAGTGGTTTGTTGCATAATATTCTCCCTGTACCGAAAAGTAGCCTTTGACGGCCTCCTCGCGTTGTTTCGGCGTATAGCGGCTGTAATCCAGAAAGATGCCGCCGTTTTTTGTTCCTCTGCCGTGAAAAATCGCCTCACCCCAATAATAGGTACAGACAAGTTTTATGAGTTTGAAGCCTTTGTAGAAGGCGGTTTTTTCCATAATTTCTTCGGGAACTGCGATAAGATCGCCGTGCGCATCGCGAAATTGAGGCCAGGCGCCGCCTTTCAGTCCGCAGTAGACAATGAGTACATAGGGCAGGATGCTTCCCCGGAGATAGGGCGGCGCAACGGCAGTGGGGAGAGAAAGCAGAAATTCCATATCCGCAATATCCGCACCGGCCCGGAAGCCGATGCCCACACCGTCGCCGGTCATATCCGTGACGCTGTTTTTCAGGGAAAACGGCTGGTATCCGCCCGTGCCTAGTACCACGGCCTTGGCCAGAACGACGAACAGTTCCCCCCGGTAGATATCCAGCGCAAGGATGCCGGCCGGGCGCCCGTCGCGCATCAGAACATCAATAACCGACGTATCTTCCAGAATTTCCACGCCGGGGGCATCGCGCAGGCCTTCTTTCAAGGCCAGGGCGAAATTCCTGCCCGAGGAAACCCATTTGCCGTCTTTCAACTGCTTGAACGGCACATTGGCGCGTTGCGCCCATTGGATGTACTCCTTGACGATTGCCGGCCCGTCCGACGTGAACTGTTCCACTACGGGCTGGTCGCTGAGATAAAAACCTTCCTTGACAAGGCTGTCGAACCAGCCCTCCGGCGAGATGGATTCGTCGGCTTCAAGTCCCATCACCTTTTTTGCGCTGTATCCGTCGACGGACAGGGAACCGCCGGCCATGACGACATTGCCGCTTCTGCCCACTTTTCCCTTGGAAACAAGTATAACATCCGCCCCGGCCCTGAAGGCGGCAAGCGCAGCCGTCACGCCCGCTCCCGCGCCTCCGGCGACGACGACATCCGTCTGCAAAAATCGAAGTTCACTGTTTCCCGCCATGCGTTGTCCTTCCCTAAAAATTATCGGTTATTTTTACCGGATATCCGGCTGCAGGCATAATTTTCAGCCGGCCCACGCCGGCGCTCACGTGCTCATTGCGGCATCAGGCCGTAAATTCCAGAACGGCATCCAATTCCGCAAGCGGAACCAGCAGGGCACCGTTCCTCCAAGCATAATCACGTCCGCATTGTTGCGCAAACCCGGCCGCAATGCGCGGGTTGTCGCAGCGCACGGAAACGGCGACAAAGCGGTCCGGCGGCAACGGCACGCCGAAGCGTTCTTCAGCTTCCGGCACAGCGTAAACAGAGATCGGGAGGACCGATTCTCCCAATGCGGCATAGCGCTCTGCCGTAGTTTCCGGGTCGGAGCTTGCAATGCTTATCCCGCCCAACGCCGCGGCCGTGTTGGGGTGCCGCATCCATTCCCCGCGCCGGACCAACTGCGGGGTCAGATGCCGGCAAAAATAGACGCGGCCTTCCCTGAACTGCCCGGGCGTCAATCTTACCGTTTCAAACTCGGCAAGCTGCTGAACGCCGTCAATCTGCACAGGCCGTGAAAAACGCTGAACAGCTTGAAAGGTAAAACCCTGTCCGGTCAGCCGCGCCTGCAGCGCATCGGGATCCTCCATGGCGAAGACAAGGCCGTCAATGCCCGTATAACTCTCCAGAACGTCTTTGCGCGGAGTTGCCGCATCGGGAGGCAGCCCGATAAGTTCAAGGTAGCCGTCTGCGAATACGGCCAGACGGTTGACGGACCCGAGGCTGTGGACGCTTCTCGGCGTAAGCGCAAATCCCAATTCCTGAAAAATCTGTTCATAGCCGGCCATCGCGTACTTGACGTTGATGACCAGATGATCCGGGTAAAGGCGGGAGTCTGCCCGCGCCGGTCCGGGTCCCTCGGAAGGTCCGGAGCTGTCCGACGGCATCAGCGCTTCTCCTGCCTGCGCACCGCTTCGCCGAAGGGACCGGTCACGAAGAGATCCGCGTTCAGCCCGCCCTTGACGGCGCCTGCCTTCACAAATTCCGCATGTTGCAGTTTGAGGCTGTCGACAACAGCCGGACTGAAATCCAATTTGTACATCCTGTTCCACTGCTTGACGAAAGCGCGGGCATCTTTTTCCGGCAGGCCGGCCTTTTGCAGAATGACCGTCACTTCGTCCGGATGCGCGGCGCCCCATCGTTCGGCGGCGAGCAGCGCCAGAATGACCTTGGTGACCGTATCCGGGCGGGCGGAGATGAATTTTTCCGTGACCGCTCCGGAACCGACATACGGAACGGCGTCCGTGCCCGCGAACTTTTTCCATTCTTCCGCAAAGTCACCCAAAACGCGCAGCTTTAGTTCATCCTGCACCTGCAAAACGGTTACGGAACGCAAGGCGCTGCCGTCCACCTGCTTTTGCGCCAGAAATTGCGCAAGACGCGCTTCGTTGCCTCCGACCAGGGTGAAGTCCGCAGGCGTGATCCCGTAGTTGCGGGCCAGAATGGTGGAGGCAATGACGGCTACTGAAGACCCGGCGGGCGACGAGCCTATTTTTTTCCCTTTGAATTCCGCCAACGATTGTATGGGAGAATCCGCCGGTACGACAAATTTCGCATCCGCCGGTTGCGTGACGGCAAACAGCTTAACGGGTATGCCCTGCGCGGCGGCGCTGAACACTCCGGCGAGCGGGGTACCGAAGGACAAGTCGATGGAATCCGATGTCAGTGCAAGGACCTGAGCGTTGACATCGGGGAAATGCGTGAATTCCACATCAAGTCCCTGCTTCTCCAAAAAGCGTTCTGCTTCCAGCACGGCGCCGAAGCCGAGACTGACGCCGCTGGTCCAGTATCCGATGCGGACCTTGTCCGCGGCGCCGGCCGGACTTGTCATAACGATGAACAGCGGTACCAGGGCTGCAATCAATAACTTTTTCACAACATTTCCTCCGTTCAAAATTTGTAAACATTACTCGGGAGACGGCTTCCAACGGAACAGCGCGTTTTCGAGCGGTTTCAAGACACCTGCTTCAATGAGCAGCATGAACATGATGAGCAGGATGGTCCAGGCGAACACCTGCGAACTTTGAATGAGGTCGGCGGCCTGACGCAGACGATAGCCTATGCCGCTGGACGCCCCTATGGTTTCAGCCACCAGGGAAACTCGCCAACCGAAGCCGAAGGCCAGCCTCGCGCCTGCGAAAAACGACGGCAGCACGGTGGGCACATAAATCTTCGCGAGTATCTGGAGGCGGGACAGATTGAAACTTTTAGCAAGCTCGACATACTGCTTGTCCACAGTTTTTGTGCCGTTCCATACACTGGTGAGCATAAGCGGCATGGTGGTCATGAACACCACCATGACCGTGCTGGCATCGGAGAGGCCGAACCAGATAATGGCAAAGACCGCCCATATGGCTGAAGAAACCGTGTTGAACACGGCTACGACGGGTTCGAGAAAATCCGCCAGCGCTCTGCTCGCGCCCATCACCACGCCCAGAGCCGTCCCTGCCGCTGCCGCGAGAAAAAAACCTATGCCGACCCTTGCCAGCGTGGCGCCCACATCCTGCAGGAAGGTCGGCGTATGCAGCAAAGACGAAAAAGCCTGCAACACAGCATAAGGACCGGGCAGGACAAAGGAAGGGACACGACTTGAAGCCGCCCACCATACAGCAAGGACCAGCGCCGCCAAAAGCAGCCGTCGCGCGACTTGCACCGAAAGTTTCATCAAAAATTCCTTTATGGTCTGAAAACTCTCCGTTCAA
Source organism: Desulfovibrio sp. (assembly GCA_031271265.1). Classification (GTDB taxonomy): domain Bacteria; phylum Desulfobacterota; class Desulfovibrionia; order Desulfovibrionales; family Desulfovibrionaceae; genus Frigididesulfovibrio. The sequence goes on along the minus strand of JAISWB010000077.1, from coordinate 31,466 downwards.
AGAGATTCCCGCTTGACGCCGGGCGAAGCGCGACACCCCTTACCGGTAATCCCTCCCTTAAGCGGGGATACATGCAGGCCTGCTCCTTCCGCCGGGGCGGAGTCATCCGGCGGAGGGGACGGATGTGGATTGAAACATAGTTTTCCCCGCAAACTGCGTATCTGCTCCGTCACGTTTTTATCCAGCAGGCTGCGCGGCCGCGCAAGCTCAACGGGGACAATCTCCGTGATGCGACCCGGACGGGGAGCAAAGATTGCGACCTTGTCCGCCAGTACAACGGCTTCTTCCACATCATGCGTCACAAAAACCGCCGTCATCCCCGTTACGGCATGTATGTTCAGCAGTTCGGCGTGCATCTGGCTGCGGGTTTGGCTGTCCAGCTTGGAAAAGGGTTCGTCCAACAGCAAAACCTCCGGTTCCACCACCAGACTGCGGGCCAGGGCGGCCCTGCTCCTCATACCGCCGGAAAGCTGGTACGGAAAGGCCCCGGCAAACTCTTCGAGCCCGACCAGCTTCAACATGTTGTATACCCGGCAAAGCCGTTCCTTTTTTTCGATGCGGGCCGCTTCCAGCCCCAACGCGACATTGTCCCGCACCGTGCGCCAGGGAAGAAGCCTGTCTTCCTGAAACATGTAGGCGACGCGCTGCCGTCCGGCTTTTTCAGAATTTTTGCTTTCCGCGAGGGTATACGTACCGTGATCCTGCGTGTCCAGTCCGGCGAGGATATTGAGCAAGGTGCTTTTCCCGCAACCCGAGGAGCCTATCAACGCCGTAATTTCACCGGCCTGCACCTGCAGGTCCACATTCGCCAAAACCCTCAGCGGCCCGAAGCTTTTGCCGATGCCCCGGAGCCGAATGAGAGGCGGCGCTTTCTTAAGCCCATGGTCGGCAAAGGGTATGATCCGGCACCCGGCCTCCGCTTGCGACGGTAACACTTGCCCCGACATCGCGCGATTCCCTGCTCATTTGGCGTTAAAGGAATAAAACCGATAGAATTTGTAATTTTTTATCATCGGACTTTGCGCTTGTCCATAGTTTTTTTCAGCCCGGCCGGATACAGGCTCAGCGTCATTCGAAAAGAAATTTGAGCAGCAGCGCAGCCGACGCGCCCACGCAGGCGGATGCCGGCAAAGTGAGCGCCCAGGCCGTGAGCAGGTTCCCCGCTATGCCCCAGCGCACGGCGGACAGGCGCATGGAAGACCCGACCCCGAAAATGGCCGCCGTAATGGTGTGCGTTGTGCTGACCGGCGCGCCGAGCAGCGAGGCCCCGCCGATCACCGCCGCAGCCGACAACTCGGCCGTGAAACCGTGCGCCGGCTCAAGCCTGAAAATCTTCTGCCCCATGGTCTTTACTATGCTCCACCCGCCCACGGCCGTGCCCGCGGCCATGGTCAGCGAACAGGCCAGTTTGACCCACAAAGGCACCCGGAAGACTTCCTCCTGTCCGAAAACCACCAGGGCCAGCGCTATAATCCCCATGGTCTTCTGGGCATCGTTCAACCCGTGACTCAAGGCCATGCAACCGCAGGAAACAATCTGCACCCTGCGGAAAAAACGCATGGCACGACTGCGCGCGACACGGCAGAACATCAGGTTGATCCCGCTCATCAGGATAAAACCCACGGCAAACCCGGACAACGGGGAAAGGACGAGAGGCAGCAACACCTTTTCCGCAACTGAAGCAGTATTGACGGCCTCGACTCCGGACAGGGCCGTCGCCGACCCCACCAGCCCCCCTATGAGGGCATGCGACGACGACGAGGGAATGCCGAAGCGCCAGGTCAGCGCATTCCAGACTACGGCCCCGGCCAGGGCACCGGGAACAAGGAAGCGGCTGTTCCCTATGATGTCCGGGCGTATAACCCCGCTGCCCAGCGTATGCGCCACCTCTTCCCCCAGCAACGCCCCGAGCAGGTTCAGCGAAGCCGCCATGACTATCGCTGCGCGCGGCGACAACACCCTCGTGGAGACCACAGGGGCCACGGCATTGGCACAGTCGTGCGCCCCGTTCGTAAAATCGAACAAGAGGGCGACGGCTATCACCGCGATAAGCAACAACGGGACGTCAAACATTTTTCAACACGGCTTCATCAATGGTCTCGGCCAGTTCCACAACCCTGTTGACCGCCGATTCCAGCCGGTCGTAAACCTGTATCCACTTGAGCGTCTCAAGCAGGCCGGCCGGGGTGGGGGAATCCAGGTCGTGCAGTTCGACCAGCCCCATGCTCAGGAGCATTTCACTGTCGTTGCGCAAGGCGCGGAAGGCCCGCGTTTCATGGCTGTCCCGCTTCTCCGCCAACCCTCTGAGCATGGAACCCGTCAGCAGAATCATGTCCTGCAGGACGTGCCCCAGCCGGAGCATGGGGAAGCGCATCTGGGGGAATTCAAAAATATACAGCCTGTTTGCCGTGTTGAAGAGGTTGTCTATAGCCTCTTCCTGCGCCTTTGTGATGTGCAGGATGTCTTCCCGGTCTATTGGCGTGATGAAACTGCGCGACAGATGCCTTGCGATGCGGGCGTGTATTTTGTCGGCCTCCGCCTCCAGTATGGAGATTTCCCGGTGCCGCTGCTCCATCTCCGCGACGTTTTCCAGGATGACGGTCAGGGCGGCGGACGAAGCGCGGAGTTTATCATTCTGCTCCAGCATCAGGGCAAAGAAAGGCGCGCTTTTCGGCAACAGGAAATTGAACATGCACGGGGCTCCTGTCCGAGCCGCATCGGCCCGGTGCGGCGGTCAGGGGAGTGAGAGCCTGCGCTCGGCGAAAGCGCGCATTTTGTCGGCGGCATCAAAGGCCGGATCAAGAGCCAGGGCTTTCTCAGCGCATTCCGCTGCCTTGCGCCATTGACCCGTGTCGAGATAAAGCCTGCCCAGATTGAAAAAAAGATGAGGGTCGCCGCCCGTCGCCTGCACGGCGCGTAAAAAATAACGTTCCGACTCTTCAAATTGCCGCATCCTGCGCAAAATAACGCCCAGGGTGTTCAGCACGCCGGCGGCGTCCGGCAACAGCGCCGCGGCTTTATGCAGGTGCGCGACGGCATCGGCAGTCAGCCCGAAATCCAGAAACAGCATCCCTGTTTCCAAATGCAACTCGCCGTCCTGCGGGTACAGTTCCCCCAGAACGGCAATCTCGTTGTGCGCGTCGCTCTCTTTTCCGGCCTGCAGGGCGGTGCGGGCGCGGGCGAGGAATTCATCCCGCGTGGAGGATCTCTTTTCCTGCCTGCCGTTGTCGTTGTCCCGCTGCCCGACGGATTGCAGCAGGCGGCCCATAAGCATCGCAAGATTTTGTTCCTGTCCGGGGACATACAGAATGCCGTCGGGGAATATGTCGACCAGCGCGGGGGTGGACTGCATGCGGTCGCAAGCGTTGACCAACAGCCCCTCGATTTCCCCGTAGGCTTCTCCGGTCATGGGAATACCCGAAAGGGCGTTCGCGCCGTTGCGCACGGCGCGCGCCGCGGCGACAAAGTCGCCTTTCTTCAGGTCGGCCGCTACTCTTTGCAAAGCTTCACCGATGCGGGTCAATTCCTGGGACATGCGCGTTCTGCTCCGTGTTCAGAGAGGATGCCCTACAGCATATACCGCCGTATCCAAGGAGATTTTCGTTATGCTTCGAATTCAGAGAGGATGCCCGGCGCGCAGGCGCTCCCACAACCGCTGTATGTGCACGGCATCGCCGCCTGCGCTCTCCGCCTTCTGCAACAGGCGGCGGGCGCTTTCGCCGTCGCCGCAGGCTTGTGCCGCCCCCGCCGCATACACCTCGGCCTCCCAGCCCAGACAGGCCGACTCCTCCCGCGCCCTCGACGCCACGTCCTCACAACTGCCGGTCTTGTACAGGGCGGCCAGCGTATAACGCGACCGAACCCGGTTGCAGGACGGATCCTTCTCCTTCCATTCCCGGCAGTACAGCAACAACGACACGTAATCCGCGCTCTCGGCCAGATTGTCGCCAAGCAGCGCATAGTATGCAGGCCGGTACTCGTTTTCCGCCACATAGCGGGAAAGCAGGCGCGCCGCCGCTTCATGCTCGCCCAAACTCATGCGCGCATACGCCTCAAACAACCCCGCCCTGGGGAATATCCCGCCCAGGGCGGCAAGTTCCTCGGCCGACCGCTTCAAGACCAAAATTTTATCCGAATGGTGCAGCAGGTCCTCGCTTTGGTCGGAGTTCACGATGCGGGACGGAATATCCTCCTTTTCTTCGGCTGCCGGCCCTCCCAGGCTTTGCAGGACGTATACGGCGCGCAGATAGCGTTCGGCCGCTTCCCCCTGCCGCGTCCGCCCGTCCCCTGCCGAGCGCGCCAGGAACCATACAGACGCCGCCGCCGACACAAGCAGCAGACACATAAAAAAGACGATACGCTTTCCGTTCACGCGGACCTGTCGTGTTCACGCGGACCCGTCCTGTTCACGCGGTCCCGCTCTGTTGCCGCCGGGCGGAGCAAACGCAGGAAAACCGCACTGCACCGCAGGCAAAAAACACCCCGGAGTACGCTGCTTCGGGCACCGCAGCGCCGGAACAGTCCCGTACGCCGCACGCCTAAAATAGTGTACGCCCGCCGCGGACCATCCCGCGCGTCGCAGGCAAAAACAGCACCGTCCGAGCGTTGGAGCGCGGCATTGAAGCCGCCTCTCACGTCGCGGGCAAAAACGCCTGCCTTGCATTCCACCGGCGAACAAGCTATACTTGTCACACTTGGGCTCGTCAACCACAGGTCAGGTTGATCAAAAATTCCTTTACGGTTGAACTCTCTTCCTTCGGAAGGCACGCAGGCAGGCGCCGGCTGTATATTGAACAAGCAGGTCGGGCGGGCGTGAAAAGGCCGGTAAGCATGTTCAGGTCGGGATTGACGCTTGTTGCCTCCGTTGCGTGCACAGCGCTGTTCTGCGCGACGGCGGCGTTCGCCGCCGCCGGGCTGTCCGACGACCATACCGTGTTGTATTACCTGATTGAAATGCAGCGCCGGGTCACAAAGACATGCGCGGGCCGGGCCATGCCCGAGGCTCCGAGCCTCATGCCGTCCGAAGCCCTGCGCGCCGAGGCCCGCAAAAAAGCGGAAATTCTTTCGCCCCCCATCCGCACGGAAGAAGCCGGTGCGGCAGCAGTATATCTGACCGCCGACGGCAAAACCCCGCAGCAGGCATTCAACTCTCTGGCAACCCGCCGCTGTCCGACGCTCATGGACGCGGGCTATCGCTATATCGGCGCGGCGGACAAAAACGGACGATGGACCGTGATCCTGTCGGGTGTGCCCGCTTTGCCCGAAGCGGCCGTTTCTGTCGCCCCGGCCGCGGGAACGTCCGTTCCTTCGCCGGGTGCGGCACCCGCATCCGCTCCCGTTGCCGGTGCCGAACGGCGGGCGGGCGAAACCGCCTACGGTACGTCTCACTTGCGCATACGCCCTGAAGAACGGGAGCCCGCCGCGCCCGTCCCCATCGGCCGCATCCGCACGGACGCGGCAGGCAGACCGGTGGGATCGGTGAAATTTTACTCCGATACCCCTACCCTTCCGCCGGACGCACAGCCGGTACCCCCGGCCGGCCTACCGATCGCCGCAGCCCGGCGTACGGATTTGATGCGTGGTAACAGGGTAGAGCAGCCGGTCGATCAACAGGCAGGCGCTCTTGACGCCGCGCCCGGTGATGTTTCCGCAGGCACGGATTTCGTCCCTCCCACGACGCCGGGGCCTTTCGGCGCGCACCGGCCTCCGCAGGCCGAGCCGGCGGCCGGCGCCGCGCGGCCGGGGGTGACCCCGCTGCGCGACACGCGGCCCCAACCTAATAAAGACCCCCTTGTGTATATCGCTCCCGGCCACACCCCGACCGGTCCGTCGGACTCGACCGGCACGCCGGGGCCGGGGGCCGGCGATCCCTACGGAACGGGGCAGGAAACCGGCATGCGGCCCTATGGGACAGGACAAGGGTATGTTGCGCCGGCCGGAGCAACGGATGCGGCGCGCCGGACAGGGGCGGAGGCGGGCAGAGCCGAGGCCGCGAGACTGTTCAGTCTGGTCAACAGCACGCGGGCCGCGGGCCGCCGTTGCGGGGAAAGCCCTGCCTCGCCTGCGCCGCCGCTGGCGGAAAATCCCGTGATCGCGGCCCTCGCGCAACGCCACGCGGCGACGATGACAGCCGGACGCTTTTTCTCCAGCACCACCCCGTCAGGAGTCACCTTGGGGCAGCGGCTGACCGCCGCAGGCTACATCTGGGCATTCACGGCTGAAAACATCGCGCACCTGGACGGGACGGCGGAAGACGTCCTGCAAAGCTGGCTCGCCGTCGAAAAGCGCTGTATCAACCTGATGGGCTCCGAATACATGGAAGCCGGCGCGGGGTACGACCCGGCAGGGAACAACTGGGTCTTCACGCTGACCACGCCCATGCCGTAGCGGTATGTCCTTCGCAGCATATCACGACACCGGACGCCGGGTGAAGCCGGACGCACCGCCGCCGGCCGGGTGAGCAAAGCAGAAAATACGTTTCTTGCTTTGCGGTCTTTACGCCTGTTACGGCAGTTCAGGCGTGACATCACATCAGGAGGAGGGATTACCATGCTTGCAGCGCTTGTCACGGCATCAGTACTGTGTTTGCTTGCCGTCTCGGTGCTTCGGCCGCGACGCGCCCGCGCGGCCGGCAACGACGGAGAATCCGGAACTCCGACTCCGGAGCAGTACAGGCTGATGCTGGAAAAAGCGCAGGCGGCGAACAACGCCAAAAGCGAATTCATCGCCAACATGAGCCACGAGATACGCACCCCGCTGAACGCCATTATCGGCATGGCCTTTCTCCTCCAGAAAACACGACTGAACGAAGCCCAGGAAGATTATGTATCCAAGATTCACTCCGCCGGCGTGACCCTGCTCCGGGTGGTGGATGATATTCTCGACGTTTCCAGGCTGGAAGCCGGGAATATGGAGATTGAGAACACGCCCTTCAGCGTGCCGGCCATGTTTGAAAATCTGGCCGGAATTGTCGGAGGAGAAGCCGAGAACAAGAAACTGGACGCGGCCTTTTTCATCGACGAACAGGTGCCGCCCCGTCTGGTCGGCGATGCCAAGAGACTGGGACAGATTTTGCTCAACCTCATCAGCAACGCCGTCAAGTTTACCGAAACCGGCGGATTCAGCGTGTCCTGCGCAACGGACGGGACGGTCGGCGGGAAGACCTTGCTGCATATCGAAATCAGCGACACAGGCATAGGCATTTCCGACAGACAGCGGGAAATCATATTCAACGCCTTTGCCCAGGGCGAGTCGTCCATTACCCGGCGTTACGGCGGGGCGGGCCTCGGGCTTGCACTCGCCAAAAAATTGCTGGAGCTTGCCGGGGGCAGCCTGGAAATGCAAAGCGAGATCGGACGTGGATCCACCTTTACGGTGCGCGTCCCCCTGGCAACGGCGGAAGGCGACGGTCAGGCGTCTGACGCGGAAGACGGCGCCCTGCAGGGCATCCGCGTGATCGTCGTGGACCCGGCCGAAACGCAACGCGGCTACCTGAAACGCATGCTCACGAGTTTCGGATGTGTGGTCGCGGATTTCGCCGACACCGGCCGGGCCTTTGCCGCGGTGGCGGGCACGGACCTCGGCCCCTCGCCCTGCAGGCTGCTGCTGCTTCCCCTGTCCCTGGCCGAGGAGGAGCACGGGCGCAACGTCAAGCACGTCGGTGAAGACATGCGCCTGAAAAACGCCCCCGGCATCGTGTGCATAGTGCCTTTCGGCCATACGGACGGCGTGACGGACACGCTGACCCGGCATATCAGGCAGTTGATTGCCGTGACGGTGCGCAGACCGCTTATTTCCTCGGACCTCAAGGCTGCGCTGCTCAGGGCCGTCGGCGGGCGCTCCGGCGAAACCCCCGGCGCATCGGCGGCCTGGGGACAGGCCGAGGAAGCCGTCGTCGTCCCCTATTTCCCCAACAGCCGGGTTCTGCTGGTGGAAGACAACCCGGTCAATCAGCAGATTGCCGTGGCCCTGCTGGAAGACGCAGGCATTACCGTGACCGTGGCCGACAACGGAAAACATGCGCTGGAACTGCTCAACGCCGCGCCCGACACGAATTTCGGCATGATTTTCATGGATCTGCAGATGCCGGAAATGGACGGGTTTACCACGACCGCACATCTGCGGGCCGACCCCCGCTTTGCCGGCATTCCCATCGCGGCCATGACCGCGCACGCCACCGCCGAAGAACGCGAACACTGCTTGAACGCAGGTATGGACGAACACATCTCCAAACCCATAGACGTGGCTGTGTTGTACAACACCCTGCGCAAGTTCATGAAAGTCGAAGAAAGCCCGGAGACGCCGGGAACGGCGCAGGCCGGCCCGGGCGAGTTCGACGCCGCCTTCGCGGACCGCTTCGGCGAACTTCTGGACCTGCTGGTTGAAGACGATGCCGAGGCACGCGGCCTGTTCGACGAACTGAGGCCCGGCCTGGAAGCGGTCAACGCATCGGCTGCGCAAACGGCCGCCCAAGCCCTGGCCGAGTTCGATTTCGGCAGGGCCTGGTCCGTGCTGGCGCCGATGGGCAACAGCCTGAAGAATCGGGGGAGCGACTGATGCATGCCCGCGCGATGCCCGCGACATCGGCGTGCTCCCTCGTGAACGGCACCGCGCCGGGGAGCGGGTGATGCCTGCCCGCGCAACGCCCGCGATCTACACCGGGAAGAAGGCCGCCGGGCGGACGGTCCGGACTTCCGGGCAGCGCGAAGGCAAAGTCTGCCACGTTTCCGAGGCGGTGGAAGCGTTTTTTGCCCGCCTCGGCAGACCTCGGCAGGGCAGGCTCAACATGCTGTGGCGGCAGTGGGACCAACTCCTGGGGGAAGACCTCGCGCTGCTCGGACGCCCGCTCGGACAAAAAGACGGCGCGCTCTGCATCGGCGCGGACGATGCCGCGGCCTTGCAGGAACTCGCCTTGCGCGGCGAAGAAATTCTGGAAAAAGTCAACGCCTTCATGCAGGAGGACGTTTTCCGCGAGGTCAGCGCGCGCCTGACCCAGGGACGCACCGATCTTTCCGGCCTCTGAATACCGAATTACCGAATCCTCAGCGCCGAAAACCGCGCTCTTCAGGCGGAAAGAAGTCAACCGTTGTTGTTATGTCGAAAATGATATAGGGCATCGGATACGGGTCATCTGTGCCCGGAGGACCGGAGAAAACCGTACATGCCGTACATACCGCGCATGCCCGCGCGCCGGCGGCGGGGGAATTCGGCGCGCAGATCGCGGCCGGGAGACTGTCCATGAAATGTGTACCCGCGCGCGAGGCGGCAGGCCTCGTCATTGCCCACGACATTACGGAAATCGTTCCCGGCGGGGTCCGGCGCACGGCCTTCAGGCGCGGGCACACGGTTCGCCCGCAAGACGTGGAGCACCTGTTGCGCCTGGGCAAAGAAAACCTGTACGTTCAGGACGGTGTTGACAACGGGGTACACGAGGACGATGCCGCCCGCCGTCTGGCCGCCGCCTTCGCCGGCCCCGGACTGGAATACGGCGAACCTGCGGAAGGGCGCATCAACTTCCGCGCCGCGCGCCGCGGCCTGTTCGTCGTCGATCGTGAACTTCTGGACCGCGTCAACGCCGTGCCTGATGTGGTCCTGGCAACGCGGCACTCCCTGCAGGCCGTGGAAAAGGGCGACCTCCTTGCCGGAACGCGGGTCGTTCCCCTTGTCGTGCCGGAAGGCCTGGTACAGGCCGCGGAAGAGAGTTGCGGGCAGGCCGCCTCTCCCCTGCTCACCGTCCTGCCCTACAAAAAACATCGTATTGCCGTTGTGGTCACGGGGCGGGAAGTGTACGAGGGCCGGGTTGCGGACGGCTTTCTCCCCGTTTTGAAAAAGAAGTTCGGCGCCTGGGATTCGCAGGTTTTTCGGGAGCGGATCGTACCGGACGAGAAAGAGCTCACGGCCGGAGCCGTGCGGGAAGCGCTGGAGCAGGGAGCGGACATGGTCTGCGTTACCGGGGGCATGAGCGTGGACCCGGACGACAGGACTCCCGCGGCCTTGCGCGCGGTCTGCAGCGAGATCGTGGTCCGCGGGGTTCCGGTGTTTCCCGGTTCGATGTTTATGCTCGGCTATGCCGGGCGGGTTCCGGTGCTCGGCCTTCCGGGATGCGTCATGTACCGCAGGGGTTGCGTATTTGATATCGTAGTGCCGCGCCTCCTGGCCGGCCTGAGCGTTACCGCCGGCGAGATGCGGGGCTTCGCGCACGGCGGGTTGTGTCTGGAATGTCCGGAGTGCGTCTACCCGGCCTGCTCCTTTGGAAAATATTAGAGCCCGCCGAAGTAAGCACCGGCATACGACAAGGCAGGGCATGAACGAAACGCAGCTTCTAGTTTCGGAACTGTACGGCAAAGGCTACAACTGTGCCCAGATCGTCATGGTCGGCGGCCTGCTCCGCATGGGCAGGGACAATCCCGATCTGGTGCGGGCCATGGGCGGGCTGGTGCACGGCGTCGGCGACAGCGGCGAGATCTGCGGAGCGATATCCGGCGCCGCATGTCTGATTTCCCTGCATGTAGGCAAAGGTCTGGACGACGAACGTCCGCATCCCGACGGCATGCTGATCTTGGATGAGCTTATCGGCTGGTTCCGCGAAGATATATGCGGCGGCGGCGCGATAACGTGCAGCGCCCTGATTGACGACCCGGACCGGGTTATGCACGGGCGCTTCTGCGGCAGGCTGCTGGGCGCGTGCCTGCACAAGGCGGTGAAGCTGCTTGCGCAGTACGGCATAGACCCGGCGGGCGGGCTGCCTGTGAAGTAATTCCGGACAAATGCGCGGATGCGGCTTTGCTGTGAGAATCGAATAAACCGTATTCCCTCGTCAGGGTGCCGGCGCGGACGCATCGTTATCCTGCGTATTGCCCGGGCATAGGTATTTGTCGTTCAGCAGGTCGTCCAGCGTGAGGGAGTCCAGAGCCTTTTCCAATTCGCGGCCGAGATTCTCCCACGCGTAGAAGGACGGACATGCGTCCACCTGCGGACATTCGTTGACCCTTTCACCACGGCAGACCGTAAAATTGATCCCGCCTTCCATCACGCGGACGATCCCGCCCAAGGTTATTTTCCCGGCAGCCCCGGCGAGGCTGTAGCCTCCCGCCGCCCCGCGCACGCTGTCTACCAGCCCGCTTTTCTTGAGCGGTTTCAGAACCTGTTCCACAAACTGCGCCGACACGCCCAGATGACCGGCGAGGGCCGAAGCCGACAGCCGGTCTTCTTCCCCGCAGGTCGCCAATTCCAGCAGGATTGCCGCCGCGTAGCGCGATTTGGCGCTCAGTTCCATGCCTGTTCCCCGATATTACAGGATAAAGCGGCTCAGGTCAGCGTTGTCCCGCACGTCTTCCAGGCGCGCGCGCACCGACGTCCTGTCGATGACCACGGTTTCCCCGCTGCGTTCCGGGGCGTCAAAGGAGAGGTCGGCGAGGATTTTTTCCATGATTGTATACAGGCGGCGCGCCCCGATGTTTTCCGTGCGGCGGTTGGTCTCTTCGGCAAAGGCCGCCACTTCTTCCAGAGCATCCTCGGAAAACTCCAGGTGTATGCCTTCGGTATCCATCAGGGCGGAATACTGCAGGGTGAGGGCGTTGTGCGGCTCCTTGAGGATGCGCAGAAATTCGTCCTTGCCCAGCGCCGAGAGTTCCACCCGCAGCGGGAAACGCCCCTGCAGTTCCGGGATGAGATCCGCGGGCTTGGCGATGTGGAAGGCGCCCGCGGCTATGAACAGAATATGGTCGGTACGGACCATTCCGTACTTGGTGCTGACCACACTGCCTTCGACGATGGGCAGAAGGTCGCGCTGCACACCTTCGCGCGATATGTCGGGGCCGCCCCGGCCGCCCTGGGACGCCGGGACGGCGATCTTGTCGATCTCGTCTATGAAGATGATGCCGGTCTGCTCCACGCGCTCGCGGGCCAAGTCCGTCACGGCTTCATGGTCTATCAGGCGTTCCGATTCTTCCTGAATAAGGATGTCGAAGGCTTCCTGAGCCTTGAATTTACGCATTTTTTTTCGCCCAGGGAACATGCGGGCAAAGGCGTCCTTGAGCTGCGAGCCCACCTGTTCCATACCGGGCATGCCCAGCATTTCCACCTGCGGGCCGGAGGACACTTCCACTTCCATCTCCACTTCGGCGTTGTCCAGGCGTCCGGCCCTCCACATGGCGCGGATCTGCTCCCTGTTAGGCGGGGGCGCGGCGGAGGACGCGTCATACAAGGCGCGTGCCCCCGGCGGCGGCAGCAGAAGGTCCAGCAGGCGGTCCTCGGCGGCCGTCTCGGCTTTTTCGCGTACGCGCCGGTGTTCTTCCTCGCGCACAAGGGACACGCCTATTTCCATGAGGTCGCGCACCATGGCTTCCACGTCGCGGCCCACATAGCCCACTTCCGTATACTTGGTCGCTTCGACCTTGATGAAAGGCGACCCGCAGAGTTTGGCCAGGCGCCGGGCGATTTCCGTTTTCCCCACGCCGGTCGGACCCATCATGATGATGTTTTTGGGCGACACTTCGTCGCGCAGGGCCGGGTCCAGCCGACTTCTGCGCCAGCGGTTGCGTATGGCGACGGCCACCATGCGCTTGGCGTCGGTTTGGCCGACGATGTATTTGTCGAGTTCCCGAACTATTTCGCGCGGGGTAAGTGTAGTCGTCATCGTGTTTTTCCGGCGTCAACGGGTGTAGGAAAAGCGCCCGCACAAGCGGGACGGCGGCGTGACGATACACGAGGAAAGGCCGGCCGGCAAGAACGACCGCGCCCCCGCATCCGGTCCGGCTCCGCAAGTGCGAATCTTCGCCGCAAATGCACGGTTGTCATGTCGCCTACGGCGCCGCGCTGCCGGTTGCCTGGAGATAAGGATTGGGGTATGCGGTTTCAGGAGGCGCTCACATGCGGATGATGTTTGCGGTTTGTTTTCCGGCGTTGCTGATACTGCTGCTGTTCCCCCTTCCCGCGCGTTCCGGAGAAGGCGCACCCGCCCCTGTCCTGCGCGATGACGTCGCAGGCTATGTGCTGCCTTTGCCCGCAGGCTGGCGGGAAGTCGAGGATCCCGGTGTGCTCGAAGCTCTCGTCCGCCGCGTTTGCGTTGTTTTCACGTCGGACGGCGGTATTTCCGGCGCAACACGGATACGCGGCGCCGTGCCGGCCGACGATGCGGCGGCCGCTCCGGCCCTGGTCGTGTTCGCCCTCGGGTATGCCGAACTCGGCCTCGACACCGGGGCCGTGAAGGAAATCGCCAAGGATTCCCAATCGCTTACGGCGACTCTGGCCAACGCCCTGCAGGAGTCGTACCTGCGGATGTTCCCGCAAAGCATCATGGTCAACAGCCACCTGGGCGACGATTTTTTCTCGCTCAACTTGCGCACGGTGACGGATTTTGCCGACGAGGCGGGCACGACCCGCAACCGGCACCTGAAAGTGATGCTGACCGTCAACGGGGCGCTGGTCCTCATGACCGTATACAACGGCCTGCCCGATGCGGCATACGACGAAACCCTCGCCGCAAGCGTCCGCGCCCTGCGCGTCCTGCCGGAAAAGATTCTGCAGAGCGTCAACCCGCCGTATCGGGCTTCGCTCCTGGATTACCTGATGCTGGCCGGCGCACTTGTCTTTTTCGTCTATATCTTTCTCAGAGTACGCGCGGCCATGCGGAGCTGAAGCGGCCGTGCCGGATGCAGGCGATGCCTGCTTTCACCGTTCACGTCACGGGGAATCCCGCCTGACTCCAGGCAAAACCTGCTTTCACCGTTCTCGTCACGGGGAATCCCGCTTGACTCCCGGCAAGGCCGGGAATACCTTCTCGACGCCCTTTTCTCCATTCTCCGGTACGCCCCGGCCTGCGGACGAAAACGGCCGCGGATTGCACCATGAAATTCAAACCTCCGCAGTTGCAGTACTTTCCGGCTCCGGCAAGCAGCAGGCGCAATATGCTGTTCGTGCTGCGCTTTCTGATTTTCCTCTGCGCCCTTGTCCTGCTCTACAGCATGCTTTTCCACCTCATCATGCGCTACGAGGGCCGCGATTATTCGCTGTTCACCGGCCTGTACTGGACGCTGACCGTCATGTCCACCTCGGCTTTCGGCGACATCACCTTCCGCAGCGATCCGGGCATGATCTTCACGGTGATTGTGCTGCTGTCCGGGGTGCTGCTGTTCATGTTGCTGCTGCCCTTCATCTTCATACGTTACGTTTACATCCCCTGGGCGGACGCGCACAGCAAGGCCCTGACCCCGCGCAGGCTGCCGGAAAACAGTTCCGGGCACGTGGTCATTGTCGGCTCGGACGGCACGGCCCTGAGCATCGCCTCGCGCTGCCTGCGTTACGACATACCCTATGTGCTGCTTGAAGCCGACAATGCCAGGGCCGTGTCGCTGTATGACCGGGGGTACAAAGTCGTGCTGGGGGACACGGACTCCGTCTCCGGCTATGAGGCGGTGCGGGCGGAAAAAGCCGCTCTGGTGCTTGCCCTGCACGACGACATGAAGAATACGAATATTGCCTACACGGTGCGCGAATACGCTCCCCTGGCCCCGCTGGCGGCAAGCATGCACCGGGAGGCCTCCGCGGACATCCTGCGCCTCGCCGGATGCGACCATGTGCTGAATTTCGCCGACATGCTCGGCAAAGGTCTTGCCGGACGCGTATTCGGAGGAAACTCGACATGCAACATCATCGGGCGCTTCGAGGGCTTCTGCATTGCGGAAAGTCCGGCCGGCAGCGGAAAACTCGCGGGCATGCGGATCCGGGACACCGACCTGCGCGCGCGCTTCGGTCTCAACGCCGTGGGCCTCCGGCAAGGCAACCGCTGCCTGCCGGCCGGGCCGGATACCGAACTGGACAAGGCGTCCATCCTCCTCCTGGCCGGTACGGCGGAGAACCTGGAAACTTTTGACCGCCACGTCCGCGCATGTAACGGCAAGACAATGCCGGAAGATATTTTTCGCGAACAAGTCGCGGGAAATTCGGCTCCCGTCCTGATCCTGGGCGGAGGCCGGGTCGGCACGGCCATTGCCGCCGCCCTGGAACGCCGCGGCATTGATTGGCGCATTGTCGAACTGCAAAAAAAAACCGAACACGACGGGCGCATCGTCGTCGGGGACGCCGCCGATATCGCCGTGCTGCGTAAAGCCGGCCTGGGCGAAACACGGACCATCGTCGTAACCACCCACAACGACGACATGAATATCTATCTGACCATCTATTGCCGCAAACTGCGCCCGGACGTAAAAATCATCTGCCGCGCCACCCTGGACAACAACCTCCCCTCCCTGTACAGCGCGGGCGCCGACCTGGTTATGAGCCAGGCCGGGCTGGCCGCGGATACGGTGATCAACCTGCTGACCCCCGGCCGCGTCTTTACGCTCACTGAAGGACTGAACATCTTCCGCATCCTCACGCCGCCCTCACTGGCGGGGCAGACTCTCAAATCCGGCGGCATCCGGCAGAAGACCAACTGCAACGTTGCGGCGGTCAAAAACAAGGAAACCCTGTCCGTGCCTCCCGACCCGGACAAACCCCTGACGTCCGGCGACGAGCTGATCCTCATCGGCAGCGTCGACGCCGAAAAAAGCTTCATGAGCCTGTACTGCAAGGCCTGAACGGCCGCCGGCAGAGCCCGAACGTCCGACGACGGCAAAGCGGGCACGCGGACCGCATACATGCCGCACCCCGTGTCACGTTCTGCTTTCGTCATGCCGGTCACGCCCGTATGTTCCGTTCCGCATCGTGCAGGGCGGCCAATTCGTCGCTCAACTTGCCGAGTTCCCCGCCCGCGGAGACAATTTCATCAATAAAGCCCCGCAACCCCGGCGCGCAGGCGGCTTTCCCGGCCACATGCGCCATGTCCCGAATGGTGTTCACAGGCTCGCGCATATCGCGCCCGAGGCTGAAAAGCACATCGTTCCAAGTCTTGCCCGCTTCTCCCCCGACCATGGAGCGGACGACCGCGACCGTTTCCGACAACGGCGCGGCGGCCGGGGCCTCCCCGGAGGTTTCGCAAGCCTCGCTGCCGCCGGAATATGAAGCGCCTTCGCGCGCATCGACGCCGGCCTCCGGAATACCCAGGTGTCGTCTGATTTCCGCAATAATTTCGGCTTGATAAACAGGCTTTCCGGGCGCGCAGAGCTTACCGGCGTTGAGTCTGGGCAATTCCATGACGGCCCCGGTGATTTTCTGCAGCCGGATGCCCGCCGCGTAGACATTTTCAAGGCAGCCGCGCAGGGCGGCATCGGGCCGGCAGCGCAGGGCCAGGTATGCGGCGCCGACAACTCTGTTCAGCGGATGCCGGACAGCGTGGCTCAGATCGGCCGGCAGGCTGTCCGGGGACTTGTCCGCCGCGACATCCGCCCGTCGCGCCCCCGCCTGTTCCGCCGCCTGTTTCCGTGCGGTTTTGCCCGCGGCTTTGATCGCCGCAACCGGTTCCGCGTTCTTCATCACCTGTAACCTAAGCGCCGACTGCGAATGTGTAAAGCGCTTTTGCCCGCCCGGCCGGCGCAGCTTTCCGCGCTGCAAAGCATCGACGGCGTTCTGCAGGAACAACCGACCTTGTACGGCAACCGGCAGGCATTGACGACGTCGCAAGACATAGGCGGCAATTCACCGGAGAAGATAATCCCGCATGGTAGTCGGTCGGTATTGACATCGGTAATCGCATGTAAAAAAATATCGGCGTTTTTTCAAGATAGCGGGATGAATATAGTTGACAAGGACCGGCTGTTGTGAGTATGGGCATGAAAAAGGGAGAAAAATCGAAATACAATGGTGTTTCACGCATGAGCACGCCTCCGATGAAGACGACATTTACCTTGGCCGAGGCTGCCGATCTCCTGAGCTGTCACCGGGAAACCATACGTCGCGCCATACGGGACGGAGAGTTGAAAGCCGCAAAGCTCGGAGTGCGTGATTTCCGTATTTCCAGGAGAGAACTGACAGCTTTCTGGAGTGCGCGCGGCGGCGGAGAGTTGTTTGCCGCCGGTGAGGCGGCGGATGAGGGAGCGCGGGAAGTCGAGGTGCACCGGGAGCGGGACGTCGTCAAAGCCGTTGAGAAAAAGCGGCCGTTTCAGTTTCCCCTGTTTCCGGACAAGGACGGCGCATGAAACGCCGGTCGGAGAAAAGAGAGCTGACGGCTCTGACTGTCAATTCCGGGGTGTTGCACCCCGGCAGGAGTAAGCAGGCATGAATAAGGCAGCTATTGGGACGCACATGGAAAAAATCGTTCTGCACAACGATAACGGCGCCGAACTGCATTTTTCCGGGAAGCTGTATTCGGAAAGCTCCTTTTACGCCGAAGACACGGGCACGTTGACGCGCTTGCGCCTTTTCATAACGGACAAGGATGAGCAGGTGTATTCCATCGTCAACACGGCGGGGGTGGAAAAAACGCGCAGGTTTTACGTTGTGTCCAGAGACGGCGACATGTACCGCATCGGCAACGGCGCACACACGCTGGCCTTGACGCCGGACCTGCTGTTCGCCTCGGTTTTCGGGCTGTGCGGCATAGATCCGGAGCGGGCCGAGGAATTGAAGCCGGAGTTCGAGGAAACCCTGCGCATGATCGCGGGCTGAGGAAACGCGGTGATCGTCCGTCCACACGGATGCCGCAGCTTACCCCGAAGCCGGTGTTGAGGAGCGCCGGCCTCCGCATTCACGCGGGCTCCGGAACATGCGTGGAATGTGTTTGTTCTGCGCCGTTTATCTGCGTATAGCGAAAACACGAGGTCAAATGGTCGTTGACCATGCCCGTGGCCTGCATGTGGGCGTAGACGATGGTGCTGCCCGTGAATTTGAAGCCCAGCTTTTTCATTTCCGCTGCGATGCGGTCGGACACGACGCTTGCGGCAGGCACCTTGTGCATACTTTTCCATGTGTTCCTGACCGGTTTTCCGTCGACAAAGTCCCATATCCATGCGCTGAAACTGCCGTGGCGGGCGGCGATATCCAGAAAGAGGCGGGCGTTGTTTACGGCGCTTTCGATTTTTTTGCGGTTGCGCACGATGGAGGCGTCGGCAAGGAGCCGTTCCACGTCGCGCGCCGTGAAGCGGGCCACCTGTTCCGGGTCGAAACCGGCGAAGCAACGCCGGTAGCCTTCGCGTTTCTGCAGTATGGTATTCCAGGAGAGTCCGGCCTGGGCCGATTCCAGAATGAGGAATTCAAACTGGCCCCGGTCGTCGCGACAAGGGACGCCCCATTCCTCGTCGTGGTAGCGGATCATCAGGTCGGAACCTTTTGCCCAGCCGCAACGTATTTTTTCCATCAGGACTTTCCCCGGTTGTTTTCGGAACGCCCGATCAAGCGTAAAAAATCCGCTTCGGCGAGTATTGCGACCCCTGCCGCCTCGGCCCTTGCCAGTTTTGAGCCGGGGTTATCGCCGACAACAAGGTAGTCCAGCCTTGCGGATACGCTCCCGACAAGCGTTGCCCCGGCTTCTTCGGCCAATCGCGATGCCTCGCGTCTGCCGAGGGACGGCAGGGTACCGGTAAAGAGCAGGGTTTTTCCCGCCAGGGGGGAGGGGCGGGCAGGTTGTGCGCCGGCGTTCCGGCCTTCCTTGCCCGGCTGCGTTCCGTCCGGGGATGCGGGCGAAGGGCCTGTTTCAGGCGGTGCTTTTTCTTCGGCGGGGCACAATCCCGCTTCTTTCAGAGCGCGCAACAGTTCCCTGTTGCCCGGCGACGCAAAAAAATCCCGTATGGACGCGGCCGCTTCCGGCCCCACGTCGCGCACGCGGCGCAGGTCATCCGCTTCGGCCGCCTCAACGGCTTGGAGCGAGCCGAATTCCCGCGCGAGGGCTTTGGCGGTCTGCTCGCCTATGTGGCGGATGCCGAGGGCGGCCAGCAGGCGCGGCAGGGTCGTTTTTTTGCGGGCTTCGTCCAGCGCCTTGAGCACGTTTGCCGCGGCTTTTTTGCCCATGCGTTCCAGGTCGAGCAAGTCCTTTTCTTCCAGGCGGAAGAGCGCGGCCGGGTCGTTGACCCGCCCTGCGTCCAGCAGTCTCTCGACCAGCTTGTCGCCCAGTCCCTGCACGTCAAGCCCCGCCTTGGAGACAAAATGGCGGACGGCCTCGCGCCGCACGGCCGGGCAGGCGCGGTTTACGCAGCGCCGCGCCGCTTCTCCCGCCTCGCGGACAACCTGTCCGCCGCAGGAGGGGCAGCGGTCGGGAAAGACGAAGGCCCGCTCCCGGCCGGTACGCAGTTCAGGCAAGGCCGCGACAATTTCCGGGATCACGTCGCCGGCGCGCCGCACCAGCACGGTATCGCCTATGCGCAGGTCGCACACGCGTATTTCGTCTTCATTGTGCAGAGTCGCGCGCCGCACCACCACCCCGCCCACGTTGACGGGCGCAAGCTGCGCAACGGGGGTCAACACGCCTGTGCGTCCCACCTGGATGAGTATGTCTTCCAGCGTGGTGCGGGCTTGCTCGGCCTCGAACTTGAAGGCCACGGCAAAACGCGGAGCGCGGGCGGTAAACCCGAGTCTTTCCTGCAATGCCAGGCTGTTGACCTTGGCAACGGCTCCGTCTAACTCAAAGGGGAAGTTTTCGCGTTCCCTGACCAGTCCGTCATACCAGCGTTCGACGGCCTCCAGGGAGGGACAGAGAGCCGCTCCGGGCGCGGCGGCAAAGCCGAACTCCCGAAGTCCGAGCATGATTTCCTGCTGCGTTGACCAGGGAGAGCCTTCGGCCCATTCCGTTTTGCCGATGCCGTAAGCGATGAAGCGCAGGGGTCTGCGCGCCGCCTCGGCGGAATCAAGCTGCCGTACGGACCCGGCCGCCGCGTTGCGGGGGTTGGCGAAGGTCCGGCCTCCGGTTTCCTGCTGCCTGAGATTCAAGGCCGCGAAATCCTTTTTGTTCATGAGGACCTCGCCCCTGACCTCCAACAGGGGGGGCAGGGGCGGGCGAGACGCCAGACGCAGGGGAACGGTGCGCACGGTGCGCATGTTTGCGGTGACTTCCTCGCCGGTTTCGCCGTCGCCGCGGGTCAACGCGCAGACGAGAAGCCCCTTTTCATAAATCAGTTCCATGGCCAGGCCGTCGAGTTTGGGTTCTGTCCAGAAGGCCATGTCGCGTTCGTCCGCGCCCGGCAGCAGGCGCAGCATTTTGCGCACGAACTCGCGTCCTTCAGCCATGTTGAAGACATTGTCCAGGCTGTACATGGGCAGGGAATGAGCGCGTGTCGGCAGAGAATCAAGCACGGCGCCGCCGACGCGCATGGTGGGCGAGGCGGGGTCTTTCAATGCCGGGTAGGTTTCCTCCAGGGTAAGCAACTCGCGAAAAAGTCCGTCATACTCGGCATCGGCGATGACCGGGTCGTCAAGCACATGGTAGAGCCGGCCGTGGTGTTCCAGCAGTTCGCGCAATTTTGCGGAGCGCGCGCGCGCCTCGGCAGGCACATGGGTCTGATCTGTGTCCGTCACTGCGTATTTTCTCCGGAAAGGCGTTGAACCGGTGTATGAATTCCGTATTGATTCGGCCCGCGTAGAGGACTACAAGGGAGTTGCAGAATGGGCAATCCCCTGCCGGCAATCCAAATCAGTGCCCCGGAATGGACCGCTACTCCATCCGGGGCAACTTATTTATACTTGACGCTTGAACTTTATGCGCTTTTTCTTCCTTCATCATATTGAAAAAACTAGAATATGCTCTTAGTAATGCGCAACGAATCAAGACGCTGCGTACAGCATCAATCAAGCCAACGGGCCATAAGCACCGCGATTACGCCGCTGAGGACGCCGGGAAGGAAGTTTTTCATCGGCAGCACCTCCTTATCACAGACTCGGAGGATTGCCCGGAAACATATCTATCCCAAGCCCGCGCCGCCGTCAAACCTGCAAGCCGTGCCGCAACGCCGCCGCCGAAGACGGCCCCATAGTCATCCTGCGTCGCGTGTGGAACCGCCTGCGTTTTGCAACAGGGACCACCTCTCCTCGCCGGCCGGGCCGCGCTCTTCCGGAGAAAATGCCGGCACTGCGCGGAATGCGCGAAAAGTTTCCTGATCGCGCCGGCAAAAGCCCTGCCGGGACTTGCCGAAAACCTTGCTTCTTCCTTGACAAAATCCCTCCCGGCCTTCTAAAGTGTGGACGGCAATGCTCAACGGTCTTTCCGGCGGGGCAGCGAATCGCCGCCGTTTTTGCAGGGAGTAGCCATGTCCGGCAATATACATGCGCAAAGAACATACGCCCTGGCCGGCGCCGGGGGAAGCGGCAAAACCACCCTGGCGGAAATGCTCCTGCTGGAAGCCGACGCCGTCGGCCGCCAGGGAAAAATCGAAGACGGCAACACCACACTGGACTACGAACCCGAAGAAATCAAACGCCGCGGCAGCATTCAGCCGGCCTTCGCCGCCTTTGTCCGCGGCGCGGCCGGACATTTTCTCGTCGACCTGCCCGGCGACGGGAACTTCATCGGCGACAGGGACATGGTGCTGAGCGGTGTGGATGCCGTGCTCTTTGTCATTGACGCCGTCGACGGCGTGCGCCCCCTGACCCGGCGCGCATGGAGCGCCGTCAAAAAGGCCGGGTTGCCCGCCTGTTGCGCTGTCACCAAGCTGGACCGCGAGCGCGCCGATTTCGATGCCGCCCTGGCCGGCCTGCCCGCCCTGCCCGGCATGCATCCGGTGTTGCTCTACGCCCCCATCGGCGGACAGGCCGATTTCAGGGGACTCGCGGATATCCTGACCGGCAAGGCCCTTATGTTCAAAGACGGCGGCGGCATTGAAGAAGCCGCGCCCCCCGCGGATATGGAAGAGGAACTGGCCTCCCTGCGGGAAAAAGCCGTGGAAAACATCGCCGAAAGCGATGATGCCCTGATGGAAAAATACCTCGAAGAAGGCGAACTTTCCGAAGAAGAAATTCTGGACGGCCTGCGCCGCGGCGTGGTCGCAGGCAGGCTGACGCCGGTGATCGCCGTTTCCGGCCTGGAAAACAAAGGCGCAGGCCCCCTGCTGGACATGATCGAACGCCTGCTGCCCTCCGGTTTGGAACACGCGCCCTTTGCCGGCAAGGACGGCGCAACGCTCACGCCCTCGGCGGACGGCCCCGCTGCCTGTTTCATTCTCAAAACCCTCTCCGATCCCTTCGCCGGGCAGCTTTCCCTGGCCAGGGTGCTTACCGGCGGCATCAGCACGGACACCACGCTGAAAAACACGCGCAACGGCGAACACGAGCGTCTGGGCACGCCCATGCTCATGCTCGGCAAAAGCCAGACGCAGTGGAAGGAAAGCCTCGGGCCGGGCGCCGTGGTCGCCCTCGCCAAGCTGAAAAACACGCGCACCGGGGACACCCTCTCCGACGACAAGCTCGCCTTTGCCCTCAAAACCCCGGAACTGTCGCCGCAGCTTATTTCCTACGCCCTGGCCCCCAAGGAAAAAGGCGAGGAAGACAAAGTTTATGCGGCGGTGCAACGGCTGCTTGACGAGGACATCGCCCTGAAACTGGCCCGCGATGAGGAAACAGGCGACATCCTGGTGTCCGGCATGGGCCAGATGCACATCGAAACCGCCGTTGAACGCGCAAGACGCCGCTACAAGGTGGATATCCTGCTCAAAACCCCCAAGGTGCCGTACCGCGAAACCATACGGGGCACGGCCCAGGTGCAGGGACGCCATAAGAAACAGTCCGGCGGGCGCGGCCAGTTCGGCGACTGCTGGGTGGAATTCGCCCCCCTGGAACGCGGGGCCGGCTATGTGTTTGAAGACGGTATCGTCGGCGGGGTCATCCCCCGCCAGTATATACCGGCCGTGGACAAGGGCATACAGGAAGCCTCGGCCCGCGGTTTTCTGGCCGGCTATCCCATGGTGGACTTCAAGGCCAGGGTTTACGACGGCAGCTACCACACCGTGGACTCTTCGGAAATGGCCTTCAAGGTCGCCGGTTCCCTGGCCTTCAAAAAGGCCATGGAAAGCTGCCGGCCGATCCTTCTGGAACCCGTCGTTACCCTTACCATCACCGTGCCCGACGCCTGCATGGGCGATGTGATCGGCGACCTTTCCGGACGCAGGGGGAAGGTCCAGGGCTCGGAATCCACAGCCGGCGTCACGGAAATCAAAGCCCTCGCACCCATGAATGAAATCCTGCGCTACGCCCCCGACCTCCGCTCCATGACCGGGGGACAAGGCAGCTTTACTGTGGAATTCTCGCATTATGAAGAGGCCCCGCCGCCGGTGACTGAAAAAGTGACGGCCGAATATCGACAAAACAAGGCCCAGGAAGGATAACGCGATGCCGTCGTCCAGAAACACCAGACAACGTATGCTGATTCTGCATACCCTGCGTTCGTTCCCCGTGCATCCCACGGCCGTCGAGCTTTACACAAGGGCGCGGGAAACCATGCCTTCCCTGAGTCTGGGAACGGTTTACCGCAATTTGGAAATGCTGACACGCTCCGGCGATGTGCTTTGTCTGGAGCGTGCCGGCACGTCCCGGCGCTTCGACGGCAATACCGCCGCGCACGGACATGTGCGCTGCACCGTCTGCGGGCGCGTCGGGGACATCGTCGGCGCCCTGCCCGACGCGGTGCTTGACAACATCCGGTCCCCCGGCTTCGACGTCCTGGGCATGGAAGTGGAATTTACAGGATTGTGCGCGGAATGCCGTTCCAAGGCGGAGCACGCCCGGAAGGCCCCTGCATCCCCCCGCGGGCGCGCGCGCGCCGCAGGCGGGCATACCCCGCCCGTCCGCCTGCCCGAAAAACGCGTTTCCGGCCGCGACGCCCAAGCCGTCCGTCCGCGCGAACAACATGTCTCCGGCATTGACGCCCAAGCCGTCCACCCGCTCGAAAATCGCGCCTCCGGCATTGACGCCCCTTTCGGACAAGCGTCCGAAAAAACGAGCGCCCGCAGGCGCGTGCGCGTTTCCGGCAACTGACATGGGTTTTTTCTCCTCCCTGCGCAGGTTTTTCGGCGCTTCTCCCCAAGAAACAGCTCCCCTGCCGGATACGACGGGCTCGACCGACACGAAGGGCGACAAGGTTGCCGCCTCCGCTGCCTTTTCCCCGGAAGAAGCGGCCATGCTGGTGGAACTGCGCGCCCGCGAAGCGCGCCTCTCCGTCTGGCTGGACATTATCCTCAAAGACGTGGACGGGGCCGGTGAACAGCTTTACTCCCGCATACGCTTCCTGCTCGCCGTTCTGGAAACCCCCGTGGAGGAAAGGGAAAAATTCGTCCGCACTTTCCGCTCCTGGCTGGAAGCCATGGAATACGAAAGCCTGGAGGACTTCCGCTCCGAACTGCAGTACCGTCTGGCTCTGGCCCTTGACCTGGAGGACGAGGAAGACGAACGCAGCCGCCTGCTGCTCAAGCTGACCCGCGGATTGTCCGCCACGCGCGAACGTCTTTCCCGGGGACTGAACAGCCTGTTCCTCTCCGGCCGTACGGTGGACGCCGCGTTTTGGGAAGAACTGGAAGAAACCCTGATCCTGGCGGATGCAGGCGCTGAAACGGCGCGCAGGCTGACGGAAAAACTGCGCGGGCGGGCCGCGACCGAAGGAATCACGGACGCGGCGCAATTACGCGACACCCTGCGCGAAGAACTGCTCAAGGTGTTCAAACCGGCGCGGCGCATAAGCGCCGTCAATCCGCCCGAAGTTGTGCTGGTTATCGGCGTCAACGGCGCGGGCAAGACCACGACCGTCGCCAAGTTGTGCCACCGCGAGGCCCTGCGCGGCAAAAAAATCCTGCTGGCGGCCGCCGATACCTTCCGCGCCGCGGCCGTTGAACAACTGGAAATATGGGCAGGGCGCGCCGGGGCGGACTTTTTCGCCGGAAAACCCGGCGCGGACCCTGCCGCGGTGACTTACGAAGCACTGCAGAAAGGCCTGCGCGAAGGCCACGACATCATTTTCGCCGATACGGCAGGCCGCCTGCACACCAAGACAAACCTCATGGACGAACTGGGCAAGATATGCAGGGCGGCGGCAAAAGCTCATCCCGGAGCGCCGCACCGCACCGTCCTCATCCTGGACGCCGGGGCCGGCCTGAACGCGCTGAACCAGATACGCACCTTCCGTCAGTGCTGCGGCATCGACGAACTCATCCTGACCAAGCTGGACGGCACGGCCAAAGGCGGCACGGCAATTGCCGCAGCAGCCTTCGGCATCCCCATATCCTTTGTCGGCGTGGGAGAAAAAATGGAAGACCTGCGCCCCTTCGACCCGGAAAGTTTCGTGTCGGCCCTGCTCGCGCCCGCGTCCTGACCCTCCTGCCCGCTCGCGCGCCCCGACTTGCGGCCCGCACCCGCGACAGGTCCGCGCCCGCGTCTTGACTTTAGCCCGCCGCAGGCATACAAACCTGCCCGGTACCCGTACGCGCCCCAATATATTCCGCAGTAAACCGTATGCCGCAGTGGAGGAATTCTCTTGGCCAACCACAAGTCCGCCGTCAAACGCCATAAGCAAAGCCTGAAAAGGGCCGCGCGCAACCGCGCCGCCCGTACCCGCGCCAAAAACGCCGTCAAGGCCGTGCGCGTCGCCGTCCTTGAAAAAGACGCCGCAAAAGCGCAGTCGGCTTTCGTGCGCGCCGCATCGGTGCTTGACAAATGCGCCGGCAAAGGCGCCATACACCGCCGCAAGGCGGCCCGCAAAATCTCCCGCCTCGCCAAGGCCCTGAACAGCCTCGGCACTAACGCGCAAGCTCCCGCCCCACAGCAGGAAAACGCCGATTAGAGCGTTTCAGGATTGAAAATGCGCTTCCACAAATGGGGGAGTCGGCCTGAGCAGGCATAAGACCGCCTCCCTCATCGGAGCCGGCTTTGCGTTGCACAGGCGCAAGCAACCCGCGACCCGCTGTTGGCCGATGCCCGTGTATCCGAACTTCCTGGTGCGTAAAAAATCCAGTTTTTTTTACCCTGATATCTTCACATTTGTATGCCGGTCTGATAGCATGCGGCAAGTTATCGCAGTGCATGGCCGCCGTTGTGCAGATTCTTACCGTCGAGAATCCGTCCGGAGGCCGATACGTTCCGAGCGTGTGTACAACAACTTGCCGACAGTCAAACAGAGAGGGAATCATGGACGACTACTTGAAAGAGGCACTGGAAATCGTCAAGGCCCAGGCATCGGTGAGAAACATGAGCGAGGATGAAATCACATCCATGGTGAAGAAGATCGCGGCCGATCTCAAAAGCCTTTCCTGTGGTTGCGCGTTGCCGGAAGCCGCCGGCGCCGATGCCGCCCCGGAAAAAAGCATCAAAGATCGGTCCATCGTCTGCCTGGAATGCGGCAAGACTTTCAAGATACTCTCTTCCCGCCATCTTGCCGCGCACGGTCTTGATGCCAAGTCCTACAGGGAAAAATGGGGATTCAGGAAAGGCACGGCCCTGGCGGCGAAAGCCCTGCAGCGCGAACGCCGCAAAAAAATGAAAGACATGAGGCTCTGGGAACGACGCGGCGCGGCGAAAAACAAAGAAGTCGGCGCGTCATAACCGAGCATCGGCAGACAGTGCCGCCGCGAGAACGGCTTTTGTTCTCCGCCGAGGCGCGCCTGCTTCGTCAGGTCGGAGAGTACGCAGACGTACATGACCTTTCGGCGGTTCCGGCGCGACAACGGCAGAGGGCATAATACGCTTCGCGACGACACTGTCCGCTTTCCGCCCGGACGGCGGCCGGGGTATCAGTCCGGCGGCGGCGCGTGCCGCCGCCGGCTTTGTTGAGGACGTTGTGCCCCGAGCCGGGCATTGACCTCGGCACAAAGCTGGGTCATACTTCAGGCCGGAGCGGGGCAGGCGAACCGATACGCAGAGCTGTTGACCGTGCGGCGAACTTGCGTTAGGTTTCAGACAAGTCCCCACAATTCCCCGGAATACCGGATGGAGGTGCATCGTGAGCAAGAAAATCCTTGTCGTGGACGACGAGCTTCACATCCGTATGCTGTACCGGGAAGAACTGGAGGGGGATGGATTTGCGGTCGCGTTGACGGACGGCCTCACCCCGATTATGGAGGTTCTGGAAAAAGAGAAACCGGACTTGGTGATTCTGGACATAAAACTGGAGGGCAACCCCTTGACCGGTCTGGACATACTGCAGACCATCCGGGCCGGGAACGCAACCTTGCCGGTTATCCTGAGCACCTCCTACGACAGTTTTCAGCACGACCTGAAGTCCATTGCCGCCGATGCGTATGTCGTCAAATCCGTTGATCTTTCCATACTCAAAGACGCCATCCGCCAAGTGTCGACAAAAAAAGGCGCGTAAGGGAGCCTCCGATGCGGATGTCGTCAAATCGGTTGCTCCTGCCGTGTTCAAAGACGCCGTCCGGCAGGCGCAGGCAAAAATAGGCGCGTAAAGGACGCCGCCGCGGGCGCTTCCAAAGCCTGGGAGCCCTGCGGCAGGGCAGCCGGCTCCGCCGCAAATCCGTCATGGTTCAGGATCTCAACAATGCGCTGCAACATTTGGCGACGGCTTTAGTGCCGGCCGTCCTGGGCATTATGCTCCATGAAGTCGCCCACGGATGGGCTGCGTACAAAATGGGCGACCCCACGGCCAAGCGCTCCGGCCGGCTGACCCTGAACCCTCTAAGGCACATTGATCCCATGGGGCTCGGCGTATTCGTCTTCACCGCGCTGGCCGCCCCGTTCACCATCGGCTGGGCCAAACCCGTACCCATACAGCCGCGCCTGTTCCGTAATCCGCGCTCCGGGATGATCCTGGTATCCCTGGCCGGTCCCCTGGCGAACCTCCTGACTGCCTGCCTGTGCGCCCTGGTCGTCAAGCTCGTGATCAACCTGCTGACGGCCGATTTCCCCCGGTCCGACGCGCTTTTTTTTATCGCCGCGTCCGCCCGTGAAGGCATGTTCATCAATGTCGCCCTGGCCTGGTTCAATCTCATGCCCGTTCCACCCCTGGACGGCAGCCATATCCTTGCCGGACTGCTGCCTGCCGCCGTTGCGCGCATGTATGCTTCCCTCGCCCGCTTCGGTATGGTCATCGTCATTCTGCTGGTGGCGACGGGCCTTCTGCGCCGGGTGCTCGTTCCCCTGATGGTCGGGAGCATAGAGTTCATCGACGCGTTGTTCAACCTCGGACAGCGGATGTAGTTCCGGGTCCGGACATCACTGCACGGAGGCCGCATGGCGCCCGACGCCGCTTATATAAACAACGATGCGGAAACGCGTACACTTTCCGGCATGCGCCCCACAGGCGCGCTGCACATAGGCCACTACTTCGGCGCCGTGAAGAACTGGCTGGAATTGCAGGAAAGCATGCGCTGCTTTTTCTTTGTTGCGGATTGGCACGCCCTTACCAGCGAATACGAGGATCCCCGGCGCATAGGAGCCTTTATCCCGGAAATGGTCAAAGACTGGCTGGCGGCCGGACTTGACCCGGAGCGTTGCGCAATCTTCCGGCAGTCGGCCGTCAAGGAAACAGCCGAATTGTCGCTGATCCTGTCCATGCTTACCCCCGTAAGTTGGCTGGAACGCTGCCCGACCTACAAGGAGCAGATACAGCAACTGAGCCACAAGGATTTGGGCACCTACGGCTTTCTGGGCTACCCGGTGCTGATGACGGCGGATATCATCATGTACAGGCCGCGCTGGGTTCCGGTCGGCCAGGATCAGTTGCCGCACCTGGAAATTTCACGCGAAATCGCCCGCCGCTTCAACAACTTTTACGGCGTGTTCTTCCCCGAGCCGGAAGCCCGCCTGACGCCGCAGCCCAAATGTCCCGGACTGGACGGGCGCAAGATGTCCAAAAGCTACAACAACGGCATCCTGTTGAGTGAGAGCATGGCCGAAATAAGTCCGAAAATTCGGGAAATGCTCACGGACACGGCCAGGATGCGCCGCCGCGATCCCGGCAACCCCGAACACTGTAATCTCTTTCCCTACCACGCGCTGCTGAGCGCTGCGGACACGCAGGCTGATATCCGCGCGGGCTGCCTGTCGGCGTCCATGGGCTGCGTGGACTGCAAAGCCCTGCTGCTTAAAAGCCTGGAATCTTTTCTCGCCCCCATGCGGGAACGCCGTGCCCGCCTGGATGCCCGGCCGGGCCTGATCGAGGAAGTGCTTGCGGCCGGCAACGAAAAAGCCCGCGCCGAAGCCCGCAAAACCATGGAAGGCGTCCGTGAACTCATAGGTTTTTGATCCCGGCGAAAAAATGCCTGCGTGAGATTGACATTCATTTTCTTTTTGTTATTGTGTCGTCACGCAACTTCAAAACCAAAGGAAGGAATCATGTTCAGCGGAAATCTGTGGAAGTACGGCTTGGCCGCGGGAGCCGGAGTGCTCGTCGGGGCGCTCGGCGCAGTGCTGCTTTCCCGCAACGATGTCGCGGTGAAAAAAACCGTTGCCTCGCTGTTGAGCCGCGGCCTGGATGTCAAGGACAAAGCTGCGGAACTGGTGGAAACCGCCAAGGAAAACATTGACGATCTTGCCGCAGAGGCCAGACACAAACAGGAACAGCGCAAAGCGCGGGAACAGTCTTCGTGAGCAGGGCGGATCGCCGCCGCGCCGCTGTGCCGGCGGCGCCGGCTTGCTCCGCCGGCTGCCCGGACGGGTACCGGGTTGTGCACGACATACCGGGGCGCTTCCGCCTGAGGCCCATACGGAGAAGCGGCCCGCCCGGCGGCGGGGAGGCTGTAAAGCGGCTTCTTGCCGATATTCGGAAAAGCTTTCCCGGCGCGAATATCCTGGTATCCGCCCGCACCGGCAGCGTTCTGGTCAGGCACGGGCAGGCAGGCATCGCCCTGAAGGCCCCCCGGCCTGCCGCGCCTGCCGTACGCAATCCCATACCGGGCAAACTGCGCAGTTTTATTTATCCGCGCGTTTTTACCTATGCCTTAGCCGTCCTGCGCGCCGTCCCCTACATTTTCAGCGGCGTCAAAGCGGTTCTGCACGGGAAGTTGAACCTGGAAGCCCTGGATGCGACCGCCCTGATCTTCTGCATCGTGCGGCGTGATTTCAGGACGTTGGCATCATTGACGTTTTTCTTTGCCCTCGGGGAATACCTTACAGACTGGACGCGCAAAAAGTCGCGGGTCAGCCTGGAAAAAAGTCTTGCCCTGCATGTGGATGCCGTGTGGGTACGCCGCGACGGCGTCGAAATGAGCGTACCCTACATGGAAGTGCAGGTGGGGGATCATGTCGTCGTGCGGGCCGGGTCCGCCGTACCCGTGGATGGGACGGTGCTGAGCGGGGAAGGCATGATCAACCAGGCTTCCATGACCGGCGAGTCGCTGCCCGTACACCGCGGCGCCCGCGCTTCCGTCTATGCCGGGACGGTGCTTGAGGAAGGGGAGCTTATCGTCAAGGCGACGAAGGTGGGCGGCAATACCCGCATTCACGCGCTGGTCCGGGCCATTGAAGATTCGGAAACGCTGAAGGCCGCGGTCCAGAGCCGTTATGAACGCACGGCCGATGCCGTCGTTCCCTACAATTTCCTGGCGGGCGGTCTTGTGTATGCCGCGAGCCGGGATATCATGCGCACCAGTTCGGTGTTCCTGGTGGACTATTCCTGCGCGCTCCGCCTGCTCGCTCCCCTGGCCGTGCTGACCGCCGTCCGCGAAGCGTCCGACGCCGGCGTCCTGATCAAGGGCGGCAAGTACATGGAAGCGCTTGCCATGGCCGATGTCGTGGTCTTCGACAAAACAGGCACGCTTACCGAGGCCCGGCCGACCCTGGTGGACGTCATACCCTTCGACGGCACGGACGCCGACCGCATCCTGCGTCTCGCCGCCTGTCTTGAGGAGCATTTCGTCCATCCTGTGGGGCAGGCCGTGGTGCGCGCCTCGGAAAAGAAAGGCTTGAAACACAAGGAAGAACATACCGAAGTCCATTTCGTCGTCGCCCACGGGATTGCCTCCACCTGGCAGGGCAAGAAGCTGTGTCTCGGCAGCCGGCATTTTATATGCGAAGACAACGGGGTTCAGCCGAGCGCCGCGCAGCATGCCGTCATCGACCGGGAAACCGCAAAAGGCCGCTCCATCCTGTACCTGAGCATAGACGACCGGCTCGCGGGCCTTCTGCTGATTGAGGACGCCCTGCGCGCCGAGGCGCCGGCCGTTGTGCGGGCGCTGTATGCCGGCGGCTTCAAGCGCGTGATCATGCTTACGGGCGACGGGGAAAAAACCGCCGCCGCCATAGCCGCGCAGGCGGGCATACGCGAATTCAAAGCGCGCATGCTCCCGGAAGGCAAGGCGGAGTTCATCCGCAAGCTGAAACAGGACGGTTTCACCGTGGTCATGGTCGGCGACGGCATCAACGATTCTCCCGCGCTTTCGGCTGCGCACGCGGGCATAGCCATGGCCGAAGGCGCGGATATCGCGCGCGAGGTCGCCGATATCGTGCTGCTCAACGGGAAACTGGAAGGGTTGCTCCTTGCCGAGCACATATCCCATGCGATGCTGCGGAGAATCCGTTCCGGATTCCGCACCTCGCTGTTCTGGAACAGCGTATTCATGCTGGGAGGGCTTATGGGGCTGCTCAGCCCGCGTGTGTCGGCCTTTATGCACAATGCGGCCACGGCGGCCGTCGCCGTATCAAGCATGCGTCCCTATCTGGGCGGCGATGAT
>JAISWB010000064.1 GCA_031271265.1 Desulfovibrio sp. | reverse complement strand
CATCAAGATAGATTCTTCGCTTTCGCTTCGCTACGGCTCAGAATGACTACGCTTTTGTCATTCTGAGCGTAGCGAAGAATCCATCTTTTTGCTTTTCAAAAAAATAAATCAGCGTTTCCTTAGAATTGCGGCTCTCTGAAGAGAGGTTTCAGGTCATACTCCCCGGACGGCAGTGCCTGCGCCGGCCACGCTTACCGGACCCGTTGCCGGTTGCCTGGTTCACGCTGTTCGCGTCAGGATATAGTGCCGAATCTTGTCCAGGAGGTCGCGTTCCGGCGAAGGCGGAAAGACAGCCAACGCCCGCGCCGCCCCGGCAAGGTGAATCCCGGCGGAATCTCTGGCCGTTTCCGCAAAACCGCCGGCGAATATCTCCCCGCACAGGGCTTCAATGTCCGCCTCTCCGAGCCTGCCGCCCTCAAACTCCGCGCGCAGGCGGGCGGCCTTCTCCGCGGGCAGGGAAGCGAGGTACAGGAGCAGGGGCGGCGTACACTTGCCTTCCCGGAGATCTCCCCCTTTCGGCTTGCCCGTTTCTTCGCACGGGTAATAATCCAGCACGTCGTCGACGATTTGAAAGGCAATGCCCGCTTCCAGGCCGAAAAGCGCCGCGGCCCGCGTCGCCTCCTCGCCGGCCCCGGCCCGGAGCGCCCCGAGTTCGCAGGAAGCGCGCAGCATCCAGGCCGTTTTGCCGGTGATGATGCGCACATAGTCTTCATGGGTCAGGGAAGTGTCCCGGAGCCGGGCGAACTCGGCAATTTCGCCTTCAGCCGTGTGCATGACGGCTTCCGACACGCAGGCGGTGAGTCTCGGGTCGCCGAACGACGACACCAGAAGCAGCGCCTTGGCCAGCATGGCGTCCCCCGCCAACACGGCCGGCGCAGCGCCGAACAGGACATGGGCCGCGGCGCGTCCTCGGCGCAGGGGTGCATTGTCGAGAATATCGTCGTGCAACAACGTTGCGGCGTGCAGCATTTCCACCGCCGCGCCCAGCGGAAGCAGGCCGGCGTCCCGGCAGCCGAAGGCGCGTCCGGTGAGCAGGGTCAGCAGGGGACGCAGGCGTTTGCCTCCCGACAGGAGCAAATGTTCCGCAAGGGGGCGCGCATGTTCCGGCAAATCCGCCGTATGCCGTCGAAGCTCCGCGTTGATCCGCGGCTGTTCCCGCGCGAGGACGGCGTCAATGGCCCCGGCGGCGCGCCGGGCTTCCTCCCGGTCACCGTGCGGGGCCGGCGGCGCGCTTGATCCCGGCTCCCCGGATATGGTCGGAAACGCGTCCGGACTCTGCCCGCAACGGCTTAAAGAGCTTTGCGGAGGGCGGATACTCCCGGATGTTGTTGCCTGAAGCGCGTCCCGACTCTGTCCGGAGCGGTGTGCGGTGCTTTGCGGGGAACGCGGCCCTGCGGGTGAGTTTGCGGAAACCACGATTTCACGCCCGGCAGAAAAGTTCCTCGCCCAACCGGCTCAGGGCGGCGAGGGCGTCGGACGTTTTCCAGGTATGTGGGGGGCGGTATCCCGCGGCATTGGAAACAGCGCGGAACTCCGCGAAAGGGACACGCGCCGTTGCGCAGGCCAAGGCCAGGGCAAAACCTTCCATAGTTTCCGCAAGACCTCCGCAAAGTTGCGCCGTCCGCGCCGCAAGGGCCGGGTCGCCGGATATCCCCGCCACGGTCAGCGCGGCGCCGCGCACGCACGATACCGGGACAGTATGCCGGCTCGCGGATGTTTTGCCAAGCGCGTACGCCATGCTCGTCAACGCCGCTTCAGGATCAAGGGCAAGGCGCGTGTATACCGGCCCGGAGTCCGTGACAAGCTGCGGCAGATGCAGGGCGGAAAGCGCGCCCGCTTCCCCGCGGACGCCGTATTCCGGAAAATATTCCGCGTCGACGGCCAGCAGGCTCCCTATCGGAGCCTTATCCGGATCATAAGTGCCGGCCAGGCCCGTATTGATCACGCCGTCCGGCGTCTCCCGCCGCGCAATACGCATGAAGCCGCCCAGGCACGCGCCGAGGGACAGGGCTGCCGCGACCGGCCCAATCCCGCAAATGAGCAGGTATACGTCGCAACGGGAAATCCTGAGAACCGGCAACGCCGCTTCCGTGCCGGCAAAGGGCGGACGGGCCTGATCCGGCAAGACGATATCGTTCCCGCCGGGCACCGCGGCAATGGTCGCGCGCAGTTCCGGTGCCGAGGCGCACACAAGGAGCAACGCGCCCCTTTCCGTTGTTCCGGCCTGCGTCCGCTCAGCGGACCCGGCCGCAGTCCCGGCGTGTCCTTCGTTCAAGCGGGCTGGTCGCCGCGTTTTTCCGCGTTCCGTGAAGCGCGGTTGACCAGCTTGGACAGCCGGGGCAAGGTGATGAAGGTGTACACCAGCCCGGAAACGATGTACGCGAAAAGAATCAGGGGCCCGAAAACCACAGGATCGGCCACAACCAGAGCAAACAGGGCTATGGCCTGGATCATGGTGCGGAAGGGGTGAGCCTTGAGGAAGCCCAGTTCCTTGAACGAAGCGTAGCGTATGCGGCTGACCATGAGGAAAGCCGTGCCCACGGTGCAGACCAGGGCGATGCCTCCCATGCCGCCCTGCAGAACCTCCGGCAGCCTGGGCGCAATAAGCACCAGACAGGCCAGGGTGCAGCCCGCCGCGGGGGTAGGCAGGCCGGTAAAAAAGCTTTTATTGGTCGCGCTTGACGCGCCGACGTTGAAACGCGCGAGGCGCAACGCGGAGCAGACGGCAAAAAGAAAGCAGGCTGCGGTGCCGATATTGCCGAATCCCATCAGGGCAAAGCGATGAATCATGAATGCGGGGGTCACGCCGAAGGAGGCAAGGTCCGCCAGGGAATCGTACTGTACGCCGAATTCGCTGGTCCCCCCGGTCCAACGGGCCACCTTGCCGTCGAGGCCGTCCATGAGTGCGCTGAACAGCACGGCCTGAGCGCAGGCTTCGTAATTCCCGCCGGCGGCCCAGAGCAGGCCGAGAAAGCCGGCCAGCAGGCTGGCCGTGGTAAACAGGTTCGGCAGGATGTACACGCTTTTCTTTTTGGGCAGAGGATGATCCTCCATGCGGACTCCCTTGGTTTGAGCGGTCGGGCGGAGCGTTGCCGGCTCGCGTCCTGTGGTTGCGGGCGCGCTGGTGCGCGGCTGCGGCTGTTTGTTCCCGTCAACCGGGCGGGGGTTGCGCGGCGGCAATCACGCTCACGCCTGCTGTGACCTTTTGTCCGACGGCGACCGCGGGTTGCAGGCCGTCCGGGAGATACACGTCCACGCGCGAGCCGAACTTTATCATGCCCATGCGTTCGCCCCTGCGCAGCGTATCGCCGGGTTCCACCCGGCAGACAATGCGCCGGGCCAGCAGACCGGCTATCTGCACCATGCTCCAGCGTCTGCCGTCTTCATCCTCAAGGGCATAGGCGCAACGTTCGTTGTCGGTTGACGCCTTGTCCAGGGAGGCGTTGAAAAATTTGCCCGCGTGGTAGGCCGTGTCCACGACCTTGCCCGTCACCGGGCTCCTGTTCACATGCACGTTGAAGATGTTCATGAAGATGCAGACGCACAGGCGCGGTTCGGCGGTAAAGGGGTCCGGCATGCGGGCGATTTTTACGACCTTGCCGTCGGCGGGGCTGACCGCGATGCCGGGGGCGGGCGGGACCGGGCGTTCGGGATCCCGGAAAAAATGCAGGCAAAACGCGGTCGCCGCAAAAAATACGGCGGCCGTCCACGCGCAACCGAGCGCGGCCGCGACAAGCGCCGCGAGGGAACAAAGAAAAATGGAAGGCGCGCCTTCAGGGGCTACGCCGGTCGACGCTCTGCGCATGCCTGCTCCCGTATGGTTGCTTATGCTTACAACAAGCCTTTCCCGCTGTAAAGAACGGAGCCGGCCGAAACCCGCGCGGTCGAAATGTATGGACAACTCAAAGCGCTTCGGTATCCGGCAGAGCGCCGGCTCAATTTTCGATAAGCGCTTGTGCCGGGCAGCCGGGATTCACGAATAATCAACAAAAATGTCGATAACCCCGGGCACAAAGCATAACCCGCGGGCGTCGACCGCCGCGGCACCCGGCAAGCGCAATCCCCCCGAACCCGCACAACGCGCCCAAGCACCGCAGCCGTTGTTTTTCCCGGCCGGCAAGACGCGCCGGGACGAAAACCGGAAAATTTCCCACATAAATGTACGCTTCCCGGCGGTACTCGTCCGTCGCTATGCAGACAACACGCAAAAATAATTGTATAACGTCTGCCGGAATACATCTTGCTGCGCTATGCCGGAACAGGTATTGCCGGCAGGACGGTCAATCGAACCGTTCCGTCGAACAGTGTTTCACGACCACAATCATCAGGAGAACACGGCGATGATCAGAAAATTCATCTTAGCGCTGCTGGTCGGCCTTCCGGTTTTGTGCGGAACGGCCTTTGCCGCCGATACCGTCAAGGTCGGCATACTCCACTCCCTCTCCGGCACAATGGCCATAAGCGAAACCACGCTGAAAGACGTCATGCTCATGCTCATTGACGAACAGAACAAAAAAGGCGGACTGCTCGGCAAAAAACTGGAAGCCGTGGTCGTCGACCCGGCCTCGGACTGGCCGCTGTTCGCGGAACGCGCCCGCGAACTGCTGACCCAACGCAAGGTCGCCGCCGTTTTCGGCTGTTGGACATCCGTATCCCGCAAATCCGTGCTGCCCGTCTTCGAAGGCGAAAACGGCCTGCTGTTTTACCCGGTACAGTATGAAGGCGAAGAATCCTCGCGCAACGTCATCTATACCGGCGCGGCCCCGAACCAGCAGGCCGTGCCCGCCGTGGACTACCTGATAAAAGACCTGGGGGTGAAACGCTTCGTCCTTGCCGGCACCGACTACGTCTTTCCGCGCACGGCCAACAAAATTATAGAAGCCTACCTGAAAAGCAAGGGAACGGCCGATACCGACATCCTGATCAACTATACCCCCTTCGGCCACTCCGACTGGCAGTCCATCATCGCCGAAATCAAAAAATTCGGCTCGGCAGGCAAGAAAACGGCCATCATTTCCACCATCAACGGCGACGCCAACGTCCCCTTCTACAAGGAACTGGCCAACCAGGGCGTTTCCGCCGCCGATATCCCGGTCATGGCCTTTTCCGTCGGCGAGGAAGAGTTGTCCGGCATAGACACCAAGCCTCTGGTCGGACATCTGGCCGCCTGGAACTACTTCATGAGCGTGGACAAGCCGGCCAATGCCGAATTCATCAAAAAGTGGCACGCCTTCATCAAGGACCCCAAGCGCGTGACCAACGACCCCATGGAAGCGCACTACATAGGCTTCAACTTGTGGGTCAAGGCCGTGGAAAAAGCCGGGACGACCGATGTGGATGCCGTGCTCAAGGCCGTCGTCGGCCTCTCCGTGCCCAATCTGACCGGAGGCACCGCCACTCTGCTGCCCAATCACCACCTGACCAAACCGGTGCTCATCGGCGAAATCCAGGGTGACGGCCAGTTCCAGGTGGTATGGGAAACCCCCGGCGAAGTGCCCGGCGACGCCTGGTCCGATTATCTGCCCGATTCCAAAAACCTGGAAGCGGACTGGACCGACCCCATAAACTGCGGCAACTACAACGCCGTGACCAAAAAATGCGGCGGCGCCGCCAAGCAATAGGGAACGCTGCATAATTGGGCCCCCGCCCCAAACCCCGCCGGGACTCTGTCCCGGGCTCTGCCGGGGGAAATGATTTCCCCCGGACCCCCCTCATTGGTGAGGGCGTTGCCGGGAATACGACCTCTGCCGGGTCCGGGGTAGATTCCCGGCCGCCGGAGGCGTGTAAAACGGAGAACATCCTGTGAGTTTTCTGCACCGGACGTTGCTTTTGCCGGGTTTTCCGGCCCTGCTGCTCTTCCTGTCGCTGCTCTGCCCGGCGCGGGCCGGGGGGCTTTCCCTCTCGCCCGAAGCGCTGGACTCCCTGCGCAGCTCTAAGGTTGCCGACAGGGAGCGCGCCCTGCGCGAACTCGGCGAGGACGCGTCCGAGGCCGCTGCCGAGCTGCTGGACGCCCTGCGCGCAGGCGACCTCTATGTGCGCAGGGATAACGGCGACCTGCTGATCCTCCGCCCCGGAGCGGAGGAGGCGATCTTTGTGCCGGGAGGCGAAAGGACTCCCTTTGCCGACAGAACGCTGCTGCGCAAGGTCGGCATCAGCAACAGCCAACGTTCCGCTGTGACTGTCCTGCTCAACAGGCGGCTTCTGCGCCACACGGACGCCGATGTGCGGCGGGGCGCGGTGGAAAGCCTGCGGGCCGGGGACGCCGGGGATAAAGCGCTGTTGCTCTCCCTGTTGCAAAACGAGAGCGATACCCGCATCCGCGCCCGGCTCGAACAACTCCTGGCCTTGCTCGGCGTAGGCGATGCCGGGGCCTCAAGCGACGACCTGCTGCGCGCCGCGGCCGTGCTGGGCGACGCGTCCCTGCCGCAAGCCGCGCAGGCCTTGGAAACCCTGAAAGGACACAGGGACCCGCGCGTGGCCGCGGCCGTGGACAAGGCGCTGTACCGCCTGCGTGTGACGGCGGACCGCTCCGACATGCTGGAAACGCTGTTCTTCGGTTTGAGCCTCGGTTCGGTGCTGGTGCTGACCTCCATCGGTCTGGCCGTGACCTTCGGGGTTATGGGCGTCATCAACATGGCCCACGGCGAACTGGTCATGCTCGGCGCTTATACCGTCTGGGGCATGCAGCAACTGCTGCCCGGCCGGCCGGGAACAGCCCTGCTGCTGGCCGTCCCGGCCTCTTTCCTGGTTGGCGGATGCGCCGGGGCCTTGCTGGAACGGAGCGTCATCCGGCATCTCTACGGCAGACCCCTGGAAA
Source organism: Desulfovibrio sp. (assembly GCA_031271265.1). Taxonomy (GTDB): domain Bacteria; phylum Desulfobacterota; class Desulfovibrionia; order Desulfovibrionales; family Desulfovibrionaceae; genus Frigididesulfovibrio. The sequence continues at coordinate 12,200 of JAISWB010000064.1, read as the reverse complement.
CCCTGCTCGCCACCTTCGGCATCAGCCTCATCCTGCAGCAGGCGGTCCGCACCCTGATTTCACCCATGAACAGGGCCGTGGAAAGCCCCGCGTTCATGCGCGGCATGCTGCACATCACGGACAATTTCGGCCTGACCTGCAACCGGGTCTATATCCTCTGTTTCTGTCTCGGGGTTTTCGCCCTGATCTACGCGACCATGCACAAGACCCGCCTGGGGCTGGAAGTGCGCGCCGTCGCTCAGAACCGGCCCATTGCCCGCGCTCTGGGCATAAACGCTTCGCGCGTGGACACCCTGACCTTCGCCCTCGGCTCGGGTGTCGCGGGCATGGCCGGAGCGGCCCTGAGCCAGCTTACCAACGTCGGCCCGAACCTGGGGCAGGGTTATATCGTGGACTCTTTCATGGTGGTGGTCTTCGGCGGCGTGGGCAACCTGTACGGCACGCTGTGCGGGGGCCTTGTTCTGGGCCTCGCGAACAAACTGCTGGAACCCGCGAGCGGCGCAATGTTGGCCAAAATCATTCTGCTGGCGGGCCTGATTCTGTTCATGCAGATCAAACCCAAGGGCCTTTTCCCGGAACGGGGCCGGGCGGCGGAGAACTGAACTACGGCATCGGAACGCGCGCCCGCGGGCGTGTGAGGAACGTATTCATGACGGAACGAGATATGCCGGCTGCCGGAGTGCCCGCAGGCGTGCGGAGGAACGTCGAACCTCAAATGCACGAAGCAGAAGGTCCCTGCATGCCCGCGGGCATACCGGGGGCCGTACCCCCCACGGACCTCGGCATACCCCTCACGGACCTTACAGGACCGCTTGAGGCAACGCCTGAACGCGTCCTGAACCGCTCCGCCGTCGTCTTTCTCGGCTGCCTTGCCGCCTGCGCCTTCGGCGTTGCCGTCTGCGGACTGCTGCCCGCTGTTTACCCCCTGCATCTCGACGCCTATGTAGTCAGCCTGCTGGGCAAATACCTCTGTTTCGCCCTGCTGGCCCTGTCCATTGATCTGATCTGGGGTTATCTCGGCATTTTGAGCCTGGGGCACGGCGCGTTTTTCGGTCTGGGCGCTTATGTCGCCGGCATGCACCTCATGCGCGAAATCGGCGGACGCGGGGTTTACGGCAACCCCGCGCTCCCGGACTTCATGGTCTTTCTGAATTGGAAAAGCCTGCCCTGGTACTGGCAAGGGTCCGACAACTTCCTTTTTACCTGCCTGCTTGTCATACTCGTGCCGGGACTCGCCGCCTACGTGTTCGGCAGGCCCGCTTTCCGTTCGCGCGTTTCCGGGGTGTATTTCTCGATCATCACCCAGGCCGTGACCTTTGCCCTCATGTTGGCCTTTTTCCGCAACGAGATGGGCTTCGGCGGCAACAACGGCCTTACGGACTTCAAAAGTCTCCTGGGCGTAAACCTGCAATCAAAATACATGATCACGGGGCTGTTTTGCGCCTCGGCCCTCGCCCTGGGGACAGGCTACATCCTGTGCCGGGTTATCGTCGCCTCGCGTCTCGGCCGCGTCTTCGTAGCCGTGCGCGATGCGGAAAGCCGCACCCGCTTCATCGGCTACAGAGTGGAAAACGTCAAGTCGGCGGCTTTCGTTTTTTCCGCCGTCCTTGCCGGTCTGGCCGGAGCTTTGTATGTGCCGCAGGTGGGCATCGTCAACCCCGGCGTCTTTGCGCCCCTCTTTTCCGTGGAAATGGTGGTCTGCGTCGCCCTGGGCGGCAGAGGCAGGTTGTACGGCGCCGTCATAGGCGCCCTTGCCGTCAACATTGCCAAAACCTTCTTCACGACGGCCCTTCCGGACGTCTGGCTCTTTTTTCTGGGCGCTTTGTTCGTGGTGGTGACGCTTGTGCTGCCGGACGGTCTGGCGGGCATTCCCGACCGCCTGCGCGGCAGTTTGACGGCGCTGAAAGCGAAAAGCGGAGCCGGAGCATGAGCGGCGACAAACACCCGACACGGGACGCGGTATTTCCGTCCGATGCCGTAATGCCGGAAGACATCAACGAAGCCGCGCAGGCCATACTCGACGAGTTCGCCGGACGCAGGCGCGGCATGCGCCCCGGACGTTTCATCCCCGGTCCTCCCAAGCCCCTGCGGGAAAAGACCGACATCGCCCTGTACCTGGAAAAGATCTCCGTCGCCTTCGACGGATTCAAAGCCTTGAACAACCTGACCATGTACGTTGCCGAAGGCGAGTTGCGCTGCATCATCGGCCCCAACGGCGCGGGCAAAACCACCATGATGGATGTTATAACCGGCAAAACCCGGCCGGATCGCGGCTCGGCCTGGTTCACCCGCGCCTGCAACCTGACGGCCATGGACGAAGTGGGCATCGTCGAGGCCGGCATCTGCAGGAAATTCCAGAGGCCGTCCGTTTTCGAAGCACTTACGGTTCTGCACAATCTTGAGTTGTCCCTGAAGAGCGACAAGCGTATCCTGAACACGCTCGGGGCGCGCCTGACCGGGGAAGACAGGGATTTTCTCGTTGCGGTGCTGGAGCGCATCAGGCTGCACGAACAACGCAATCTGGCAGCCGGCAAACTTTCGCACGGGCAGAAGCAGTGGCTGGAAATCGGCATGCTGCTCATGCAGAAACCCGTCATGCTGCTTCTGGATGAACCCGTCGCGGGCATGAGCCCCGGCGAGATCGAGCGTACCGTTGAGTTGTTGCGCGACCTGGAAGGCGAGCAGGTCATCCTTCTTGTGGAGCACGACATGGAATTTGTCCGGGCCGTGGCGCGCACGGTGACCGTGCTGCACCAGGGGTCGGTGTTGGCCGAAGGCGACATGGACACCATCCGCAACAATCAGGCCGTGATCGAAGCCTACCTGGGCGAAGCGTAATGTTGAGCGCGCAGGGCTGTGACCGGAGCCTATCCGGAGGAGCGCACGGTGACCGTATTGCACCGGGGGTCGGGCCGGCCGAAGGCGACATGGACACCATACGCGACAACCGGGCCGTGATCGAAGCCTACCCGGGCGAAGCGCAATGTTGAGCGCGCGGGCATGTCCGGGCGGGGGCGACGTATGTTGAGCATGGAAAACCTGAACCAGAGCTACGGCGAAAGCCGCATCCTGCGCGACGTGACTCTGCGCGCCCGGCGCGGCGTCTGCACCTGCATCATGGGCCGCAACGGCGTGGGCAAAACCACGCTGCTGCAGTGCATCATGGGCCTTTTGCCCCTGCGTTCCGGGCGCATCCTGCTGGACGGCGCCGATATAAGCGCGCTTCCGCCGGAAAAACGGGCCGCGGCGGGCATGGGCTACGTGCCGCAGGGCAGGCAGGTGTTTCCCATGCTCACGGTGGAGGAAAACATCCGCGTTGCCCTTGCCGCGCGACGCGGCGGCGGACGGGACATTCCCCCCTTCATTTTTACTTTTTTCCCGGTTCTCAAGGAGATGCTGCGCAGGCGCGGCGGCGATCTCTCCGGCGGGCAGCAGCAGCAGTTGGCCATAGCCAGGGCGCTGGCCCCGGACCCGCGCCTGCTGATTCTGGACGAGCCGACGGAAGGCATACAACCCAATATTGTCCGCGAAATTGCCGCAGCCGTCCGGCGGTTCACGGCCGAAATGGGCATGACCGTACTCTTGGTGGAGCAAAAAGTGCCATTTGCCCGCGGCGTCGCTTCCGACTATGCGATCATGGAACGCGGCGGCATTGCCGCCGCCGGGTCCATGGCCGGCCTGACGCCCGACACCGTCAAGGCTTTTCTCAGTGTATAAGACGCAGGTATTTCCCGGCGATGCCGCGCGAAGCGGCGGCATGCGTCCCGACAGCCGTTCCTTAACAGAGGAACGCCGGCAGCCGACAGCCGTGGACAACAGCTTCGGCGTCGGTGGAAGCACGCGTCCCGACAGCCACTCCTTCACAGCCGAACGCTGTTGGCCGGCATACATAGACTGCACTTTCAGTGTTGCAGGCGACGGACGCACCGCGCTCGGCAGACTGCGCTTCGCCGGTCCCCTGCGCGTGCAGCGCGTTTTTTATCCGGAAAAGGAACACGCCGAAGGCGCGGCCCTGCCCTGCCATTGCTGCCTGCTGCACCCTCCCGGCGGACTGGTGAGCGGCGACAGCCTGAGCATCACCTGCCGCGTGTCGCCCGGCGCGCATTGTCTGGTGACCACCCCCTCCGCAGGCAAAATCTACAAAAGCGACGACCGGCGCGTCCCGCAGGAACAACACAGTTGCGTCACTCTGGAAAACGGCATTCTCGAATGGCTGCCGCAAGAAAACATCATTTTCAACGGGGCCGAAGCGCGGCTTCACACGGATTTTTTTCTTGAAGGCCGTTGCCGGCTCCTGGCCTGGGACATACACTGCCTCGGACGCCGGGCCGGAGGCGAAGCCTTTGAACAGGGGCGTCTGGTGCTGCGCACGCGGATTTTCCGGGACGGCCTGCCCCTGCTGCACGAACGCCTGGACCTGGAAGGCGGGAGCATGCTGCGCACAAACCCGGCCGGGCTGAACGGGGCTTCGGTCCTTGCCTCGTTTTACGCGTGCGGGCGCGGCGATGACGACGACGATGACGAGGCCCTGCGCGGGGCCTGCGAGGGCATCCGGGAGCGCTTCGGCCCCGCCGCGCTGCCTCAGGGGCAGTCCGGGGCCACCTGCCGCGACGGTATGCTCGTTGCGCGGTACTTGGGAAACGACGGCGCGGAAGCCCTGCGTTTCTGCCGCGGGGCATGGCGCATCACGCGGCCCCTGCTGCCGGGACTCGCCGCCCGCGCGCCGCGTGTTTGGGGCGACTGATGGAGATTTCCCTGCACCCTCTAATACGAGGGCGCCGGACGTCCCCCCGAAGAGGGGAGTCGGCCTGAGCAGGCGCAAGGCCGGCTGGGGAGAATCATTTCCCCCGGCGAGTCGGCCTGAGCAGGCACAAGGCCGAACATTTGTCTCAATGTCCCGGCAAGGACAACAAACGAGGAGGCGGGCATGGAATTGCTGCCGAGAGAAAAAGACAAACTTCTGCTTTTTGTCGCCGGCCTGCTGGCCGAGCGGCGCAAGAACAAGGGCCTGAAACTCAATTATCCAGAGGCGGCGGCTTACATCAGCCTGGCCGTGCTGGAGGGCGCGCGCGAAGGCCGGAGCGTGGCGGAACTCATGGGTTCGTGCCGCGAACTGCTCAGCCGCGAAGACGTCATGGACGGTATAGCGGAAATGCTGCGCGAAGTGCAGGTCGAGGCCACGTTTCCGGACGGAACCAAACTGGTCACCGTCCATGACCCCATACGTTGAGGAGGAGCCGTGATTCCAGGAGAATACAGACTTGCAGGAGAGGACGTCGTCATCAATGCCGGACGCGAAGGTACGGAGATCGAGGTGGCCAACAGCGGTGACCGCCCGGTGCAGGTCGGCTCCCATTACCATTTTTACGAGGTGAACCCCGCCCTGCTTTTTGACCGGGAAAAGGCTTTCGGGCGGCGTTTGGACATCATCGCGGGCACGGCTGTCCGCTTTGAGCCGGGGCAAACGCGCACGGTGCGGTTGATCCCCTACGGAGGATCGCGGCATGTTTTCGGGTTCAGGGGAGCGGTCACGGGCGCGCTCGATGCCGCCTCGAACCCGGAAAAAGCATCGTGTTTCAATCCACAGCCCGCGCCGTCCGCCGAGTGACTCCGCCCCGGCGGGGTCCGCGGCAGTGCCCCGGCCGCCGGAGGCGTGTAAAATCAACCTAAAAATGCTCTAAAGGAAATTTTGATGAAACGCATCGAACGTGAACAGTACGCGGAAATTTTCGGACCGACCGTCGGCGACCGCATCCGCCTGGCGGACACGGACCTCTGGATAGAGGTGGAGAAGGATTGCTGCGTTTACGGCGAGGAGGTGCTTTTCGGCGGCGGCAAGGTGATCCGCGACGGCATGGGCCAGGGCCGGCACGGGAGCGACAAGGCCGCCGACACGGTGATCACCAACGCGGTGATTCTGGATTACACGGGCATCGTCAAGGCGGACGTGGGCATTAAATACGGACGCATAGCGGGCATAGGCAAAGCCGGCAACCCTGACGTGCAGGACGGGGTCAACGTGTTCATAGGGCCGGGCACGGAAATCATCGCCGGCGAAGGTTGCCTGCTCACCGCCGGCGGCATGGATGCGCATGTCCATTTCATTGCCCCGCAACAGGTGGAAGAGGCCCTGTGCAGCGGCATCACCACCATGCTCGGCGGCGGCACGGGGCCTGCCGCGGGCACCAACGCCACCACCTGTACCCCCGGCCCGTGGCACTTGGCGCGCATGATCATGGCCACCAACGCCCTGCCCATGAACTTCGGCTTTCTGGGCAAGGGTAATTCCTCGACGCCGGAGGCCCTGCGGGAGCAGATCGAGGCCGGCGCATGCGGCCTGAAGCTGCACGAGGACTGGGGCACGACCCCGGCGTCCATAGACACCTGTCTGGGCGTTGCGGACGAGTATGACGTGCAGGTAGCGATACACACCGATACCTTGAACGAAAGCGGTTTTGTGGAAGATACCCTCGCCGCCTTCAAGGGCCGCACCATACACACCTACCACACCGAAGGCGCGGGGGGAGGGCACGCGCCGGACATCATCAAGGCCTGTTCACTGCCCAACGTCCTGCCGTCCTCAACCAATCCCACGCGGCCCTATACGGTCAACACCGTGGACGAGCACCTGGACATGCTCATGGTCTGCCATCATCTCAATCCCTCGCTGCCCGAAGACGTGGCCTTTGCCGATTCCCGCATCCGCAGGGAAAGCATCGCCGCCGAGGACATCCTGCACGACATGGGGGCGCTGTCCATGATTTCGTCAGATTCCCAGGCCATGGGCCGGGTAGGCGAAGTCATCACCCGTACCTGGCAGACCGCGCACAAGATGAAGGTGCAGCGCGGCCCCCTGCCTGAAGACGCCGGGAGCGGCAACGACAACTTCCGCGTCAGGCGTTATATTGCCAAGTACACGATCAATCCGGCCCTTACCCACGGCATGGCCGGGGAAACAGGTTCGGTGGCGGAAGGCAGGCTGGCGGACCTTGTACTCTGGAAACCGGCTTTTTTCGGCGTCAAGCCGCTTCTTGTGCTGAAATGCGGCTGCATCGCGGCCGCGCCCATGGGCGACTGCAACGCCTCCATACCCACGCCGCAGCCTGTGCACTACCGTCCCATGTTCGCGGCCTTCGGGGCGGCCGCGCCCGCCTGCGGCGTAACTTTCGTCAGCCGGGCGGCCCTGCGCAACGGCAGGGCGGATGAACTGCGCAGTCTCGGCGTCACCCGGCAACTCCTGCCGTGCGCGTCTACCCGTTCCCTGCGCAAGGCCGACATGCGGCTGAACGATACCCTTCCCCGCATCGAAGTGGACCCGCAAAGCTATGAAGTGCGCGCGGACGGCGTGCTGCTCTGTTGTGAACCGGCAAAGGAACTGCCGCTGACCCAACGGTATTTTCTTTTTTAGAGCGTTTCAACATTGCAAATGCGCATCCGCAAATGGGGGAGTCGGCTTAAGCAAGCGCAAAGCCGACCGGGGAATCAGCGGATGACGCGAGGCTCAAAAAAATGCCGGCGACAGCGCACTAAAACCGTTTGACAAAAGCCAATAAAGCGTTCCGGAAAGACAAATGGAGATCGGCAGGGTCAACACCCAACCCATAGCTATATTTTTAACAGTGGACCATTGCAGGCCGGAACGCTCGGCAGCCATGGTCCCTGCAATTCCTGAGGAAAGTACATGGGTGGTCGAAACCGGCAAGCCGAATATATCCGCAGCGCCGATGGTGGTCATGGCGACCAGTTCAGCGGAAGCGCCCTGCGCATACGTCAGATGTGTCTTGCCGATTTTTTCGCCCACAGTTACCACAATACGTTTCCAGCCCACCATGGTCCCAAGCCCCAAGGCAACGGCAACGGCAATTTTGACCCATAAAGGAATAAATTTTGTGGAACTGTCCAGATATGTTTTAAACACTCTGAAATGTTCCTGCGCTTCACTTGACAGCGCAATGTTGCTGTCCCTGAGGAGGAAACGAATTGCTTCATCCGCCAGATACATGTCGTTCCTGACGTTGGCCGTCTTTTCGCGCGCCAGCTTGGAAAGTGAGCCGCTTTCCTGAATTTGAAGCGCAACACTGTCTATTACCGTGCCGAGCGCGGGCAAAACATGAGCGTTAACCGCTTTGGTTTTGATATATTCCGTCAAAACGTCGTTCGGGTTTCCGCTCGGCGTTCCGGGCGCAAAGCGGCGGGTTTCCCGGGCGGCGATGAGGAAACCGTCTACGCTCTCGTCGGGGACCGCATGGTTGAGCGCGTAAGCAGTAGGGACAGTTCCGATAAGGATGAGCATGATAAGCCCCATGCCTTTTTGTCCGTCGTTGGAACCGTGGGCGAAAGAAACGCCTGTACAGGTCAGGATGAGGATACCGCGTATCCACCAGGGCGGTGGGGTATTCCCCTTGGGCTCTTCGTAGAGTTCGGTTTTTTTTAAGAGAGCGCGCAGGGCAAGCAGTACCAGGGCGGCGCAGAGAAAGCCCAGCATGGGGGAAAGAAGCAGCGAATACCCTACCTTGGCGGCTTGGCTCCAATCCACCCCGCTTGTGCCGTCGTGGCCTTTCATGAGGGCGTTGGCCACGCCGACACCGATGATGGAGCCGATAAGCGTATGGGATGACGAGGCGGGCAGGCCCAGCCACCATGTGCCGAGGTTCCAGATAATGGCGGCGATGAGCAGGGAAAAAACCATGGCGAACCCTGCGCTGCTGCCGACCTGCAGGATGAGTTCGACAGGCAGCAGGGAAATTATGCTGAACGCCACCGCTCCGGAGGACACAAGCACGCCCAGAAAATTGAAAGTTCCCGACCAGATGACGGCCAGGGAGGGCGGAAGCGAATGCGTATAGATGACAGTAGCCACAGCGTTGGCCGTGTCATGGAAACCGTTCACGAACTCAAACCCCAGGGCTGTGAGCAAAGCTGCGCCCAGCAGAATGTACGGCAGCCGGGCAACTGAGCTTGCGGCGTCCGAGGCGGCGACATCGCGCATGATGGAGTGAAAAACATATCCCGCGGTCAAGATAAGGCAGATAAAAAAAACGAACCGGAACGCGGGATGATTTTTGTTTTCCAAATTCGGACGTGCCGACATTGTGCCCGCGGAAAAGGCGTTTCCCGCGGCAAGGATGTTTCCTGCCATTATTCCCTCCAAGGTGATGGTGTTGCAGTGCTGTTGAATACGCTCTTTCCGGCCGCGGCGGGTTTCCGTTCCGTGACGATTGCGCGTCTTTCATGTGTTGGAGGGAGACTATGGAAATCCCGCCGGCCGGATGTTGCCGTTCATCTTGGAACATGGTACGGGATGGAACCGTAGACCGATACAGGGATCAACAATGCGGAAATTCACGGAAAATCTCGGTCCCCTGCCCGATGCCGTCTGCGCCGGGCAGCTTTCTCTGGACTACGAAAGCCGGACCAGGGCGCGCCGGCGCGTTGTGACAGACGACGGCAAGGAGGCCGCACTTTTTCCGGAGCGCGGCCGCACACTCGCCGAGGGCGATGTGTTGCGCGCAACGGACGGCACCTTGGTCCGTGTGCATTGCCGGCCGGAACCGGTATGCACGGCCCGCGCTCCCGATGCTTTGCTGCTTGCCCACGCCTGCTTTCACTTGGGCAACCGGCATGCCGCCGTGCAGATAGGCGACCTGTGGGTGCGCATTCTGCCGGATCCCGTACTGGAAGACATGCTGCGCGGCCTGGGCCTGGAAGTATGCGCGGAAGAAGCGCCCTTCGTGCCCGAAGGCGGCGCGTACAGCCATGCCGCCGCGCCGCACGGCCACGGCCATGCCCATGACCGCGATGGAAACACGGGAACGGCTCCCTCCAATCCGTATTCCGGCACGCATCGGAACGGGTAAACGGCCGTGCCTGCCGCGCACGAGCCGGCAGGTCGGCTCCGGGCGCAGCGGAACCGAGAAGGGTAAAACGGCTGTGGATCTTTCACCGGCAAGGCTTCTGTCGCTTCTCTACCTGGCAGGCCCGACCCTGCCCGTCGGGGCCTTTGCCTGGTCCCAGGGACTGGAGGGAGCCTGCGCCGAAGGAACGGTCCATGATGCCGCTTCTCTGAAAGAGCGTCTGCTCACCATGTTGCGTTTCGGCCTGGAACGCTTCGATCTTCCCATACTCCTGCGCTGTTATGCGGCGGCGTCCGGAAGTGACGCATTCGGGAACGGCCCGGAACGGCCGGAGTATGCGCGCCGGGAACAGCCGGAAGGCGCTCGGCCGGAACGGCCGGAATATGCCCCGCCGGAACGGCCCGGAGACGCTTGCCGGAGGCACGGTCCTCCGTACTTGCGCACGGAGGCGTTCCTGTACTGGGACCGCCTGCTGCTTGCCGGGCGGGAGAGCGCGGAATTGCGGCAGGAAGAGGAACAGACCGGCAAGGCCCTCTGCAGGCTGTTGCGGGAACAGGGGTTGTGGCCGGAAATTTTGGGAGATCGCTCCTGCGGCTATACGGCGGCCTTTGCGCTGGCCGCGGCGCGCTTGGCCCCGGAGCCCGGCGACGGTCGGAACGCCGCCTGCGCCTATGCCTGGAGTCGCATGGAAAACCAGGCCGCCGCCGCCTGCCGTTGTCTGCCCCTGGGACAACGCGCTGTTCAGCGTGTGCTTCTGGACCTCATGCCGGAGATCCCGATGAGCGCGGCGCGGGCGGCCCGGACGCCGGATGAGGACATAGGCGCCAGCATGCCGGGCGCAGTCCTGGCATCCTGCCGGCACGAACGGCAGTATTCCCGACTGTTCAGGAGTTGAGGCATCACTTGCGGGGGCGGCCTGAAGGCCGAGGTCTCAAACCATAAAGGAAGCTCGGATGAAGATGAAACGGAGGTGGAGCGAACCGTGAACGACACCGCTGAACTTCTTCTGGTCGGCATAGGCGGGCCGGTGGGATCGGGCAAGACAGCCCTTCTGCGTTGCCTGTGCCCGCTGCTGCGTGACCGCTACAGCATCGCCGTCGTGACCAACGACATTTACACAAAGGAAGACGCGGAATTTCTGCTGCGACATGACGTCTTGCCGGCCGACCGTATTATGGGCGTGGAAACCGGCGGCTGTCCGCATACCGCGATCCGCGAAGACGCCTCCATGAACATACAGGCCGTGGAAGCAATGCGGCACAGGCATCCCGGTCTGGAGCTGATCTTCATCGAGAGCGGCGGCGACAACCTCTCCGCCACCTTCAGCCCGGAACTGGCCGACCTGACCGTCTACGTGATCGACGTCGCCGGCGGTGACAAAATACCGCGCAAGGGCGGACCGGGGATCACCCGCTCGGACCTTCTGGTCATCAACAAGACGGACCTTGCGCCCCATGTCGGCGCATCGCTTGAGGTCATGGAACGGGATGCGGCCCGGATGCGCGGGACGCGGCCCTTTGTCTTTACCGAACTGCTTTCCGGGCGCGGGGTGGACGCGGTTGCGGAATTTATCAGAAATTTCTTGTAGCGGGTTGCGCCTGTTGCCGCTTGACGCGACACTATTCGCCTTCGGTACGCTTTAACAAAACCTGAGATCGTTAAGCTGCGGCAATCACAACGGATGTATATCTTCATGTAAAGACTTTGCGGCGGATTGACAAGGAGCCGCATAAGAACACACTCAAAACAGGGAAACCTCCGGCTCTGCCGGGGGTACCAGACTTGCGCGCAGCCATTTGTTCACCGTCGCCGCGGGTTTTAACGGCTCTTCCGATGACGTGCAGGATGCGCCCGTCAAGCAGATGCATTCTTCCTTCACGGAGTTCCCGTGTTCGACGGACCTCGGCGACAAGGGCGATGAAGTCGTCGACGTCGGAAATATATTGCGCGTAAAAATCACGGACGACGTCAAGCGGATCGTTGTACCGCAATTTTTCCCAGCCGGGAAACAGCATGGAATAAACAGCGGTGGCATACGGTTTTTCCGCCGATCCCGACAGGGCGATCAAACCGTCCAGTGCGGCGTCCGGAATGGCGTCCAGAAACTGCGTATGCTCGTCCATGGGAAAAGATAAGCGCATAAGTTGACTGCTGTGATGACTATAACGAGAAAATTTACATTTGTCTATGCGGTATACGGGAAAAATGCGAGAGTTTTCACCAATAGTTAGGGAAACGCTGATTTATTTTTTTGAAAAGCAAAAAGATGGATTCTTCGCTACGCTCAGAATGACAAAAGCGTAGTCATTCTGAGCCGTAGCGAAGCGAAGGCGAAGAATCTATCTT
>JAISWB010000052.1 GCA_031271265.1 Desulfovibrio sp. | reverse complement strand
TGTGCGATAACGCGGTCAAAAATATCTTTGACGCTTCGCTCATTTGAAATATCGCTCTCTAAAATAAAATAATCGGCGTTCAACGCTTTTAATTGTTTTTCAACCTCCGTCATATCTCCGCTGTTGGCTTTGAAATAGCGGTCAAGCCCGTCAGCTTCCGTATTGCCTTCACAATATTTATGCGGGATTTTTTTATAAATGAGCGCAAGGCGTACGCCCTCACTCGCAAAAGCAAAAGCCGTTGCCGCACCTATACCCTGCGGATTATTCGTGCCTGTAATTATTGCTATTCTATTTTGCAGTCCTAATTCCATAATATAACCATCTCGTTTTATAATTTCCAACCAATTTTATGGGCATTTCGCATAATTACCCGATTGAAAAATAAAAGGCAAGAATTTGAGGAGGAAAATTTTGCGAGGCCATACTAAGAGAACGTCCGGCATGGCGCTTGCATAATTTTCTAGAAAAAGTTTGGAATCCGAGAATGAGTACATTCACTTTTCTTGAAATACCCGGCGAGCTATGGGAAAGAATTGCGCCTCTATTCATTTGCTTCGGGCGCAAACGGCCTGGCGGCTCCGGTCCAACCCCATTCCGTCCCGTGCCCGCAGGTATGCTGTACCGGCTGAAAACAGATTGCCGGCGGCGTATGGTCCCAAAACAGTATGGATCCAAATCCACACTTCACGAGCATTATCAACGCTGGGTACATGCCGGTCTTTTTGCGGAAATTCTCAGGATTATCGCAACCGAATTCCATGACAGCGCAGGATTCGACTTTGCCCGGCAATCCATGGACGGCTCGCTTATCCAACTCAATCAAGTAACATCTTCCTCATTTCTCGTCCAAAACGGTCTATTAACGCCCGGCAGCATCCCGAAAATTTCGGGGTAACTGCCGGGGTATTTTTTTTGAAATCTTTTTTTCATCCATATATCAATATAATATCAACCAAAACGCGCTGATATGTTTCCGCAACCGATATCAACATTACGAATTGCCGGCCGCGCGCGCGTCGCGGGCGGGCCTTGCCAAAGCGCGCGGTCGGCGCTATACGGCAGGGAACGCAAGCGTCCGCCGTTCAACCGCGGCGCAACCCCGTCCCGCTCCCGGCAAACATCGGCGGTTCCCGGCGCGGCCCGGCAGCGTCCTTACCCGGCGGAGACAAAGTGCGTACCGGCGCCGCCCGCAACATGCGCCGCAACCCGCCGAGCGGATTTTTTTTCAAGGAGACAACCATGCGTCTGGTCACCCGGTCCGATTTCGACGGCCTCGCCTGCGCCGTCCTGCTGAAAAAGATGGGCCTCATTGACGAATACAAGTTCGCCCACCCCAAAGATATTCAGGACGGCCTGATCGAAATCAGCGCGGACGACATTCTGGCCAATGTGCCTTACACTCCCGGTTGCGGCATGTGGTTCGACCACCACAGCAGCGAAAACGAACGCCTGGGCAACGTGGAATTCAAAGGCAGCGCCAAAATCGCCCCCAGCGCCGCCCGCGTCATCTGGGAGTACTTCGGCGGACACGCCAGGTTTTCCGCCGATCTTGACGAGCTCATGGAAAGCGTGGACAAGATGGACAGCGGACGGCTTACCGCCGAGGAAATCACCCACCCCAAAGGCTGGGTTCTCCTCGGCTTCATGATGGATCCGCGCACCGGCCTCGGCAGATACCGGGACTATGCCGTCAGCAACTACCAACTCATGCTGGACATGATAGGCTATTGCGCCGAAAAATCCGCCGAGGAAATTCTCGAGATCCCCGACGTCAAGCAACGCACGGAACGCTATTTCGCTCAACAGCGCGACTTTGAAACCATGATCAAACGCGCGTCGACCGTCCGCGACAACGTCATTCTTATCGACCTGCGCAACGAGCCGGAAATATTCTCGGGCAACCGCTTCACCGTGTACGCTCTTTTCCCGAAATGCAACGTCAGCATACAGGTAATCTGGGGCCTGAAAAAACAGAATGTCGTACTCACCGTCGGCCACTCCATCCTGAACCGCACCTGCACCGCGGATATCGGCAGCCTTATGCTGAATTACGGCGGCGGCGGCCACCTGCGCGTCGGAACCTGCCAAGTGCCTACGGAAGAAGCCGATGAAACCGTCAAGCAGGTCGTCGCCGCGCTGAAGGGTAAATAAGCGCGGGAGAAGGCCGGCAAAGGCCCGTGCGCGGGCACTTTGCTCTTGCCGGGGCAAGCGCATGGAAACCTGCGAACTCGTCGTCAACGGAGAGCAACGCGCCTCCGCGGCCCGCACCCTGTCCGACCTGCTGGCCGAACTCTCCCTCGCGGAACAGGCCGTGGTCGCGGAAGTCAACGGCGCGGTGATCGCCCGCAAGGACTACGCGGCAACACGCCTCGCAAGCGGCGATGTCGTCGAACTTATCCGTTTCGTGGGCGGCGGCTGAACGCCGTGATTGCCCAGGGCATCTCAAGCGCACTCTGCTTACTGATATCCGCATTGAAAAGCAAACTTTTCCCTGCGGAGGATCGTCAGCCGAAAAGCGTGGTTTTCGGCTGACTCACGCCGCTTCGCGGCGATATCAGCCTATCGGCTGCTGCTCGGATTTCCCTGCGGAAATCCGTAAAAGGCGACAAGGTATGCAACAAGCGCCGACACAAACGGCCCGAGCCGGCGATGCGGCGGACGATCCCCTGATCCTGGGCGGCGAACGCCTGACCGGCCGTCTTTTTCTGGGCACGGGCAAACTGGGCCGCGAAGAACTGATCCCCGACCTGCTCAGGGCCTCGGGCGCGCGCGTGATTACCGTGGCCCTGCGCCGCGTCGACCTGAGCCACAACGCGGACAACATCCTCGCCCATATTCCCGGCGACGCGCGCCTCCTGCCCAACACTTCCGGGGCGCGCAGCGCGGCGGAAGCCGTGCGCATAGCCCGTCTGGCCGCAGCCTGCGGCGCCGGCAACTGGATTAAAATCGAAGTGATCAACGATCCCCGCAACCTGCTCCCCGACGGTTACGAAACGGCCAGAGCCACGGAAACCCTCGCCTCGGAAGGCTTCGTCGTCCTGCCCTACATCAACCCGGACCTGTATGTGGCCCGCGACCTGGTCAATGCCGGAGCGGCCGCCGTCATGCCCCTGGGCGCGCCCATAGGCAGCAATCGCGGCTTGCAGACAAAGGAAATGATCCGCATACTCATTGAGGAAATAGACCTGCCGATTATCGTGGACGCGGGCATCGGCGCCCCTTCCCAGGCCTGTGAAGCCATGGAACTCGGCGCGGCCGCCTGCCTGGTGAACACGGCCGTGGCAACGGCCGCCGACCCCGTGGGCATGGCGGCAGCCTTCGGCCGGGCCGTCGCCGCCGGCCGGGCCGCCCGACTGGCCGGGCTCGGCAGGGTGCTCGAACGCGGGAGCGCCGCCTCCTCGCCCGACGAGGGAACCCTGACCGGATTTTTGGACGCATGCGGCAATCCGTAACCGGCAGTGTTGAACACAAGTCCTTTTACGGTTGCGCCATAAAGGAGTTGACGCCGTGCAGAACAGCGATAACGCCTATATCCCCATTGCCGACGGATTTGCCCCCGAGCGCGCCGGCCGCGCCCGTCTGTTCGCGGAAAGCCTTGCCGCGGCCGGACCCGGCGACGTTCGCCGCGCCCTGGACAAGGACGTTCTGAACGAAAAGGACTTCGCCGTACTCCTCTCCCCTGCGGCGGGCGGTGAACTGGAAGCCCTGGCCCGGCGCGCGCGGGATGAAACCATGCGTCGCTTCGGACGCGCCCGGCAGCTCTTCGCCCCGCTCTATCTCGGCAACTACTGTACCAACAGGTGCGTTTACTGCGGCTTCCACGCCGGGTCGGGCATAAAAAAACGCAGTGCGCTGACGCCGGAAGAAATCGACGCCGAAGCCGAGGCCCTGTACGCCACCGGGCTGCGCCGGGTCCTGATCCTGACGGGCGATGCGCCTAAGCGCACCGGCGCGGACTATATCGCGGCCGCTGCGGCCGTGCTGGCCCGGCGCTTCAGTTCCGTCGGCATAGAAGTTCCGTCCCAAAGCGTTGAGGACTACGCGCGTATCACCCGCGCCGGCGCCGACAGTATGACCATGTTTCAGGAAACCTATGACCCGGAACTGTACGCCCGCCTGCATCCGGCCGGCCCCAAACGCGACTTCGCCTACCGCCTGGACGCCCCGCAACGCGCCGCCGCCGCCGGCATGCGCGGCGTCAACCTCGGAGCCCTGCTCGGCCTTGGGGACTGGCGCGGCGATATTTTTATGACCGGCATGCACGCCCTGTTTCTGCAGCGCAGGTTCCCCGGCCTGGAAATCGGCTTTTCTCTGCCCCGTATCCGCCCGGCGGAGACAGCCGGCGCTTTTCGTCCCTCGCCCGTCTCCGACCGCGACTTCGTGCAGGCCCTGACCGCCCTGCGCTGTTTCATGCCCCACGCCTGCATTACCCTGTCCACGCGGGAAAGCGCCTTTATGCGCGACAAACTCCTGCCCCTGGGCGTGACCAGACTTTCCGCCGGCGTCAGCACCGGTGTCGGCGGCTACGCCCGTCCGGAGCCGAAAAACAACGTGCAGTTTGCCATAGACGACAAAAGGAGCGTGTCCGAAATGGCCGCCGACCTGGAAAAGCTCGGATACCGGCCGGTGTTTTCCGACTGGCTCCTGCCGGGCGGAGGGGATCTCCCCCTGGCCGGAGCACTGCGCAACGCCGTGGGCGCGACGGGGACAGGCGGATAATGGTTGCGCGTTTCCGCCGCTGTTTGACGGCCCGGCGTACCCGCCGGCCGATGCCGTCCGGAGGACGGGCGCTGCCTGCGCGCTTCCGTAAGCTGCCGGCGGCGGCGCTTTCGGTCATCCTTTTAGCCCTGTTAATGCTGCGCGCCGCGCCGGCAGGCGCGGCCGAAGCGGGAGCGGGAAAGGGCGAATCCGGCCTGCGGCAGAATTCGCCCGCAGGCTCCGGGCAAGGCCCGTCCGTTCGTTCCGTGCAGGAGTCGCCCGCCGGTTCCGTGCAAAGTTCGTCCGCCCGCTCCGCGCAAAGCCCTGCCGCGGACAAGGACTGGGCCGCGGCAACATCCGGGCCGCGCGCGCCGGGCGAACTGCGCCTGCACGGATACACGATACGCCCCGCCGAGAACGGAAAAGCAAAAGCCCTGCAGACCGCCTGGGACCGCATCATGCGTGAGCATGACCGGGAAAGCTTTTTCAAACCGTATCCGAACTTCGATAAACAACGCCTCGCCCAATGGCAAAATCTCGCCGCCAAAATGCCCGGCCTGTCCGCTGAAGACGCCCTGCGCCACATCAACGGCTTTTTCAACGGCTGGCCGTCGAAAAAAGACGCGTCCGCATACGGCGAGGAGGAATACTGGGCGACTCCGGAAGAATTTGTACGCAACAACGGCGGGGACTGCGAAGACTACGCCGTCGTCAAGTACATGGCCCTGCGCAACTTCGGCGTGCCTGCGGAAAACATGTGGATGCTGCTCGTGTACGACAGAGGCCGCGGCGCATACCACGCCGTACTCGCCGTCTACGCGGGCGAGCGCCTGTTCATGCTTGACAACCTGAGTCGCCCTTCCTATCTGCTTATACCTGAGGCCGTCTTTCTGAAAACTTTTACCCCCCTTGTCGCCGTCAACGAAAAGGGTATACAGTTCATCGCGCCGGTAGACCCGCCGGTAAACCCGGAAGGCGACGCCCGGGCCGGCAGCATGCGGCGCGGTAATTAACGCCGAGGTTTTTCAACAATACCGCGCGGGAGGAGACCATGCGCCGGATACTTGCAGCAATGCTGTTGTTCATGATGTACGCAACCCCTGCCGACGCTCTGCCGAGCATCTTCGGCGGGCCGGAAAAGGTGACGGCCGCCGACGGCAGAATCACCCTGGACGTTTCCGGCCTGAAAACGACAAGCTCCAAACATTACCTGTACCGGGCGGGCGGCAATTCCGTGCGCTTTTTCCTTGTGCGCGACGGACAGGGCAAGGTGCGGGCCGCCGCAGATGCCTGCGAGGTGTGCCGGGACGAAGGCAAGGGCTACAAGCTGAAAGACGGCGCCATGCTCTGCCTTAATTGCGGACGCCGCTTCCCGCTGCACCGCATAGGCATCCTGGTCGGAGGCTGCAATCCCCATCCCCTGAACTTCGCGGAAGACGGCTCTTCGGTCATCCTGACCGTGCAGGAAGTGCTGTCCGCGGCGGAATATTTTCCCGAGAACCGCAGATGAGCCTTCTGACCTTGCCGGCGCGCCACCTCAGGGCCAAATGGATGCGCTCGCTCCTGCTGGCGGCGGTGTTTACGCTCGGGCTGGCTTCCATGTCCGGCCTGTACGAAGTTTCCACGCTGATTGCCGACAACTTTGAAAAGAAACTCATCAGTTACGGCGCCAACATCCTGGTAACGCCCCGGCACGAAACCCTTAAAATCAGCTACGGCGGTTATTCCCTGGGCGACGTGAGCCTGGGGGAAGAACCGATCAATCTCGCCGCGGCGCTGCCCGCCGTGGACGCCGTGCCGTTGCGCGGAAACATTGCCGTCGTAGCTCCCAAAATGCTCGCCGCGGCGCGCATCGACGGCCGGGCGGTCGCCCTGGTCGGCGTGGACTGGGAACAGGAACTGCAACTGAAAGGTTATTGGGAAACGGACGGAGAATTCCCGCAGGGCGACGATGCGACGGCGGTCCTTGTCGGGGCGACGGCCGCGGAAAAGCTGGGGCTGCGCGCCGGGCGGACACTGCATGTCGACGGCCGCGAACTGCGCGTCGCCGGCATACTCAAACCCACGGGCAACGACGACGACACGGTGCTCTTCGTCCACCTGTCCCTGGCCCAGGAATCGGCCGGGCAACCGGGCCGGGCCTCCTTTCTCGAAGTGGCGGCCCTCTGCTCCGGGTGCCCCATTGAGGACATCACGGCCCAACTGCAGTCGGCCCTGCCGGGCAGCGAGGTGCGCGCGCTGGCCCAGGTCGCGGAAAGCCGCATGTATTCCGTGCGCTTCGCGCAGAATCTGGCCTTTTCCGTCAGTATCGTCATCCTGCTCACGGCCTGCGCCATGCTGGTGATGTCCATGCTGTCCTCGGTGGCGGAACGCAAGCGCGAGATAGGCATCATGCGCGCCGTCGGCTTCTCCCGCGCGGGCGTGGCCGTCGTCTTCGTCGCCGAAGCCCTGTGCATAGGCCTGGCGGCCGGAATTTGCGGCTACGCGGCGGGCAGGCTGTTGACCGTGTATGTCCTGCATCGGCTGCAGACAGGCGATGCCGGCGCTTTGGGCTTTGACCCCGCCGCCTGCGCGGCTGTCGTGTTGCTTGCCGTCCTGAGCGCCGGGCTGGCGGCGCTTTTCCCCGCATGGCGGGCGGGCAGAGTTGAACCCGCCGAAGCTCTGGTCGCGCTGTAATGCCGGTTCTCATGCAAACGTACAATAACCGCTTGTAAACACAGGACGACCCTCAATAACCACTTGTAAACACAGGGCGACCCTTCGCCTGCCGCGCGCAAACCGGTTCTCATGCAAACGTACAATAACCACTTGTAAACACAGGACGATACCGCTTGCCGCGCGCAAACCGGTTCTCATGCAAACATACAACAACCGCTTGTAAACACAGGGCGACCCTTCGCCTGCCGCGCGCAAACCGGTTATCATGCAAACACGCAATGACCACTCGTAAACAAGCGCGTTGAAGCAAAAATTTCCCCACGTTTTATCGTATTGTAAACACGGAAACGAAACAACCCCGGAGACCTCCGCCGTGCTTACGGCCCGCAATCTCGTCAAGCGATACTCCGAAGCGGAAAAGCCCGCCGTCGACCACCTCGACCTGCATGTGGACGAAGGGGAATTTCTGAGCATCACCGGCCGCTCAGGATCCGGCAAATCCACCCTGCTGCATATCTTGTCCTCGCTGGTCCGGCCGGATTCGGGAGAAGTGCTGTTCAGGGGCCGGGATATCTGCACGGCGCCGGAAAGCATGCGGAACCGGCTGCGCGGCTCGGAATTTGCCGTGGTTTTCCAGCAGCATTACCTGCTGCCCTATCTTTCGGCGCTGGAAAACGTGCTGCTTCCCTTTATGGACGGCTTCGCCCCTGTCGGAGCGCTGCACAGGGATGCCGCGCGGGCAATGCTCCGGCGCGTCGGTCTGGGGCATAAAGAGGCGTCGCGCCCAGGCGAACTTTCCGGGGGCGAGCAGCAGCGCGTTGCCATTGCCAGGGCGCTGGTGCGCGGCGCGCGCGTGCTCTTCGCCGACGAACCCACGGGCAGCCTGGATTCGGCAACGGGAGCCTCGGTCATGCAACTCCTGCGCGAACTGAACGCGGACGGCCTGACGGTGGTCATGGTCACCCACAATGAGGAATTCGCCCGCCTGTCCGGCCGCGTGCTCTCCATGGCCGACGGCAGAATCGCGCAGCCGGCATGACGCAGGGCATTTCAGCAGAAATTTCTTTATAGTAACGTGTAACGCTTTATTTTTATTTTTATTTTTATGCCTCCGGCGGCCGGGGCTCCGCCCTTGGAACCCGCCGGGGGAAATGATTTCCCCCGGACCCCCTCAATAGAGGCCGATGCGAAAATATAAGCGTTACACGGTAATAGTTTAAAACATACGTTATCTGCCCAAAAGGACATCCCGTGGTCATCCCGTTTCCCGATACGGACATATACTGCATTACCGACTCCCGCCAAAGCCTGGGGCGGGCGACGACGGACGTTGTCGAGAGTATGCTTGAGGCCGGGATCAAGGTCCTGCAATACCGGGAAAAAGACAAGAAAGCGGGAGAAATGCTCCGGGAATGCCGCGTGATCCGCGCAATGACGCGCGAGGCGGGCTGCTGTTTCCTGGTCAACGATTACCTGGACATAGCCCTGCTCTGCGAAGCCGACGGCGTCCACCTGGGGCAGGACGACATCCCCTTGGCCGACGCCCGCCGCCTGCTCGGCCGCGAACGGGTCATCGGCATCTCCACGCACCGCCTGTCCGAAGCGCGGGCCGCCCTGGCCGGGGGCGCGGACTACATCGGCGTCGGGCCGATTTTTCCCACGGCCACCAAAACGACCACCCCGCCCGTGGGCTACGCCTACCTGGAGGAAATCGCGGCCGAATGCCCGCTGCCCTTTGTGACCATCGGCGGCATCAACGAACGGACCGTTTCCGAAACGGTCCGGCGGGGGGCACGCTGCTGCGGCATTGTGTCGGATATCACATCGGCCGGGGATATCCCGGCTAAAATCGGGAAACTGCGCGCCCTTATCCGCGCGGCGCAGACTGTCGCGTAACGCCGATTCCCGATTCCGGAATACCGATTCCCGATTCCCGATTCCAGAATACCGAATACCGAATACCGAATACGGAAAAACTATGCCGTACCCATCCCCGACATTGCAGCAGACTATCACCGCGGCGTCCGGAGAGGACGGCGGCGCAACGCCGCGCCCGCCGTTCCGCCCCGTGGTTCTGACCCTGGCCGGTTCCGACTCCGGAGGTGGGGCCGGCATACAGGCGGACCTGAAAACCGTTACCCTGCTGGGAGGCTTCGGAACCTGCGCGATCAGCGCCCTGACGGCCCAGAACGGACTGGAGGTGCGGGGCATCCTGGAAACGCCTCCGGACTTCGTCCGCATGCAGCTCGCCGCCGTGCTGGACGCCTTCCCGGTCAGGGCGGCCAAGACCGGGATGCTCGCTTCGACGCCGATCATCGAAGCCGCCGTCGACTGTCTGGGCCGGGACAAACGCGCCTTTCCTCTGGTGGTCGACCCGGTCTGCGTGAGCCAGTCCGGACACAGGCTCCTGCGTCCCGATGCGGAAGACGCCCTGCGCCGCCTTCTGCTGCCCGAGGCCGACCTCCTGACCCCCAACAAACCCGAAGCGGAACTCCTGGCCGGCATGCCCGCGGCGACTTCCGCGGAGCTGCGCCCGCTTCTGGATCGCCTGCACGCCCTGGGAGCGCGCGCCGTGCTGCTCAAGGGCGGGCACTTTGCCGAATTTGACGGCAGGGAGAGCATAAGCGACTGGCTTTCCCTGCCGGGCCGGGAACCGCTGGTTTTCAGCCGGCCGCGCATCGCAACCGTCCATACGCACGGAACAGGCTGCACCTTGTCCGCCGCTTTGGCGACCTTTCTGGCCTACGGACTGCCCCTGGAAGAGGCGGTAGGCAAGGCGCAGGCCTTTCTCGGCGCGGCCCTGGAAGCCGCCTTCGCCCCCGGCCTCGGCGCAGGCCCCCCCGACCTGCTCTCCGGAGCAGCCGCGGAAACTTGCTGAAATATGCGTTAAACCGAAGTTCCGCGCGGCAAAGAATAAAATACCGGTATAATGAAAAGCGGTTTTGAAAAGGCCCGCCATAAGCATGCCGGCGCGCCGGCCCGCTTCTCCGCTGAAAACGAATTAGACATAATAAGGAATTTTCCGTATCGTTCGCGCCTGTGACCCGCATATCCGCAATCGAACACGCCTTCGGGAAATGCCGTGAACAAACGCGAAGACATGTACAAAACTATTGTCCGGGATGATTTTCCGGAGAATATTACCCTGGAATTCGGAGGCTCGCGCATCGTCTACCGCCGCCGCTCCTGGGACATAGGCGGCGAACGGCGCGGCCTGCGCTACGGCGAGAACCCGGACCAGCCGGCCGCCCTGTACGAGGCCGCCGAAGGCGCGCCGAGTATCGGCGGGGTGCGCTGCAAAGGGCCGGGACACGGGCTGGTGTCCGCGCTGAACGAGGAAAACATGCTCCAGGCGGGCAAACATCCCGGCAAAATCAACCTCACGGACGTGGACAACGGCATAAGCATCCTGCAATACCTGCACGCCAGGCCCGCGGCCCTCATCATCAAGCACAACAATCCCTGCGGGGCCGCCTGGACCGATGCGGGCATCGCCGAAGCCCTGTTCCGCGCGCACCGCGCCGACCGCATCGCCGCCTTCGGCGGCACGGTAGTCGTAAACCGCCCCCTGGACGTCGACGCCGCAACGCTGATCAATGCCGCGTATTTCGAAGTGGTCGCCGCCCCGGATTTCGCGCCGGGCGCGACGGCAATTCTCAAACAACGCAAGAACCTGCGCATCCTGCGCATACCCGGTTTGGCGGAACTGGAAGAGTTCTCCCGCATCCCCGTTCTCGACATCAAGTCCCTGGGCGACGGAGGTCTTGTCCTGCAACGCGCCTTTTCCAACCGCATCCGCTCGACGGACGACTTTCTGCCCGCGCGGGCGGAAAAAGACGGCAAAACCGTCGAGGCGCGCGCGCCTACCCCGGCCGAGGCCGAAGATTTGCTGTTTGCCTGGGCCGTCGAGTCCGGCGTGTCCTCCAACTCCGTCATTTTCGCCAAAGACGGCGCAACCGCGGGCATAGGAACCGGCGAACAGGACAGGGTGGGTTGCGTTGAACTGACCATTCACAAGGCATACACCAAGTACGTGGATATGCTGGTCTTTACGGAATGCGGCAAGTCCCTGTACGAGGTGAGGAAAGACGCGGCCGTGAACGCGCGCTCCGCCGCATTGCTCGCCGAGGCCGAGGCCGCCGCCGCCGCCGCCCGAGGCGGACTGTCTGGCTCGGTACTCGTGTCCGACGGGTTCTTTCCTTTCCGCGACGGCGTCGACGCGGCGCTGGAACAGGGCGTGACCGCCGTTGCCCAGCCCGGCGGTTCCCTGCGCGACGGGGAAGTGATCGAAGCCGTCAACGCGGCCTCCCCTCCCGTTGCCATGGTCTTCACCGGCCAGCGCTCGTTCAGGCACTGATCGTTCCGTGGAATCCGGCGATGACAGCGGCTAAAGTCCACTTCCCGTCCGAGGGCTGCCTTGTGGAATTCATGCAGGGCAACAGCCCCGTACCGGCGCTGGTGCTTGAAGCCCGCAACGACCGCCTGCGCCTTTATTCCATCGCCAAGCGGGAACTCGCGCTGCCCCCGTCCAGGCTGCTGCCCTGGTCCGGACCCTTTCTCGGCACAGGGCTTTCCAGGCAGCGCATGGACGAGGCCCTGGAGGAACACCGCGCCCTGCGCGAGGCCGCGGCCGCCGGGATATCCGTCTTGGAACTCTGGGAACTGGCCCAGGGTGAGGTGTCCAGGGCTTCGGCCGAATGGCTGGCCGGGCTGCTGTGGACCGAGGCGGACATAGACCGCGAAGCCGCTCTCGGGCATGCGCTGCTCTCGGCCAAAGCCTTCTTTCGCTTTTCTCCCCCGGATTTCGAAGTCTTTGACCGGGCGACCGTCGAGAAACGCCTTGCGGAGGCGGAAAGCAACCGCTTGCGCGAGGTTGCCGCCGCCGCCGGATCGCGTTTTTTCCACAAGCTTTGGGAAGCCCGCAACAGGAAACGCGGCGAAGCGCCGCCGGAACCGCCTGAGGAATTCGCCGCCGCCGGCCTGGGCGACCGGCTCAAGGCCATGCTTCTCGCCCGCGCGGTCGAGCCCGAGCAGACCGACAACGCCGCGCTCTGGAAAGCGCTGGTCAAGGGGTTGCCGGACCTGCCGTACCTGGCCCTGACGCTGGCCGAAAGCTGGGGGCTTGTACCCGAGCATTACAATTTCCTCCTCGACCGCATAGACTTCGAGCGGGGTGAGGACTGGGCGCGGGACTTCGCGGGCGAATGCGCGGAAGCGGCAAGGGCGGCGGAACTCCTTGTCGGGCGCCTGGAACCCGACAACACGCCCTACGTCAGCGTGGACGCCGCGGACGCCGCGGACCGCGACGACGCCCTGCACGTGGAACTGAAGGACGGCGTTTTTCTGCTGCGCGTGGCCTTGGCCTGCCCGGCCGTCGTCTGGCCCTTCGGCGGTCCGCTGGACAAGGCGGTGCAGAAGCGCGCCTCCAGCCTGTACCTGCCGGAAGGCGACGAACACATGCTGCCCTCGGCCGTAGGCCGGGCCCTGTTCAGTCTGGACGAAGGGCTGCCCCGCCCCGCCCTGGTTTTTGCTCTGCGTCTTTCCGGGCAGGGTGAAATACTGCATGCCGCGCCTGAACTGCGCTTGGTGCGGCCCGCCGCCAACCTTGACCCGGAAGGCTGCGAGCCGGCGCTTGCCGACAGGGAACAGGAGGAGAATGCCGCGCCGCTTACGGCAAAGGCCGCGCCCCACGCTCCCATGCTGCGCGACGCCCTGGCTCTGGCCCGCGTCCTGCGCCGCGCGCGCCTCGCCGCCGGAGCGGTGATCACTGAACGCCCGGACCCGGAGGTCCTGCTGACGGAAGACGAAGACGGCGTGCGCGTCGACATCGTTCCCGGCCCGCATACCCCCTCGGCGCACATGCTTGTGGAAGAGGTGATGGTGCTCTGCAACAGCACGGCCGCCGTCTGGGGCAGGGAACATGCCGTCCCCCTGTTCTACCGCACTCAGAACGTCGCCCTGCCGCGCGAGTTCGCCGGCATCTGGAGCGAACCCCAGGATCTCGCCCGCGTGATTCGTTCCCTGCCGCCCGCAACGCTGGAGTGCGAGGCCAGACGTCATGCAGGACTGGCTCTCGACGCCTACGCGACGGTCACTTCCCCCTTGCGGCGCTATACGGACCTCTTCAACCAGGGACAAATCATACGCGCCCTGCTGCGGGAGCAGCACCTCACCCCCCCCTTGAGCCGGGAAGAAACCCTGGCCCTGCTCCCCCTTATCTCGGCCCGCGCCGATGCTGCCGGCCAAGTGCAGCGTTGGCGCCCGCGCTACTGGAAACTCTTGTTTTTTCGCAGGCATGGGGATAAAAAGTGGTGGGACGCCGTTGTCGCCGAAGAAAACGAGAACTTTGTCGTTGCCGCGCTCCCCTGGGCGCAGTTGACGGTACGCGGGCGACGCAGGCAGTTCGACGAAAAAATTTACCCCGGCATGCGCATCAAGGTGCGCCTCGGCAAAATCATCCCCCTGACCGGGGAAATTCAGATACTGGAGTCGGCGGAAGCCTGACGCAAAGGACTGCGCATGGGCACTTGGGCGGAGTTTGTCTTGACAGCGGCGGTCGGGTACGGCATCGGTTCCGTGCCTTTCGGGCTGCTTATTGCCCGTGTGTTCAAGGGCATTGATCCGCGTCTGGGCGGCAGCGGCAATGTGGGCGCCACCAATGTCGCCCGGTTGTGCGGTTTCCGGTGGGGTCTGCTGACTCTGGCCTGCGATCTGCTCAAGGGGTGTCTGCCTGTTCTCCACGCGGCATCCTCCGGCGATTTCGGCGCGGCGTACCTTATGGGCGGTTGCGTTGTACTCGGGCACATGTTCTCGTGTTTTTTGCGTTTTCGCGGCGGCAAGGGTGTCGCATCCACGGTCGGCGTCTTTCTGGCCCTTGCGCCGGGGGCCTTGATTATTGCCGGGGCAGCCTGTATCCTGACTATTTGGAAAAGCGGCTTTGTTTCCGCCGGATCGCTGGTTCTGGTCGGCCTGTTGCCGGTCCTGCTGTTGTTTTCCGGGCCTCCGGGGAGCGCGTCCTTTGCCCTGTGCATTGCCGCGTTGGTCGTTTGGGCGCACCGCGACAACATCCGCCGCTTGCGGCGCGGCGAGGAAAAACCCTGGCTCGCGCGCCGGGAGCGCCACTGACCGGCTCGCCCGAAACACCCCTATTCTGTTTCCAAATAAAAATTACAAGAGTGTGCATCAAAATATAGAGATGTACCATGAAAAATTAATCAAATCACCGTGTTATAAGTAAAATCCTGCATTCTGAATCTGCAGAGGCCTGCCCATGACCGCCCATGCTTTTCCCGCGCACCGCGGGGTTATGTTTTACCGTGGCCTCGGCCACGTTTTTCCGGTGTACCGCGGGATTATGTTTTACCGTTGCCTGGATTGCGATGCGGAGCACGGCACGGAAGACCTGCTTTACACCTGCCCGTGCTGCGGCGGGGTGCTGCTGCTTGAGGACCGGCGTTTCCCGGAACTGAAAAAAAAAGGCGGCGCGTACTGGCGGGATCTGTTTGATTCCCGCGCGGCGGCCAAGCGTCCGGCCCTGCGCGGCATTTTCCGTTTTTACGAGATCACGGCCCCCGTGCTTGAGGAGGAGGACATCCTGTATCTGGGGGAGGGCAACACCCCTCTGATCGAGGCTTCCCCCGCCCTGCGCAGCCTTGTCGGGCGCGCTTTCGCCTACAAGAATGACGGGCAGAACCCCAGCGCGTCCTTCAAGGATCGCGGCATGGCCTGCGCTTTCAGCTACCTGCGGGCGGCGGCGCGGCAACGCGGATGGGACGAGGTGCTGACCGTCTGTGCCTCCACCGGCGACACTTCGGCCGCGGCCGCGTTGTATGCCGCGTATGCGGGCGGGCCGATCACGTCCGCGGTGTTGCTGCCGCAGGGTAAAGTGACTCCGCAGCAGCTTTCGCAGCCTTTGGGCAGCGGAGCGCGGGTGCTGGAGTTGCCGGGGGTGTTCGACGACTGCATGAAAGTCGTGGAATTTTTGGCCGCGCGCTATCGCGTGGCTTTGTTGAACTCCAAGAACAGTTGGCGCATCCTCGGGCAGGAAAGTTATGCCTTTGAGGTGGCCCAGGCCCTGGACTGGAGGGTGGACAAGGTCTGCGTTTTCGTGCCCGTGGGCAACGCGGGCAACATAACAGCCGTGCTGCACGGTTTTCTCAAGCTGCACGAACTGGGGGTCATCGACGCCTTGCCGCGTATTTTCGGGGTGCAGTCGCAGCACGCCGACCCTGTGTACCGGTATTACGCCGCTCCGGCGGGGGAACGCGAGTTCCGGCCGGTTCAGGTGACCGCGTCCGTCGCCCAGGCGGCGATGATCGGAAATCCGGTTTCCTTTCCGCGCGTTAAGGCTCTGGCGGAGCGGTACCGCGCCGTTGCCGGGGAACGCGCCTTTCAGGTGTTGCGGGTCGCGGAACAGGCCATCATGGACGGCATGCTCTCGGCAAACCGGCACGGGCACACGGTCTGCACCCAGGGAGGGGAATGTCTGGCCGGGCTGCGGGCGGCCGTTGCCGCCGGGCTTGTGGACGAAGACGAGTCCGCGGTGCTGGATTCCACGGCGCATGCCCTGAAATTCATGGATTTTCAAAATCTTTATTTCGACGATGCCTTTCCGCCCGAGTACGGCGTCAAGGCCGATCAGGCCCTGGTCAACGCCCCGGAACTGCTGCTCAGCCCGGAAGAAAGGAAAGGGTTGGACGAGAGTGCTTTTGTGAGGGAAAGCGCGTTGCGCATCGCGCGCCGGCTCGGATTGACGGAAACAACCGGCGGGAAATGCTGATCAAGCAAGGCGGATTGTATGTGAACGTCGCTGCGGTCGGCAACATCATCAGCAACAGCAACAGCAACAACAGCAACAGCAACAACAGCGGCGGCGGCGGCGGCGGCGGCGACAATAACAAAGCAGCAACAGCGGCAACGACAAATCATAAACGACGGCGGCAACAACAACGGAGGGTGAGGCGTGGAGTGGTCACGGGTGCGCGAGTTCCTGCGCAGGCGTTGGTATGTTATCCCTGCGGCGATTCTGATTTTCGCGGTACTCGGGCTGCTGTTTTTCAGATCCGGCAAGGATCCCGCCGAACTGCTCGGCGAGTGGGGTTACCTGATCATTATCGTCTGGACCTTTCTGGAGGGCGAAACCATCGTCATCCTGGCGGGCATGACGGCCGCGTCCGTGGGGCTTGAGCCGCACTACATAGCGTTGAGCGCGTTTTGCGGCAGTTTTACCTCGGACCAGGTAATGTTCACCCTGGGCAAGTACAAAGGCGAAGCTGTATTGAACGCCTTTCCCCGTATCGCAAAAAATTTGGACAAGGCCAAGCGTCTTCTACAGAAGTATGATACCGCGATGATTCTGGGGTTTCGTTTTATTTACGGAGTACGCAACGTCACGCCGATCATGCTCGGCATCAGCGGAGTGAGCCGCAAGAAATTTTTTCTGCTCAACGCCGTGGGCGCGGGGGTTTGGGCGTTGACCTTCACTTACGGGGGGCATTACGCGGGGCAGGCTTTCATGCACCTGATGGAGCGGGTGGGGCACGGCATTTTGTATGTGCTGCTCGTACTTGCAGCCGTGTTCATTGTCTGGCGCGTGCGCGCGGCCCGCAGGCCTCGGCCGTGATTCGCGCTGTGAAGCCTTCAGTTCCGCGATTTCAACAGTGGAATTATCCCCGGTCGATCTGAGAATACTGTATGCCGAGCGCTTGCGCGATCCTTTTGACCGTTGCCGTGCGGGGCAAGGTTTTGCCGTCGTCAGGGCCTTTTCTAAGGAAACGCTGATTAATGCAGGAAAGGCAAAAGACATCAAGATAGATTCTTCGCCTTCGCTTCGCTACGGCTCAGAATGACTACGCTTTTGTCATTCTGAGCGTAGCGAAGAATC
>JAISWB010000113.1 GCA_031271265.1 Desulfovibrio sp. | reverse complement strand
ATCGGCGATGCGCGCCTTATCAGGCAAATCCTGCTCAATCTTTTGAGCAACGCCGTGAAATATACGCAGCAGGGCTTCGTCAAATTCTCCGCTTCCGGCGAAGTCGTCGCGGAGGATGCTATACGCCTGACCTTCACTGTGGAAGACAGCGGCATAGGCATCAGAAACGAAGATTTGCCGAAGTTGTTTGAAGCCTTCAAGCGTGTTGACGAAAAGCGCAACACCGGCATCGAGGGCACGGGTCTGGGGCTGGCCATAGCCAGGAGTCTGTGCAGAGCCATGGGCGGCGATATCACTGTGCGGAGCCGGTACGGCAAAGGCTCGGTGTTTACGGTCGTGCTGGTTCAGACCGTGACCGACATGACGCCTGTGGGCGGGATGGCCGACATGACGCCTATGGGCGGGATGGCCGGCACGGAGGCGATTGCGGCTGATGTGCAACGCGCCGCCTTTACGGCGCCGGAGGTTGATGTGCTGGTTGTCGACGATTTGCCCGTCAACCTGCTCGTGGCGGAAGGACTGCTTGCCCCTTACGGAGTGCGCGTTTTCACCTGCCTGAACGGCCGCGAGGCCGTGGAACTGGTGCGCAAGCGTTCCTTTGACCTTGTGCTGATGGATCACATGATGCCGGAAATGGACGGAGTGGAAGCGACCCGCGCCGTCAGGGCAATGGATTCGGCATACTGCCGGACAATGCCTGTTGTCGCCCTGACGGCCAATGCCGTGGCCGGCATGCGGGAGATGTTTCTGGAGAACGGCTTCAATGATTTTATCTCCAAGCCCATAGAGACGGCCAAGCTGGACGCGGTGTTGAAAAAGTGGATTCCCGCCGGCAAGCGGCGCGGCGCGCCGCAAGGCGACGCATGCGGAGCGCGTGCCGCCCGGCTGCCGGGAACGGCTCTGCCGGACATTGCGGGTCTGGACGTCGTTGCCGGGGTTGCGCGGATAGGGGGATCGCCCGGCCGCTACCTGAATTTGTTGGAAACATTTCGCCGGGATGCGCAGGCCGCTTTCGCATCGTTGGAAATAACGCCGGATACCTCGTCCCTCCGGTCCTTCACCATCGTGGTACACGCTTTGAAAAGCGCCTTGGCCAACATCGGCGCGGGCGGGTTGTCGCAGGCGGCCGCCCTGCTGGAGGAGGCGAGCCGCGAGGCGGACATAGCCGCACTCCGCGCCGAGCTCCCCGAGTTCCGGAAAGAACTTGCCGCCTTGACGGCGCGCATAGGCGCGTTTACGGCATCGACATATTCCGCGGACGGCGAAGGCCGCGTCACTTCGGAAATGCGGGAGGCTTCGGCGCAGTTGGAGGAAGCGCTGAGGGCGAGGGATGTCGACGCAACGGACGCCGCGATGGCCCGGCTGCAAGCCCTGCCGCTGCCGGGGAAACAGCGCGCGGCCGTATCAGAAATTGCGGATTGCATCCTGACGGCGGATTTCCACAAGGCGCTGTGCGCCGTGACCACCCTGCGCGGGCAGGGAGATTGATCCTTTTCAAACCGACAAGTGCAAAGTCGCGGCCGGACGTTTACATACCTCCTGCCGCGGCAGGTTCAGGCAAACTTTCGCCGAATGCCCGAATCCGGCGATATAGCGAGGCGCGGCAGGTATAGTGAAAATTGCTGCCGATTTTCTATTCCGCTTGACACCTGCCTGCAAAGCCGGCATAGAGGCGCCGCTTTGGCCGATAAGCGCACAGCGCGCGGTCTTCGCGCCTTTCGTGCCGGCAGGAGCCGGGGTTAATCAGTTTCAGGCGAGCGACATGAAGGTACAGGCAAAAGAACGTGGTTCGTCCTCGAAAAAGGGCAAGTGCTTGGGCAGCAACCGAAAGGTTTGGCCTGATTCTTGCACACACACACACACACACACACACACACACACACACACACATTAACATCCTCTTGCGGCGCGTTATTTTTCCGGAGCGCCGCGGAATGCTTTTTTCTGCAGGCCCTGTTTCCTTTTTTTGAGACAGGGCCGTTTTGTCGTTTCTTTCGTTTTTTTTCGTGTCGCCGGTTCCTGTTGTCCGCGCGCGGCGGACGCACGATGTTTTGTTTTGAAAACCTAATCAGTGGAAGTCGCCGAAACGGTCTTCACCGGCAGGCATGGGAACTTCCTCCGGCGTATCCCTTGACGCTGCGGCCGCTCGTATAGATATGCGGCGGTCGAATGAGGAATACTCCCATGCCTGCCGGTGCGGGGACCCGGCTTCGGCAGGCGTTACGACCTGTTGCCGCGCATATCGACGTACCTGCAGGCCTACTCATCGAAGTGGATGTTGCCGTAAGCGAACGGCCGTGACATCTGAAGCCTTTGCAATGCCGGGCCCGGATCGCAGTTGTCCCGCTGCCGGTCCGGGCCGGGGTCCACGCGGCAGGAATGCCGGCGCCGCGGACGTTTTCCTCCGCAGGCAGGGGAATCCTTCCCATGCGGATTTCCTTGACACTGTGATCGTCCGCTTGCCGTGCGGTTGGATAAGAAGGACTCCCCCCTGCCTGCCGGGGAGGGAGTCCGAAAGCGCCTGAATTCGGTGTAGACCGGGAAGTGAAGCTTTTTTTCGGCACCGACGTCCACGGCCCCAGACGGGCCGCCCCGTTGCCGCGTATATTTTTTTACAGAACTAAAACAAGGAGTTGGGAGCTATGTCGAAGAAAATGAAGACTATGGACGGTAACAACGCCGCTGCCTATATCGCTTATGCCCTGAGCGACAACGCGGCCATTTATCCCATCACCCCGTCTTCCGTAATGGCGGAGGAGGCGGAGGAATGGGCCGCCAAAGGCTTGAAGAACATCTTCGGGCAGACCGTGCAGGTGCGCCAG
>JAISWB010000073.1 GCA_031271265.1 Desulfovibrio sp. | reverse complement strand
ATTTTTCCCTATTATTACACGCTGTTGACAAAATAACTCGTGTTGACAACACGCGGCCGACAGACTAAGGTGTCCGTCTGACGCCGCGTTGCGCGGCGCAGGCTCCCGCTTTACCCGGCTTTCCCCGCCGGAAAAGCGCCCCCGACACTGCGCGTACCGGTTACTGTCAAGGTATTCCCTGCTTTGCCGGGAGTCAAGCCGCAATCCCTCCCTAAAAGGGAGAAATGCCGGACCATAAAGGGCCTTCAGATGAACACGCCGAGGACGGTCAAGGGCTTTTACGATATTTTCCACCCGCAGAGCGCCCTGTACACCTTCATGGAAAACACGGCGCGCCGCGTTTTCGGCTCTTACGGTTTCGAGGAACTGCGCCTGCCGGTGCTTGAGTTCACGGAACTGTTCCGGCGCGGCATAGGCGGCGACACGGACATCGTGCAAAAGGAAATGTATACCTTTGCGGACCGCAAGGGCCGCTCCCTGACCATGCGCCCCGAAGCCACGGCCGGCGTAGTGCGCGCCTATCTCGAAAGCGGCCGTCACGGCCGCGACGCCGTGTGCAGGCTGTTCGCCTGCGGCCCCATGTTCCGCTACGAACGGCCGCAAGCGGGCAGAACACGGCAGTTCCATCAACTCAACTGTGAATGCCTGGGGGCCGCCAACGCCCAGACCGATGCGGAAATCCTGCTCATGCTCGACGCCTTTCTACATGAGCTGGGCCTGGCCGGCCTGCGCACCGAGCTGAACACCCTGGGCTGCCGCGCATGCCGTCCCGCCTACCTGGAAAAACTCTCCGCCTTCCTGCGCGCCCTGGATCCGGAAACACTCTGTCCCGACTGCCGCAGACGCCTGGAAAGCAACCCCCTGCGCGTTCTGGACTGCAAGGCGCCCGCCTGCAGGGAACAGACCGCGCCTGCGCCCGCCGTCCGCGACCATGTCTGCGCGGAATGCGCCGCGCACTTCGACACCGTCCTCGGCATCCTGGACAGGGAAAAAGTACGCGTGGTCCTCAACCCGCGGCTGGTGCGCGGACTGGACTACTACATGCGCACAACCTTTGAAATCGTTTCCGAAAGCATCGGCGCCCAAGGGTCCGTCGCCGGGGGCGGACGCTACGACGGCCTGACCTCCCTGCTCGGCGGCCCGCCCGTTCCCGGCATAGGCTTTGCCTGCGGCATGGAACGCCTGGCCCTGGCCCTCGACGGACAGGAAAAAACCCGCTTCGCGCCCCGGCCGGATTTCTATTTCGCCGTGCTGGACCGCGAATGCGCGGACAAGGCCCTGCACGCCGCGCAAGTCCTGCGCGCGGCCGCGCTGTCCGGCACCGTGGATTTCAAGGACGGCAAGCTGGGCGCCAAACTGCGCCGAGCCTCACAGGCCGGCGCGGAATACTGCTTCATCTTCGGCGCGACCGAACTCGCCGAAGACAAGGTTATCATCAAAAACATGGACGACGCCGCCCAGGTGTCCCTGCCCCTGTACACCCTCGCCGACTGGGCGGAAATACGCTCCGAAAACAAAAAGGAAGCCTCCCGCAAGGGACGCTTGCCCCTCTTTCAGACCCCATAGGACTTTTCCGATGTTTCAATCCACATCCGGCTCCATCCGTTGGATGACTCCGCCCCGGCGGATGGAAGCCGAGTGGATTGCCCCCTCCCTGAAGGGAGAGGTTGCCGGGAAGGCATGCCCCCGGCTTTGCCGGGCGTCAGGTGGGAATCTCCCTGAAGGGAGAGGTTTCAAACCATAAAGGAATTTCTGATGAGCAACGATGCCGAAACCGGCCTGCAACAGGAACACCGGCGCTTCATAGAAGACCTGGGCAGCTTCGTCCGCTCCCACAACTGCGGCGAGCTGAACGCGGCGCACATCGGACGGGAAGTCGCCCTGGCCGGCTGGGTGCAGTTCCGGCGCGACCACGGCGGACTCGTCTTCGTGGACCTGCGCGACCGCGCGGGGCTTACCCAGGTCGTTTTCGCTCCCGAAGTCTCCGCGGCCGCGCACGAAAAAGCGGGCATCCTGCGCGCGGAATACGTCATCGCCGTCACCGGCCGCGTCCGCGCCCGGCCCGAAGGCATGGCCAATCCCAACATGCCGACGGGGGACGTCGAAGTGGTCGTCGGCGACTGGAAACTGCTGAACACCTCCAAAACCCCGCCCTTCCCCGTCGAAGACCGCGCCGACCCCGGCGAAAACCTGCGCCTGCAGTACCGCTACCTGGACCTGCGCAGGCCGCGCATGGCCGCCAACCTGGCCCTGCGCCACAATGTCGCGCAAAGCATACGCCGTTACCTGGACGGCGCAGGGTTCCTGGAAATCGAAACGCCCTTCCTGACCCGCTCCACCCCCGAAGGCGCCCGCGACTTTCTCGTGCCGAGCCGCTTGAACAAGGGCGCGTTCTACGCCCTGCCCCAAAGCCCGCAACTCTTCAAACAACTGCTCATGGTCGGCGGCCTTGACCGCTATTTCCAGATCGTCCGCTGCTTCCGCGACGAGGACCTGCGCGCCGACCGCCAGCCCGAGTTCACCCAGGTGGACATCGAAATGTCCTTCGTGAACGAGGAACAGGTTATGGCCCTGGCCGAAGGCATGGTCGCCGCCGTGCTCCGTGACGTCAAAGGCGTCGATCTCCCCCTTCCCCTGTCCCGCCTGACCTACGCGCAGGCCCTGACCGACTACGGGACGGACAAGCCGGACACGCGCTTCGACCTGAAACTCAAGGACGTGACGGATATCGTCCGCAATTCCGGCTTCCGGCTCTTCGCCGCCGCGCCCCTGGTCAAAGCCCTGCGCGTGCCGGGCGGGGAAAGCCTGTCGCGCAAGGAAATCGACGAGTTCACGGAATTCGTGAAAATCTACGGGGCACAGGGACTTGCCTGGATCAAGCTGCGCCCGGCGGCGGCAAACGACGCCGGGGAATGGCAGTCACCCGTCGCCAAGTTCCTCTCCGCCGAAGAAAAAGAAGGACTGCGGGAGCGCCTGGACCTGCGCTCCGGCGACCTCGTGTTTTTTCAGGCCGGGGCGCCGGACATGGTCAACGCCGCCCTGGGCAACCTGCGGGTCAGGCTGGGCCGCAAGCTGGGACTGATCGACGATGCGGCGCTGAACCTCCTCTGGGTTACGGATTTTCCCCTGTTTGAGTACAGCCCGGAAGAAAAACGCTTTGTCGCCTGCCACCATCCCTTTACCGCGCCCAAGTCCTCCGACGTCGCGGCCATACTCGCCGACCCGACCGCCGCCCGGGCCAGGGCCTATGACATGGTGCTGAACGGCACGGAACTCGGAGGCGGCTCCATACGCAACTGCTCGGCCGCCGTGCAGCGCGACATGTTCACCGCCCTGGGGTTTACCGGGGAAGACGCCGAAGAGCGCTTCGGTTTCCTCATGCAGGCCCTGGAAACGGGCGCGCCGCCGCACGGCGGCATAGCCTTCGGCCTGGACCGCCTGGTGATGCTTCTGGCCGGGGCGGACAGCATCCGCGACGTCATCGCCTTCCCCAAAACCCAGAAAGCCTCCTGCCTGCTGACCGGGGCGCCGGCCGGCGCGGACGCCGCGCAACTCCGCGAACTCGGCCTCAAGGTGCGGGAAGCAAAAGAAAGCAGTGCCGGGTAACATTTTATTTTTACGCCCCCGGCGTCCGGGGCTCCACCTTGCCGCCGCGGGAAATGATTTCTCCCGCACCCCTCAACAGGGGTTGGAGCGGCTCAACTTTGAGAATGCGCATCCCCTAAGCCGGGGGTCCGGGGGGGAATCTTTCCCCCCGGCAGGAGTGGCCTGAGCGGGTGCGGGGCCGTCTGGACGGAGTCCCGGCGGGATTTGGGGCGGAGCCCCGATAAATCAGTCGAGGAGGAGGCCGTGAAACGAAAGAGTACTTATGTGTCGATGCTGTTGTTTTGCGTTTGCGGGTTGCTTGCGGCCGCCTGCGTGCAGCCGTCCACGCGGGCGGACCGCAGCGGGTTTTACGCGGACGGGCGCTTCAGGTCGCATGTCGGCGTCAGCGCGCCCCTGACTCTGGCCGGCTCCGGCGGCTTCTCCGCGACGGTGCCCGCCGACGTCCTGTTTTCTCCACCCAACGCCACCTTTCGCTTCGCCGTATTCGGCGAAGGGGAAAGCGGCCCGGTTGACCGCGCGGCGCACATGATCGCAAGCGAACTGCCCTCGCCGGGCTGGCGTTGGGAAAAGGAAAGCCTGGCAAGAACCGAAGCCCTGTCGTACGCCCTTGTAAGCGCCGGAGGACACAGGCAGGTCGTGCAGATTTTCCCCGTGGAAAGCTCCGGCGACTGGTTCAGCGGGTTCTGGACCCTGAACGGCCGGACCGTGCCGGATTTCTGGCTGGCCAAGCATTGGTCCTCAACCCCTTACGACGACATACGCATGGTCGCCGAGTACCGCGAAGCGGCGCCGTCCTGCATGCGCGAGCGCCTGACGGCGTATGTCGAGAGCAGGAAGAACCGGGATTACGCCCCCTTGCGCGGCAAGGCG
This sequence comes from Desulfovibrio sp., assembly GCA_031271265.1. Lineage (GTDB taxonomy): Bacteria > Desulfobacterota > Desulfovibrionia > Desulfovibrionales > Desulfovibrionaceae > Frigididesulfovibrio. Next base: position 4,551 of record JAISWB010000073.1, on the reverse strand, counting down.
CTGCTGCCGCGTTGCGGGCGGGAAGTAGAGGAATTTTCCCGGCGCGCCGATGCCGCCGTCACCTTCGGCGACGCCGCGCAGCCCGCGGCCCCGGCCCTGTCCGAAAGCGGCTCCGCCGCGCAGGCCGCGCTTCCCGGCGGCAGGCCGAACATGCGCAAACTGGTGGGTGTTGCGGAACTCGTCCGCAACCTCCCGGATGCGCGTTGACGCCGTGCGTATCTTGTCCGGCGACATAGGCGCCACGCACTGCCGTTTCGCTCTGTACCATGCGGAGGATACAGCCGGGCCGGAGGAACGGAATCAAGCTCTTGCTCCCGTCTTGCTCGGCAGCCGAATTCTCAAGGGCGCCGACTACCCGGCCTTCAATGCCGCCCTGCGGACGCTGTTCGCGGCCGGCGAAGGCGGGCCCGCCCTGCTCGACCCGGCGCAACTCCCGGATGTGGTCGTCATTGCGCCCGCCGGCCCTGTGGAAGGTTTGCCGGGCGACGAGCGCTGCCGTATGGCCAACCTGCCCTGGCGCGTAGAGACTGCGGACCTGCGGGCCATGCTCGGCACGCAGCGCGTCCGGCTCATCAATGATCTGGAGGCCCTGGCCTGGGCCTGCCTGTTGCCGGAGGCCGTCGCCGTACGCCGGGTTCTTCCCGGCACGGCAAAGCCGGGAGCGCCGGCGGCGGTTACAGCGGCCGGCACGGGTTTCGGGCAGGCCCTGTTGTTGCGCCCCCCCGCGCCGGCCGAAGCTGCGTCCGGGCGTTGCCCGGAGCGGCCGGGAGCGGTCGGCGGAGAACAGTGTTCCGCGCCTGTGTTCCGGGATAGCTGCGCAGCGGCGGGCGAGGGATTCGGCAGCGCGCCTGTGTTCCGGGATAGCTGCGTAGCGGCGGGCGAGGGATTCGACAGCGCGCCCGCGTTTCCGGAGCGGCCGGCAGACCTGCTGTGGCGTTTGGCGCGCGCCCGCGTGTTGCCGAGTGAAGGCGGACATGTGGAATTTCCCTTTACGGGCGCGCGCGAGTTTGCCTTCGCCGCTTTTGCCGCCGCCCGTCTCGGCACGGACAGGCTGCTTTGCGACCATATCGCCGCCGGGGCCGGGCTTGCCCACATCCTCGCCTTCCTCGGCGGACCGGATGTCGGCCCGGTGGAAGCCGCAGCCTTGTGCCCGCAATACCCGGAAGCCCTGGAATGGTACGCCCGCTTTTACGGACGCGCCTGCCGCGTTTACGTGCTGCATACTATGGCCTTGGGAGGAGTATATCTGGCGGGCGGCATGGCCGCGCGCCTCAATATTCCTGAATCGCCGGCCTTTGCCGCCGAATTCCGCGCCGACTCCCACCCGTCGGACCTTATGCGCGAAGTGCCCGTGTTTCACGCGCGCGACCCGCATGCCGGACTCTTCGGCGCGGCCGTCTTCGGCATGTTGTGCTTCGGGAGAGAGTGCCTGCCCGGGCGTTTCGATCCATGTTTCAATCCACATCCGGGGCCGTCCGCCGGATGACTCCGCCCCGGCGGATGGAAGCCGGGTGGATTGCCCCTCCCTGAAGGGAGGGGTTTCAAGCCATAAAGGAATTTCTGATAAATTTCTGATGAACATTGTGCTGTTTACCTCTTCCAGGAACACGAGCGGCGGCTCGCGGCAGGCCCTGTACCTTGCGCGCGGGCTGGCGGAACGCGGGCACAGGCTTGTTTTTTTCGTGCCGCGGGGGGCGGCGTTGCAGGGCTTGGCGCCGGATTTTCCCTTCAGCGTCCTGCCTGCGGAACGCCGGGCGTGGCGGCGCGGCGTGGAAGCGGCCCTGCCCGCGGACGCGCCCGCTGTGCTGCACGCTTTCCACAACGCCGCCGTCAAGGCCGTGTCCCTGTGGGGGTTGTTCCGCAAAAGGCCTTTCGTCACCCTGGCCCACAGGGGCGTTGTGTTCCGGCCGAAGAACCCTCTGCCGTACTGGTCCCCCGGCATAGACCGTTTCACGGTCAATTCCCCGGCCTGCGCCCGCGTGCTGCGCAACATGGGGGTGCGGCGGGACCGCATTGTCTGTGTGCCCAACGGCATACCTGAAGAACGTCTGCGTGTTTCGCGTCCGCGCGCGGAACTGCGCGCGTTTCTGGATATTCCCCCGGAAGCCTTCGTCTTTCTCAGCATCGGCGGCGAAGCGGCTTACAAGGGTTCGGACGTATTGTTGCGTGCCTTTGCCGCGGCCTTTCCCGACAATGGGCCGGGGGCGCCTTTTCTTGTGCTGCTCGGTCTTGAGTCCCTGGCGCGCGGCGGCGTTGCCCGTGCGGGCCGTGTGCGGCGCGCGGGGTACGCCGAGGATGTGGGCAGCTTTTTAGCCGCCGCCGACGCCTATGTGCAACCCTCGCGCTCGGAGTCCATGCCCAACACGCTGCTGGAAGCCCTGTGCTTCGGCCTGCCCTGTATCGGTACGGCGGTCGGCGCGATTCCGGACATCCTCGCGCCGGCCGGGGACGACCCTTGCGGGTTGCTTGCGCGGCCGGGCAATGTCGGCGAACTTGCCGCCGCCCTGCGCAGGCTGCATGCCGACGCCGGCCTGCGCGCCGCTCTGGCGCAGGCCGCCCGCAAGCGCGGCGCATGTTTCGGCATGGACGCGCGCCTTGACGGCATCGAAGCCGTCTATACGGATCTGCTGCGTTCCAGGGGCTATGCCTGACCGTTCCAAGGAAGGGAGTTGTGAAAATGCGCTGCCGATGCTAAGCAATAATTATTTGGAATTTGTAACCTAGGAGAGTACATATGCAGTCATATCAAGGATATACTGATAACGGCAAAATTATTCCCCTCGGTAATACGGTGATCCCTGATGGATGCCGCGCTGTCGTTACGATTCTGGATGAGCCTTTGCTCACGGAATCGCGGCTGGAACGTCAGAAAAAAGCACTTCGGGCTTTTGAAAGGGGCTTGGCGGAATGTAATGAGCCTCTGTCTCCGGAATTTGATGAAATTCTCAACAAAAGAGTCAATTTTTCCCGCAGGCTTAACTTATGAAAACTTTTGCCCTGGATGCCGACATCATCTCCTATATGCTGCGGGGAGATACTCAAGTACTTCTGAGGCTTCATGCCGAACAAGACATGGGCAATGAATTCGGCATTCCGCCCATGGCCTATTATGAAGTCAAACGAGGACTTTTGGCGGTCGGTTCGATAATTAGGCTCCGGCTGTACGAGGAAATATGCCGGGATTTTTCTGTAGGCGTAATGAGTACGGCAGCTTGGGATGAAGCGGCTCGACTTTACGCGAGGCAACGGCGGCGAGGGCGTTCACTGGAAGATGCCGACCTTCTGATTGCCGCCTTTTGTCTCGTAGGCGGCTATATACTGGTTACCAACAACACAAAACATTTTGAAATGATTGACGGCCTTGTCTGCTTAAACTGGAAGCAGTAATCCGTGAGGAGAAACCATGTACATCGTAACCGGCGGCGCGGGATTCATCGGCAGCGCCCTGCTCTGGAAGCTGAACAGTCAGGGCGTGGACGACATCCTGGTGGTGGACAACCTTGCCTGCTCCGAAAAATGGAAAAATCTGGTCAAGCGCAGATTCCGCGACTACATACACCGCGATGTCTTCAGGGAGCATGTCGAGAGCGGGCGTCCGGCAAGCGTACTCGGCGCGCGTCCTGAAGCGTTGGTGCATCTGGGCGCCTGTTCCGGCACCACCGAACGCGATGCCGACTTCCTCATGCGCAATAATACCGCTTACAGCAAGCTGCTGTGCCGTTATGCCCTGGACAGGGGCATCCGTTTTATTCAGGCCGGCAGCGCCGCCTCTTACGGGGACGGAAGCGCGGGTTTCGACGACGACCCGCAGAAACTTGACGATCTGCGGCCGTTGAACATGTACGGCTATTCCAAGCATCTTTTCGACCTTTGGGCGCGCAGGGAAGGCGCGTTGCGGGACATTGCCGTCCTGAAGTTCTTCAATGTCTACGGGCCTAACGAGCAACACAAGGGCGATATGCGCAGCATGGTCAACAAGGCCTTTCACCAGGTGAAGGAAAGCGGCAGGGTCCGGCTGTTCCGGCCTGCGTCGTCCGACGGGCCGGAAAACGTCCGGAAGCGGGATTTCGTCTACGTCAAGGATTGCGTGGAAATACTGTACCGGCTGCTGCTGCGGACGGACGTCAACGGCATCTTCAATGTGGGAACCGGCAGGGCGCGGACCTGGAACGAGCTGATCGGCGCTGTTTTCAAGGCCATGCGCCGGCCGGAGAACATAGAGTATGTGGACATGCCGCCTGAACTGCGCGGCAAATATCAGGATTTTACCGAAGCGGACATCGGGCGCCTGCGGGCGGCCGGCCTGCCCGTGCCTTCCGACGACCTGGAGTCCTGCGTGCGGGATTATATCCGCAACTACCTGGAGTCACCGGACCCCTACCTGTAAAAACGCTTAAGACGGCACTCAATTATAAAAAAATAAAGAGGATATTAAGGAAACGCTGATTAATGCAGGAAAGGCAAAAGACATCAAGATAGATTCTTCGCCTTCGCTTCGCTACGGCTCAGAATGACTACGCTTTTGTCATTCTGAGCGTAGCGAAGAATCCA
>JAISWB010000103.1 GCA_031271265.1 Desulfovibrio sp. | reverse complement strand
AGATAGATTCTTCGCCTTCGCTTCGCTACGGCTCAGAATGACTACGCTTTTGTCATTCTGAGCGTAGCGAAGAATCCATCTTTTTGCTTTTCAAAAAAATAAATCAGCGTTTCCCTAAGTGAAAATGCCCTGACGACCGTGAGAGCGGGCGCCCGCCGGGAAGGCGTAAGCGCAATGTTTTTTCGCGTCAATGCTGCCACAGCATTTCGTTATACTTGGGCAGGGGCCAGACGGCGTCGTCCACGATACTCTCCAGGGCATCGGCGTATTCGCGGCATTCGGAGATGAGAGGCAGCAACTTGTCGCGCGCCGCTTCCGCCCTGATCTCCACCCCCTCCATGGCATCCAGTTCCAGATGCTTGGCGTCCAAGGCGTCCAGGGCCTTGAGCAGGCCTTCGATCCCGGCGTCAAGCAGGGCCTGATACCGGGACAGGGCGGGGTGCCCGGACTGCTTGGCCGCTGCGGCGTAAGCGGCCGTTTCCGCCGCGAATTTGACGGCGGCGGGCAGGATGACCGAGCGCCCCATGACTTGGGTGAGCTTGGTTTCCACGTGCACGTCCTTGATATAATTCTCAAGCAGCACTTCCTGACGGGCATGCAGTTCGCGTTCGTTCAGAATGCCGTGGCGCAGAAAGACCTCTTTAACCTCCTCGTCGCTGTATTTCAGCACGGCGCCGACGGTATCCTTGAGATTGGGCAGCCCGCGCCGTTCCGCCTCGGCCTGCCACTCCCCGGCGTAGTTGTTGCCGTTGAAGATGATGGGGCTGTGTTCCTTGAACAGCCTGGAGAGCAACGCCTGCACGGCGGTGTTCAGCTTTGTGCCTTTCTGCACTTCTTGTTCCAGGTCCGAGGCGATGTCGTTCAGGGCGCAGGCCACGGCCGCGCTCAGGGCGATGTTCGCGGGAGCTATGGACTGCGAAGCGCCCACGGCCCGGAACTCAAACTTGTTGCCGGTAAAGGCGAAGGGGCTTGTGCGGTTGCGGTCAGTGCTGTCCTTTGGCAGCTTGGGCAGGGAGGAAACGCCGATTTCCATGAGCTCGCGCTTCGGCGCGCCTTCCTTGCCCGTGCCGCTCCGGCCTTCGGCCATGGATTCGACGATTTCCGTGAGTTGCTCGCCCAGGAAGACGGAAAGGATGGCCGGGGGCGCTTCGTTGGCGCCCAGGCGATGGTCGTTGCCCGCGCCGACCACGCCGAGGCGCAGGGCGACGGCATGTTTGTGCACGGCGCGCAGTATCGCGGCCAGAAAGACCAGGAACTGCGCGTTGTCGCGCGGGGTGCTGCCGGGATCGAGCAGGTTGTTGCCGTCCGAGTCGCACAGGGACCAGTTGTTGTGCTTGCCGGAGCCGTTGATGCCCGCGAAGGGCTTTTCGTGCAGCAGACAGGCGAAGCCGTGCTCGGCGGCCGTGTTGCGCATGATCTGCATGGTCAGCATGTTGTGGTCCACGGCAGTATTCGCAGGTTCAAACATGGGCGCGATCTCGAACTGGCCGGGCGCGACTTCGTTGTGCCGGGTGCGCGCCGGGATGCCGAGGGCCAGCAGCTTTTCTTCCACCTCGGTCATAAAGGCGATGACGCGCGGGCTTATGGCGCCGAAATACTGGTCTTCCAGCTCCTGTCCCTTGCACGGTTTGGCGCCGAACACCGTGCGCCCGGAGAGTTGCAGATCCGTGCGCAGGTTGTAGTAACGGCGGTCAATCAGAAAATATTCCTGCTCGGAACCGACCATGGCGTCGACCTTGAACGCCGAGGTGTTCCCGAACAGCTTCAGGATGCGCAGGGCCTGCCGGGATACGGCGTCCAGAGCGCGCAGCAGGGGCGTCTTGCTGTCCAGGGATTCGCCCGTGTACGAAACGAACACGCAAGGTATGTACAGGGTCTTGCCCGATCCTCCGGCGATGAGAAAAGCCGGGCTGGTGGGATCCCAGGCCGTGTAGCCGCGCGCTTCAAAGGTCGAGCGGATGCCGCCGGAAGGAAAGGAAGACGCGTCCGGCTCGCCCTTGATCAGCATCTTTCCGGAAAACTCGGAAAAAATCCGCCCCCCGCCCAGGGGAGACGGGGTGAGAAAGGCGTCGTGCTTTTCCGCCGTCGCCCCGGTCAGGGGCTGGAACCAGTGCGTATAATGGGTCGCGCCGCGCTCAAGGGCCCAGTCGCGCATGGCGCCGGCTATCACGTCGGCATCGCTCTCCTGCAGGGCTTCCCCCCCCGACACGGACTGTTCAAGGCGGGCGTAGACGCTTTTGGGCAGACGTTCACTCATGACTTTCATGCTGAAGACATCGCGGCCGAAGATTTCTGAGGGTGAGGCTCCGGACGCGGCGGGAGTCCCGGGTTTTTCGGCGGCCACGGCGGCTCGTATGGTATTGCGCAACGTGGAAGGCATAAACGCTCCTTGCATGGTTTGCGCCCTGCGGCGGGCATGTACGGTATGTGTGTAATTCAATCCCCATCCGGCTTCCGGCGCTCCGCAACCGGCAGTCGAATATTTAGCAACTTTCGTGCAAAGCGCAACCGGACGCTTCCGCCGTCCCGCTTCAGCCGCCGCTGCGGCCCGCCTGCAGCGGCATGCCCCCCTGCCGCGCACGCCGGGCAGACCTTCCGTACCGGCGAAAAACAAACATTTTTGTATGTTTTTATCATGTTTGTTGCATAAATGTGGATTATCTTCCGTTTGCCTTCGGGTCGCTTTTGAGGTATCCACAGGCGGCGCAGTGCGGAATACGAATACGCGTCCGCGCTGCGGGAACGGCTTGCCGCCGGCCCTCGGGCGCGTAAAAAATCGCCGTAACACGCGGAATCGGCACCAACCGCGCGGGAATGTTATGGCGGAACAGGCAAGGTATTACAGATTTCCGCATGGAAATCTGAACAGCAGCCGTTAGGCTGATATCGCCGCGAAGCGGCGTGAGTCAGCCGAAAACCACGCTTTTCTGCTGACGATCCTCCGCAGGGAAAAGTTTACTTTTCAATGCGGATATCAGTAAGGAGGACTAAAAATGCACGATACGGATATTCGCACATTAGATATAACCCTTCCTCTCACTTCTGAATTGAAGGCATTTTTATGACTAAAATGGAAGCATTTAATGATTTTGTTACCAGATTGAAGCATCTGATAACAAAAAATCCTCATTTGATTAAAACGACCTTGAGCAACATATTTACCATGCGTTTGATTGGAAATAAAACTCACGGTGACTTAGCAGAAATAGGGATATCTGAATTTATCAATCAATTTATGTATGATTTTAGTTCGGTTCACGTCGGAAAAGAATTATATCGCGCAAAGGAACATGAAGAAGATATAACAATCTTCAATGAAATCTCTAAGGTAGATTTTTCAATAAGTCTCAAGGCTTATGGTGATGGACCATTGCAGTTGTCAACCGATAAAAATTCAGCAATGTTTCCTTTTTTGAAATCTTTCAAAAAAAATATTATTAACAATGCAAATACAATCAAAACAATATTTTCCTCAGAAGAATTTTCAGAATTTGACAATGTAAATGTACTGCCGCTCATATACGATGAAAAAAATAAAAAATGTAATATTATGATTTTTGATTTTGCCGGAGTAAAAAAATCGACAACATCAATAAAATTAGAAAGCGAAGGAGGAGGACGGAAACATCCAGTGTTTAGATTTTTTGATAAAAAAGAAAATTATCTTTGTGAAGTCCGCTATGGAGACGCATCCGCAAACGCGCTTCAGCGCGGATTGTGGACAAACACAAGGCATGCAATTCCCTATTTTAATTCCGCTACAAACGGGTGGATAGATTATTCGGATAATACAATTCTTGTAAAATTATTCTCGTATGCTCTTATTTCGACTGCAAAAGGTCATCACGAAGCGTTAAAAAATTTAATTGTAGATATTGAAAAACAAAAGATAACTATGAATGGGTAATAGTATGGAACAATTATTATTTTTTGATGGTATATTTGCAGGCGCTCCGCAAACGCAGGCAATAAAATACGCAGGTTCTAAACTCAAATTATTGCCGCATATACTTAAGTCTTCAAAGAGAGTTTGCAGTGATTCAAAAAATGTCACCGTTTTTGACGGCTTTTCTGGTTCAACAAGGGTGAGTCAGGCTTATGCAAAATCAGGCTATAAAGTTTATGCCAATGACATTGCGCCGTATACAAAAGTGTTTAATACGGCTTTTTTGTTGAATACAAAAGAGCCTAAAAGTTACAAGCCGTTAATTGACCACCTCAATTCGCTTAAACCTATTGACGGCTGGTTTACGGAGCATTACGGCGGAGACGGGAAACATAAAGTTTCAAGCAACGGCGATGGGCTAAAAAAACCTTGGCAAGCAAGGAACACCCGCAAATTAGACGCAATCCGCGAGGAAATAGACAAATTAAATCTTGATGAAGTTACAAAGGCGGTTACAATTACCAGTCTAATACTTGCGCTTGATCAAGTTGACAGCACACTTGGGCATTACACATCATATTTGAATGAATGGTCCCCCCGTTCTTATAACGATATGAAGTTAGAAGTGCCCAACTTATGGATTAATAAAAATCAAAATATAGTGATGGACTACGATGTTTTTAAGGCGCTGGAAAAATTACCGGACAATATTATTATAGCCTATTTTGATCCACCCTACGGCTCAAACAACGAAAAAATGCCACCTTCACGTGTCCGTTACGCTTCATATTATCATATTTGGACAACAATTTGTTTAAACGACAAACCGAAAATTTTTGGTAAAGCGAAACGCCGTGCAGATACCTCAGATACGGTAGCCGGTTCTGTGTTTGAAGAATTCAGAAAAAATGAGTCAGGAAGATTTATTGTTATTGAAGCGATTGAGAAATTAATTAAAGAAACTCCGGCGAACTACATTATTTTGTCGTATAGTTCTGGTGGCAGGGCAACTGCGAATGAATTAAATGATGTACTCAATAGTTATGGAAAACTTATTGAAATAAAAAAAATAAATTACAAGAAAAATGTAATGGCAACAATGAAGTGGACGTATGACTGGGTAAATGAAATTGAAAAGGATAATTTTGAGTATTTGTTTTTAATGGAAAAAAAGTAAAAATTTATTCCCCACGCTTGATGTCGGTGGCGAACAGTGAGTGGCTGGATACAGTCGAAACTTAAACTGCTTTGTATAATGTTTTGCATCACAGCGCCCGCAGTAGCCCGGTGTCAATTCACCATAGTTTGCATTCAGGGCGCTTTTAGGGTATTTACAAGCGGCCTCATGCGAAGGACGTCCCCTGAGACTTTGCCGGAAACGGCTTGCCGCCGGCCCTCGGGCGCGTAAAAAACCGCGGTAACACGCGGAATCGGCACCAACCGCGCGGGAATATTATGGCTGAACAGGCATTGCTGATGTTGGACGACGGAACCTGTTTCGAGGGCGAAGCCTGCGGGGCGGCAGGCGAAACCTTGGGCGAAACCGTTTTCGTCACGGGCATGGCCGGATACCAGGAGAGCATCACCGACCCTTCCTATTACGGGCAGATCATGGTCTTTACGGCCGCCCATCTCGGCAATTACGGCGCGAGTCCTCTGGACGATGAAGCCCCGAAGCCTCTGGCCGCCGGCGTTGTGTTCCACGACCTGTTCAGGCAGGGCGGGCGCGGAGTCTTTCCGCACTGGCGGGCCGTCGAATCCCTGGACGCCATGCTCAGGCGCAACGGCGTGACCGGCATAACCAACGTGGATACCCGGTCTCTGGCCCTGCACCTGCGCGACCACGGCTCGCGCAACGGCATCATAAGCGCCCTGGATCGCGACCGCGCTTCTCTGCTGCGCAAGGCGCGGCAATGGCCGTCCATGCAGGGCAGGGACCTGGCCCGCGAAGCGGGGGCCGGGCCGGTGCGGGACTATACGCCGACGGAGGACGGTCTGCCCGTCCCCGACCTGCATACGGTGCTCATCGACTACGGGGCCAAGCGTTCCATAGCCGTCCGGCTGGCCCGGCAGGGCATGAAGGTCACCGTCATGCCTGCGACGGCGCGGGCCGACGAGGTGCTTGCGCTCGGGCCGGACGGCGTGCTGCTCAGCAACGGCCCCGGCGACCCGGAGCCGTGTTCCTATGCCGTGGAGTGCATACGCGGGCTGCTCGGCCGCCTGCCCGTTTTCGGCATCTGCCTGGGTCACCAGCTTCTCGGTCTGGCTCTGGGCGGACGCACCTACAAGCTGCCTTTCGGGCATCACGGGGTGAACCATCCGGTTCTGGACAGGGGCAGCGGGCGTGTGGAAATCACCAGTCAGAACCACGGCTTCTGCGTGGACCCGGACAGTCTGCCGCCCGAGGCGGAGGCCACGCACGTCAACCTGAACGACGGCACTCTTGAAGGCTTGCGGTTAAGGGACAAGCCGGTTTTTTCCGTGCAGTTCCACCCGGAAGCAACGCCCGGCACCCACGACGCGGGCGGGCTTTTCGCGCGTTTCCGCGCGATGATTCTGGAACACCGCGAGGCGCTTCGCCATGCCCAGGCGCAATGACATACGCAGCGTGCTGGTCCTCGGCTCCGGCCCCATCATCATCGGGCAGGCCTGTGAATTCGACTATTCCGGCACGCAGGGCTGCAAGGCGCTTCTGGAAGAAGGTTGCCGCATCATCCTGCTGAACTCCAACCCGGCCACGGTCATGACCGACCCCGGCTTTTCCGACCGTACCTACATGGAGCCCATGACTCCGGAAACGGCCGCCGGCATCATCAGGCGGGAGCGGCCGGACGCCCTGTTGCCCACCCTGGGCGGCCAGACCGCCCTGAATCTGGCGATGGACCTGCACCGCGCCGGGGTGCTGCGGGAATGCGGGGTGGAAATGATCGGGGCCAAGGCCGGGTCCATAGAACTGGCCGAAGATCGCGAACTTTTCGGGCGGGCCATGCGTGGGGCCGGGCTCGACGTGCCGCGCGGCGGCGCGGTCGACTCCGTTGCCGAGGCCGTGGACCTGGTCCGGGAACTGTCCTTTCCCGTTGTCGTGCGTCCTTCCTTTACCTTGGGCGGCACGGGCGGCGGACTGGCCTGCAACCTTGAGGAATTCCGCGATGCGGTGCGGCGCGGCCTGGACGCCTCGCCCATAGGCCGGGTCCTGGTGGAAGAATCCGTGCTGGGCTGGAAGGAAATAGAACTGGAGGTCATGCGCGACGGGCGCGACAACGCCGTGGTCATCTGCGGCATAGAGAACGTGGACCCCATGGGCGTGCATACGGGGGATTCCGTCACCGTGGCCCCCATCCAGACCCTGTCCGACGTGGAATACCAGGAGCTGCGCAACGACGCCCTGACCGTTGTGCGCACCGTCGGCGTAGATACGGGCGGCTGCAACATACAGTTCGCGGTGAACCCGCGCACGGGCAGGCGGGTAATCATCGAGATGAACCCGCGCGTTTCGCGTTCCTCGGCTCTGGCCTCCAAGGCCACGGGCTTTCCCATAGCCCGCATGGCGGCCAAGCTGGCTCTGGGCTATCATCTGGACGAGCTGAAAAACGACATTACCGGCACCTCGGCCTGTTTTGAGCCGACCATAGACTATTGCGTGGTCAAGGCGCCGCGCTTCAATTTTGAAAAGTTCGCCGGCTCGGCGCCTGTACTCGGGTTGCAGATGCACTCCGTGGGCGAAACCATGGCCTTGGGCGGCAATTTCCGTGAGGCCCTGCAAAAGGCCCTGCGCGGACTGGAAACCGGGCTTTCCGGCCTGGAACCCGCGCCCGTGCGCGGTGCGGACAATCCCGGCGAGACATCCGGGCTCAGCCCGGAGCAGGGAGAGGCTCCTTGCGGGGAACACGGGCCGGGGCGCGCCGCCGAACGCCTGGAAGCCTTGCGCGGCATCCTGCCCGTCCCGAGTCCGGACCGCTTCCTGCATCTTTACGAAGCGCTGCTGCTGGGCATGGACTGCGGCGAAGCCTGCGCCCTGACCGGCATAGACCCCTGGTTCCTTATCAATATGCAGCGCATCGCCGAGACGGAGAAGGAAATCCTCGGCCCCTTCGCCGCGCGCGCCGCGGCCCTGCTCGCCGCGCACGGGCGGGAAAGCGCGTTGTCCGGCGGAAGAGGGGAAACGGCAGCGCCGGCGGCGACTTCCGCAACCCGGCCCGGCCCGCCCCGGACAGGTATTGTAAGCACGCCTGCCGGTCTGTCGGGGTTTGACCCCGACGCGGCCGAGGCGCGGGCTTTTGCCCGCGATCTGCGCCGCTTCAAGGCCCAGGGCTTCAGCGATGCGCGCATCGCCGCCCTGCTGCGCCGGGCAAAGGGCGGTGAGGTTCCGCATCCGGACGCGTCCGACGAGGACGCCGTGCGCGCCCTGCGCCTGGCCCTCGGCGTGCGCCCGGTGTTTCGTTGCGTGGACACCTGCGCCGGGGAATTCAAGGCTCTTACGCCCTATTTTTATTCCACCTTCGACGGGAGCAGTCCGGACCCCACGCACAGCGGGCATCTCGCCGCCACGGACGCCCTGCCTGCGCCCGCGGCGCACGGGAAGGCGCTGCCGCGCAAGGTGATTATTCTGGGCGGCGGTCCCAACCGCATCGGGCAGGGCATAGAGTTCGACTACTGCTGCGTGCAGGCGGCCTGGGCCATGAAAGGGCTGGGCGTCACTTCGGTGATGATCAATTCCAACCCGGAAACCGTCAGCACGGACTATGACACGGCGGACCGTCTCTATTTCGAGCCGGTGACCGTCGAGGACGTGCTGGCCGTGTGTGAGGCGGAAAACATACGGGAGAGCGGCGGGCTGATCGTGCAGTTCGGCGGGCAGACGCCGCTGAACACTGCCGCCGCCCTGGAAAAAGCCGGTGCGCCCGTGCTGGGCACCAAGCCCGGCGACATAGCCCTGGCCGAAGACCGCGAAGCGTTCGGCGCGCTTGCGGGACGCCTGGGCATAGCCCAACCGCCCGGCGGCACGGCCGGCGACGAGGCCTCAGCATGCGCGGCGGCCGCGAAAATAGGCTACCCGGTCATGGTGCGGCCGTCCTTCGTCCTGGGGGGGAGGGCCATGCGCGTCATTCACCGCGAAACGGATTTGCGCGCCTATGTGCGGGGCGGGGAAAGCGGCGCGGCGCTTGATCCGTCGTCCCCCATCCTGGTGGACAAGTTTCTGGAAGACGCCGTGGAAGTGGACGTGGACGCGGTCTGCGACGGCAGGACCGTGACCATAGCCGCCGTCATGGAACATATCGAGCAGGCCGGGGTGCATTCCGGCGACTCCTGTTGTTCCATACCCGCGCGTACTCTGAAGCCGGAAATTCTGGAGCGGATTCGTGAGAACACGCGCAAGCTGGGGTTGGGACTGAACACGGTGGGGCTGCTCAACGTGCAGTTCGCCGTGTGCGGAGGCGAAGTGTTCGTGCTGGAGGCCAACCCGCGGGCCTCGCGCACCGTGCCTTTTGTATCCAAGGCCATAGGCCGCAACGTGGCCGGGGCGGCAGCCCGCATCATGGCCGGCCTGAGCGCGGAGGAGGCCGGGTTCGACAGGGAGGTGCTTCCGCCCTATTATGCGGTCAAGGAAGCCGTCATACCCTTTACCCGCTTCCCCGGCGCGGAAATCAGCCTGGGGCCGGAGATGCGTTCCACGGGCGAGGTCATGGGCATAGACCGGCGTTTCGGTCCGGCCTTTTTGAAAGCGCAGGCTGCCGCCGGCGCGCCGATCCCGATGCGGGGCAATGTGGTGCTCACCGTGACCGACGGGGACAAGGCGGCGCTCATCCCTTCGGCATGCAGGCTGAAGGCCCTGGGGTTCACGCTGTTCGCCACGCCGGGAACGCGGAAGGTGCTGGCCGGGGTCGGCATAGACACGGAACTTGTGGTGAAGATCGGGCCGCGCAGGCCGCATCTCCTGGACTTCATGCGCGACGGCAAAGCGCGGATGATTGTCAACACGGTGAGCGGGCCGTCGTCGGCCCGCGACGCGACGGCCATACGGGCGGAGGCCCTGACGAGGAACATTCCTCTGCTCACGACCCTGGCCGCCCTGGACGCGGCTCTGGAAGGGCTGGAAGCCGGGGCTTCGGAAGCGCTCGACGTAACGCCGTTGCAGGACTATTACGTCGGGCCGGCCGGCCGGGGAAACGCGGATTGATTGGGGGTGCTTTCGTATTTTGACAACCTTCTGCGAAACTCCTGTCTGAATCGGAGACTTATTGTAAACGCCCGGCCGAGATCAGGGACTTTGCTCTTGTCGGTTGGGAAAGATTCAATCTCCTTGCCGGCGCAAAGTAATTACGGCATCAAGCGCCCTGTGGAAATCCGCCGTCAGGTTGTAAACGCCCGGCCGAGACCGGGGACTTTGCTCTTGTCGGTTGAGAAAGGTTCAATCTCCCTGCCGGCGCAAAGCAATTACGGCATCAAGCGCCCTGTGGAAATCCGCCGTCAGGATGCAATCCGCAATTTCCGATACGGCCGCGTGCTGTTTCCCCGGCAGCGGCAGGGCTTGCAGCCGGGTCATCGCGGCGTCCCTCGCGTCTACATCCCTCGCCCCCAGTGCTTCCTCCAACTGCGCCAAAGCCTCACGCATTTCCGGAGTGGCGCGGCCTTCGCCGTCCGCGGAATGCGCCGATGCCGTAAACGCGCTGATGCGCGCGGTCAAAGCGGCAAGCTCCTCCCGGAACTCCGGGAGCCTGTCGCGGAGTACGGCTATGTCCGCTTCGCGACACGCATCCTCCAGCAGGGCCGCCGTCTGTGACAACCCGCCCGCGCCGAT
>JAISWB010000024.1 GCA_031271265.1 Desulfovibrio sp. | reverse complement strand
GCCGCATCGTTTTTGGTTTCGGCCTTGTCATCGTCGTCGAACACCAGGTCGCGGGTGGTACGCTTGGCGGTTTCCTTCTTGTCGTCGCAGTCCGCGCGGGCGGCAATCAGGTTTGTCGCCGCGGCAACGGCTTTTTCCATATCCGGCATCATGGAAGGCGACAGGACACAAAGCAGTTCTTCTTTGCCGACCTTGTCGTCAAACCTGAACGCGCCCTTGATCGGGATGGTGTATTCCTTGTTGCGCTCCACCTTGTTGTCCATACCCGCCTTGGCAGAGGGGAAAATCATGGAGTATTCGCCCGACGTCCCCTTGGCCATCCAATAGACATAGCCGTCTATATTGGGCGTATATACCAGTTTAACCTTGTCGCCGGACTTGAATTCATGACTGGGCAAAACCGTGCTTTCCTGTCCGTTGCGGATAAGCAACATTGTTGTTTTAACAGCAAGTTTCTGTTGATCGCCTGAATTTGCGCCTGCCGATCCGCTGGTCGACTTCTTATCTGTCGCTGCTGCATCGTCATCTTCAAATACAAGATCGCGGGTTGTGCGCGCTCCAAATGCTGGAGCTGCAAGGACGCAAATCAACATTGACAAAAGCAGTACACGTAATAAAATTTTCACCTTCGCCTCCATCATTTTTTCGGCGCATATTTTTCAAATAATTTGCCGAGTGTTGCGCCAAGCGTTTCTGTTTTAACTTCAGAAGCATCCTTTTTGAGTTTCCCAACTGTTACTTTACCCTCACCTAAAACAGCACCATCCTTTCCTTCAACAGATAAAATATATTCGCCTTCCGCAGGAAGCTTCATGTTGCGTATGCCGTATATATTCCATGAGGGACGAATTTCAAGAGTTTGTCTTTCCACAACTTTTTCTTGAGAGCCTTGTCGCTGATATATACTGAGTATAACTTGATGCATACCGAACGGCTTTTCTCTCTGCATCCGCCATGAAATAATATTCGAATCAAAAACAGATACTATTTCTGACGGCTCTAAATTATCATTCAATGTTTTACAAAAAACTATTTCCACTGAAGTTTGCTTGCCTTCTGAAGCAAAACATTGCACAGCGAAGGCAAACATAGAAATAATCAGTATTTGTAGTGCGATATAATTCTTTTTCATACCTGACTCCCGGCTTTGTATGGCTGTTGTATTCCCTGCGGCCGGTTTTACTTCACACCTTGAACTTTCAAGTAACACCGCCGCCTGTGCCTCACCTGCCGCCCAGGAAAAATCATGATAAAACGGTATAATCATTCCTATATTTCTTGATTTAACAAGAATTTTTCGGTTTTAAGCAGAACTATTTCAAATGTCAACGGGTAAATAAGGTTAATACGAAAATTTTTCTCCCTATAGTGTTGTGTGGAGGAAGGGGATGGACCTGAAAGTATTGGGACTCAGGATCAGAGAACTGAGGACGAAAAAAAAATTGACTCAGGAAGAACTGAGCGAGTTATCTTCAATAAACAGTAAGCATTTCAGTGCAATAGAAAGAGGGATGGCTAATATAACCATCAATAATCTTGATAATATTGCAAATTCATTGAATATTTCTATTCAGACTCTTCTGGAGGTCGAGCACCGTAAATCAAAAGGTGAGTTATGCAAGGATATTATAAAAATTTTGGATGAATCCGACCACGAACAGGTACAACTTATTCATAGAATAATTCACGATATTGTAGCGTAGCGCGGCTTGTGCCGGCCACCGACACCAAGCCGAGAGGGGATCAGGCACGCCTTATGAATTTTACTCCTTCTTTTCTGTCCGAAAAATTCTCTTGACTTTCTTCAAAAGCAGGCATAATTGTCTAAACGCAACGGTCGCAACACGGCGACCGGCGGACCGGACCACACCCGATTAACCCCGACAAGGAGGCCGGCATGAACCGGCATACCCGAAGACACAAAAAGCACCCCGACATTACCGCCTCAGCGGCCGCTGTGAGCAGCCGCGCCCCCGCCTTTGCCTGCGCCGTCCTCTCCGGCCTCGTTGCCGCCCTTTTCAGCCTCGCCCTACTACGCGGTCTGCTGTAGATCGCGCGCCCGGTTTACCTGCCGCAGTATACGCGGCCCGTGCGCGCCGCCCTTGAGGGCGGCCGTTTTTTTTGTATATCCTTGAACCTTCAGCAGCATAAAAGGAATACGCCATGTCGACAGCCGACAAAAATCACATCGTCATCTTCGACACCACCCTGCGCGACGGAGAACAATCCCCCGGCGCAACCATGAACCTCTCGGAAAAAATCAGCATGGCCCGCCAACTCGACCTGCTCGGCGTGGACATCATTGAGGCCGGTTTCGCCGCTTCCAGTTCCGGCGACTTTGAAGCCGTCGCCGCCGTCGGCCGCGAAGTAGAACGGGCAACCGTGTGCAGCCTCGCGCGCACAAGCATCGCCGACATCGACCGCGCGGCCGAGGCGTTGCTCCATACGAAAAAGAAACGCATACACACCTTCCTCGCCACCTCGCCGGTACACATGGAACACAAGCTCAACATGACGCCCGACCAGGTGCTGCGCAGGATCGACGAAACCGTGCGCCACGCCGCGCAATGCTGCGACGATGTGGAATTCTCCTGCGAAGACGCCTCGCGCAGCGACCCGGACTTCATGGTCGAAGCCTGCCGCATCGCCGTTGCCGCAGGCGCGAAAACCCTGAACATACCGGACACCGTCGGCTACGCCCAACCGGCCGAACACGCCGCCCGCATCGCCTACCTCAGGGAACGCGTTCCCGCCGACATCGTCCTCAGCATACACTGCCACAACGATCTCGGCCTCGCCGTCGCCAATACCCTGGCATCCTTCCAGGCCGGCGCGCGCCAGGCCGAAGTCACCGTCTGCGGCATAGGCGAACGCGCCGGCAACGCCTCCCTCGAAGAAGTCATCATGGCCCTGACCGTGCGCAAAGATTACTACGGCCTGACGCACGGCATACGCACGGAGCAGATTTATCCCTCGGCCAGAAAACTCTCCAGGATCATCGGCCAGAATATCGCCCGCAACAAACCCATCGTCGGCGCCAACGCCTTTGCCCACGAATCCGGCATCCACCAGGCCGGCGTGCTCAAAAATCCGGCCACCTACGAAATTATGACCCCCGACGCCGTGGGCCTGCCCGGCAACGCCATCGTCCTCGGCAAACACTCGGGCAGAAACGCGGTCAAGGATAAACTGGAAGCCATGGGCTACTCCCTCGCCACGGATCAGGTAGACACGGTACTCGGGGCCGTAAAACGCCTTGCGGACATCAAGAAAGACATATATGACGAAGATCTCGAAGCGCTGGTGCTGGAAGAAATATATCGCATTCCCGACAAGTACGCCCTTGTGCATCTCGGCGTCCAGGCCGGCGACACCGGTCTGCCCCCGACGGCCGCTCTGGTCCTTGACGTGGACGGCAAACGCGTGCAGGAAGTCTGTTTCGGCGTAGGGCCCATCGACGCCGTATTCAAGGCGGTGGACAAGGCAACGGGGCGCAGGCCCGGGCTGGAACAGTTTTCCGTGAACGCCGTCACCGGCGGTGCCGACGCCCAAGGCGAGGTCACCGTCCGCATTTCCGAAAACAACAGGACCGCCGTCGGCCGCGGCGCACACCCCGATATCATCAACGCCGGGGCACGCGCCTACCTGAACGCGCTGAACCGCCTGTCGAAAAAAGAAGAAGAAGCATGAATCCCCTTACCGATGCGCTGAATCCGCCCTCGACCAATGAGAGCAGTTCGAATTTTACAGTGCGCGCCCGTAAACGGGGGGGTGCAGGGGGAATCATCAGCCTTACGCCTGCTCAGGCTGACCCTGCCGGGGTCCGGGGTCGCGGACGCAGGCTCTGTGCAGAGCCCCGGCCGCCGAAGGCATACGAAAGCACCGCTGAAACGCTCAAGGAGGAAGCATGAGCGCGTTCACCCTTGCGCAAAAAATCATGGCCGCGCACGCCGTCACCCCGGCCGGCGGCGATGCCGCCGCGCCCGGACGCATCCTCAACTGCCGCCTGGACCTGGTGCTGGCCAACGACATCACTGCCCCCCCGGCCGTCAAGGCCTTTGAACACATGGGCGCGGAACGCGTCTTCGACAAACGCCGCATCGTTCTGGTCATGGATCACTTTGTCCCGCAAAAAGACACGGCCTCGGCGGAACAAATCCTGATCAGCCGCAAATTCGCCGCCGCTCAGGACCTGGATTATTATTTCGAAGGCGGCGACGCGGGCGTCGAACACGCCCTGCTCCCGGAACTGGGCCTCGTCGGGCCGGGAGATCTGGTGATCGGCGCCGACAGCCATACCTGCACTTACGGAGGCATCGGCGCCTTCGCCACGGGCATGGGGTCCACGGACGTCGCCGCCGGCATGGCCCTGGGCGAAAGCTGGTTCAAAGTGCCGGAAAGCATCCGCGTCACCTTCGACGGTCGACTCGGCCCGCATGTCGGCGGCAAAGACCTGATCCTCTGGACCATAGGCGAATTGGGCGTCGACGGGGCACGCTACAAGGCCCTGGAATTCGACGGCCCCGTCGTCGACGCCCTGCCTGTGGAAGGACGCCTGACCATGGCCAACATGGCCGTCGAAGCCGGAGCCAAGGCCGGCCTCTTCGCCGCCGACCGGCACACCCTGGAATACTGCCGCAAGGCCGGACGCGCTGGTGACCGGGAACTCCGCCCGGATCCCGGCGCACACTATGAACGGCATATACGCAAAGACGTCACGGGCATGGAACCCCTGGTCGCCTGCCCGCACCTGCCCGAAAACGTCAAACCCGTGTCCGCGCTCAAAGACGTGACCCTCAACCAGGTGGTCATCGGCTCCTGTACCAACGGGCGCCTCCGCGATATGCAGGGCGCCGCGGAAATCTTCGCCGGACGGAAAGTAAAAAAAGGACTGCGCTGCATCATCCTGCCCGCAACGCCGGGAGTCTGGAAACGCGCGCTGGAAGAAGGACTGATGACGACCTTTATCGACGCCGGCTGCATCGTCGGACCGCCCTCCTGCGGCCCCTGTCTGGGCGGGCACCTGGGTATCCTGGCCGCGGGCGAACGCGCCCTGGCCACCACCAACCGCAACTTCAAAGGACGCATGGGCAGCCTGCAGTCCGAAGTCTACCTCGCCAACCCGCAGGTGGCCGCGGCTTCCGCCGTGACCGGCGTCATTACCGACCCCGCCGCGCTCTGATGCAAAGGAAATTTCAATGCAATACACAGGACAAAGCCTGGTGGTGGGCGACCATATCGACACCGACGCCATCATCCCGGCGATCTACCTTGTAAGTTCGGACCCGGAAGAACTCGGCCGGCACTGTATGGACGGCCTGGACCCGGCCTGGAAAAACAGCATCAAACCCGGCGCGAGCCTGCTCGTCGCCGGACGCAACTTCGGCTGCGGTTCCTCGCGTGAACACGCGCCGGTCGCCATACTCGGCGCGGGCATACAGGTGGTCATCGCCCACAGCTTTGCCCGCATATTCTACCGCAACGCCTTCAATACCGGTCTGATCCCCCTCGAAGTCGGCGACGACTTCGCCGAATTCAAAGAAGGCGACGAACTTGAAGTGGACATGGACGCCGGTACCATCTTCAACAAACGCAGCGGGAGACGCATCGCCTTCCCGCCGATACCCGAAGGCATGCGCGCGATCCTGGACGCCGGAGGACTGGCCGGCTTTGTGAAAAAACGCCTCGCCGCGCGCGGGGACCGGAACAATTAACGCTTGAGGCGCGCGGTAAAGACTTCGCCCCCTATAAGGGTAATCGCCTGAGCCGGCGCAAGGCCGACCAGGGAAATCATCCGCCTTACGCCTGTTCAGGGAAGGAAATTTTGGTGAACAAACGCATAGTGTTGCTGCCCGGAGACGGCATAGGCCCGGAAGTCGTCGCCCAGTGCGTGAAAGTGCTGCGGGCTGTCGAAAAAAAATACGGCCTGTCGTTTGATACGGAAGAATGCCTGATCGGCGGCGCGGCCCTCGACGCAACAGGAGAAGCGCTTCCGGAGGCCACGCTGGCGGCGTGCAGGAAGGCCGACGCCGTGCTCCTCGGGGCCGTGGGCGGCCCGAAGTGGGACAAAAGCCCGCAACGCCCTGAAGCCGGACTGCTGGCCATACGCAAAGAACTCAATCTCTTCGCCAACCTGCGCCCTGCGCTCGTGCTGCCGGAACTGGCCGCGCTCTCCGCCCTGCACCCGCGCGCCGTGGAACAAGGCGTGGACCTGCTGGTCGTGCGCGAACTGACCGGTGACGTGTACTTCGGGCAGCCCGCGGGCGAAGAAAACCGCGCAGGCCGGCGCGTTGCCTTCAACACCATGATTTACAGCGAGGACGAGGTGCGCCGCATCGCCCGCGTCGCCTTCTCGGCCGCGCACGCGCGCCGCGGGCGCGTCTGCTCTGTGGACAAAAGCAACGTCCTGCACGTCGGCCGCCTCTGGCGCGCCGTGGTCGAAGAAACACGCCGCGATTACCAGGACGTGCAACTGACGCACATGTACGTGGACAACTGCGCCATGCAGCTTGTCGTCAACCCGGCGCAGTTCGACGTCATCCTCACCGGCAACCTGTTCGGGGACATCCTTTCCGACGAAGCCGCGGCCGTGACCGGCTCCCTGGGCATGCTGCCCTCGGCGTCCTTGAGCGGAGCGCCGGAAGACGGCGGCATCGGATTGTACGAACCCGTACACGGCTCGGCGCCGGACCTGGCCGGACAGGACAAGGCCAATCCCTTTGCCGCCGTCCTGTCCCTGGCCATGATGCTGCGCCTGACCCTGGGGCTGCCGGAAGCCGCAGATGCCGTGGAAAAAGCCGTGCGCGCCGTGCTCCGCGACGGTCGGCGCACGGCCGATACGGCCGCCGCAGGCTGCAAGGGGCCGATACTCGGCTGCAACGAGGCCGGCGACCTGGCGGCCGCAGGTATCTGAAACCGCGGACAACACGCCGTGCCTGCTTTTGTCCGCCTTAGCCCCCCGGCAAACCTGATTTTGTCCGTCTGAACCCCCCGACAACGCGTCATGCCCGATTTTGTCCATCTGCACTGCCACAGCGAATACAGCCTACTGGACGGCGCCATCCGCCTCCACGACCTGTGCGCCAGGGCCAAGGAATTCGGCATGCCCGCCGCGGCCGTCACCGACCACGGCAATCTCTACGGCGCTCTCAAATTCTGGCTCACGGCCAAGGAATTCGGCGTAAAGCCCATCATCGGCTGCGAGGTGTACACCTGCCCCGACCACAGGGATAAAAGCCCCGAACGCGGTTCCCTGCGCTTTCACCTCGTGCTTCTGGCGCAAAACGCGACGGGCTATCACAATCTGGTCAAACTGGTGTCGCACGGGCACCTGCACGGCTTCTACCGCAGGCCGCGCGTAGACAAACAACTGCTCCGCGGGATGTCGGAAGGGATCATCGCCCTTTCCGCCTGCATGGCGGGCGAGATTCCCCGAACCTTCCTCAGACGCGGCATGGACGCCGCCCTTGAGCAGACACGCGAGTACGCCGCCGTCTTTCCCGGCCGCTTCTATCTTGAACTGCAGTCCAACGGCTTGGGTATCCAGGAAAAGGTCAACACGGCCCTGCTGGAAATCGGCGAAAAACTCGCCCTGCCCGTGGTCGCCACCAACGACTGCCACTACCTGAACGCCGCCGACGCCGATGCGCACGATGTGCTGCTCTGCATACAGACCGGAAAAAAAATCACGGATACGGAGCGCATGCGCTTTGAAACCCGTGAACTGTATTACAAAAGCCCGGAGCAGGCAGCCGCGGACTTCGCCGGTCTGCCGCAGGCCCTGGACAACGCCCTGCTTATCGCGGAGCAGTGCGGCGACTACGCGTTCACCTTCGGCCGCTACCATTTTCCCGTCTATGAACTCAGCGATGACGTCAGCCCGGAGGAGGAATTCCGCAGGCTGGCCCGCGCGGGCCTGGAACGGCGGCTGGAACGGCGTTCGTCCGCCGCGGCCGGCAACGTGGACGTACAGACGTATCGGGACAGGTTGGAGCACGAACTGGACGTCATCTGTTCCATGGGCTTCGCCGGCTATTTCCTGATTGTGCAGGACTTCATCAACTGGGCCAAGGACAACGATATTCCGGTCGGACCGGGGCGCGGGTCGGCCGCCGGCTCCCTTGTCGCTTACGCCCTGCGCATCACAAACCTGGACCCCATCCCCTACAACCTGCTCTTTGAACGCTTTCTGAACAGCGAACGCGTCAGCATGCCGGATATCGATGTGGATTTCTGCGAAGCGAAACGGCAGGCGGTCATCGACTACATGCAGCGCAAGTACGGCGCGGATTCGGTTTCCCAGATCACGACTTTCGGGAAGATGCTGGCCAGAGCCGCCGTGCGCGACGTGGGCCGGGCCCTCGGCATGGCCTACCGGGAAACGGACCGCATCGCCAAACTCATACCGACCGACCTGAAGATGACCATCCGCAAGGCCCTGGAGCAGGAAAGCGAACTTCGCGCGCTCTACGCGTCCGACCCGGTGACCCGCAATCTCCTGGATACCTCCATGCGCCTGGAAGGGCTGTCGCGCCACGCCTCCATACACGCCGCCGGACTGGTCGTTTCCGACAGGCCCATGGTCGAATACCTGCCCGTGTACCGAGGCAAGGGCGAAAACGACATCGTCACCCAGTTCGACATGAAGATGGTGGAAAAAGTCGGGCTGGTAAAATTCGATTTTCTCGGCCTGCGCAACATGACCGTGATCGCCGAAACCCTGGACAACATCCGCGCCCGCGGCGGGGAAGTCCCCGACCTCGACGCCCTGCCCCTGGACGATCCGGACACGTACGCGCTGTATTCCCGAGGGGACACGGACGGCGTCTTCCAGGTAGAAAGCGCGGGCATGCGCCGCTACCTGAAACAGCTCAAGCCCACGAGCTTTGAAGACATCATCGCCATGCTGGCCCTGTACCGGCCAGGCCCCCTGGGATCGGGCATGGTCACGGAATTCATCCAGCGCAAACACGGGAAAGTGGTCGTCAGCTACCCGCTGCCGGAACTGGAGGAATGCCTCAAAGACACCTACGGGGTCATCGTCTACCAGGAACAGGTCATGCAGATCGCGCGTCTGGCGGGCAACTACAGCCTCGGGGGCGCCGACCTGCTGCGCAGGGCCATGGGCAAGAAAGACCCGGCGGCTATGGCCGCGGAACGTTCGCGCTTCATCAGCGGCGCGGCGCAGCGCGGGGTTCCTGCCGCCAAGGCCGAAGAAATCTTTTCCCTCATGGAAAAATTCGCCGAGTACGGCTTCAATAAATCGCATTCGGCGGCCTACGCCCTGATTTCCTACCACACGGCCTGGCTGAAGACGCACTATCCCACGGAGTTCATGGCCGCCCTGCTCTCCTCGGAAATGAACGATCAGGACAAGCTGCTGAAATACACGGCGGCCTGCCGGGACATGGGCGTAGAGATCCTACCCGCAGACATCGGGCACAGCCGCTGGGAATTCACCGTCCGGGACGGCAAGGTGCTGTTCGGCCTGGGCGCGGTCAAAAATACGGGACGGGAAGCGGTGCAGGAGCTGATCGCGGAGCGGGAAAAAGACGGTCCCTTCACCTCCCTGCTGGACCTCTGCCGGCGCGTTTCTCCGCGCCGTCTGACCAAGAGGGCGCTGGAAAGCCTGATCAAGGCCGGGGCCTGCGACGGCTTCGGCGTTGCCCGGGCGGGCATGCTCGCGGCCCTGGATACGGCGGTCGTCAAGGGACAGCGGGAACACAAGGGAAAAAAGGCCGGCCGGCTGTCCCTGTTGAGCATGGCGCCGCAGAGCGCAACCCCGGCAACCGGCCTGGGTTGGAACGGCCCGGAAAACGCCGTTCCCGAATGGGACAGTGAACAATTTTCCCGCTTTGAAAAGGAATCCTTGGGCTTTTACTTCACCTCCCATCCCCTGCAGCCCTACCGCAAGGAGATGGAACGCCTGCGTCTGACGCCTCTGGAGGACTGCCGCGAACTGGAGCCGGAAAACGTCTTCGCCTGCGCCGTACTGGCCAAGGTCGACAAACTGCGCAGCGATACGAAAGGCAGGCGTTGGGCACTGCTGCAGGTGGAAGATCTTACCGCCTCGGCCACGGCTTTCTGTTTCAGCAAAATCTATGAAAAATACAGGGACCTGCTGATTCCGGATCTTCCCTTGTACATGGAAGGCCGCATAAGCCGCCGGCGCGACGACGACGAGGCCTCGGAAGACGGCGACGGGGCGCAGGCCGAAATCGTCTTTATCGTCGAGAAGGTCATGCCCCTGACCGAGGCCTGCCTGGAGAGCGGCGCCCCTTACTGCATCGACATTGACGGAGCCGGCGCGTCCGGCGGGCGGCTGTCCGCGCTCATGGAACTGCTGTCCAGGCACAGGGGACCCGTGCCGGTACACCTGCTGCTTGACCTGGGCGAATCCTGGTGCAGGCTGGGGCTTCCCGCCGCTTACGGCATCAAACCCGGCCCCACTTTCGACCGCGCTGTCGGGCTTTGGGAAACAGGCGGCATTTGACACTGGAAAAGTTCGCCGAAACAAGCTATGCTGAACGACGGCGTCCGAATAAACGCGCCGGAATGCGAAGCTTTTCGCGAGGCAAGGCGGGACCGCGTTCCCGCCGCAGCCGACAAGGCAAATCTGCATGGACGCAGCTTTGCCTTGGAAATCGAATTATAGAGGACCGAAAAAACGTATGTCCAAAATTCTGGATGCGCTGCTCGGAATTTTTTCCAGCGACCTCGCCATAGACCTGGGAACAGCCAACACCTGCGTTTACGTCAAGGGACGCGGCATCGTGCTGCGCGAACCTTCGGTCGTGGCCGTGCGCAAGGACTTGCGCAACAACCGCGTCTTGGCGGTCGGCATGGAAGCCAAAAAAATGCTCGGCAAGACGCCGGGCAACATTGAGGCCATCCGCCCCATGAAAGACGGAGTCATCGCCGATTTTGAAATCACCGAGGCCATGCTGCGCTATTTTATAGCCAAGGTGCATAATTCCCGCCGTCTGGTGCGGCCGCGCATCATGATCTGCGTGCCGACCGGGATCACCCAGGTGGAAAAGCGCGCGGTCAAGGAATCGGCGCAGAGCGCGGGCGCGCGCGAGGTCTACCTCATCGAGGAGCCGATGGCGGCGGCTATCGGCGCCAATTTGCCCATACAGGAACCGACCTCCAACATGATTGTGGATATAGGCGGGGGCACCACCGAAGTGGCCGTCATTTCCCTTGCCGGCATTGTCTACTCCAAGTCCGTGCGCGTCGGCGGCGACAAGATGGACGAATCCATCATGAACCATGTCAAGCGCAAGTACAACATGCTCATCGGCGAAGCGTCCGCCGAAAACATAAAGATGACCATCGCCTCGGCCGCGCCGCTGGACCCGGAACTGGAAATGGAAGTCAAGGGCCGCGACCTCGTGACCGGCATTCCGCAGAACATCATCATCACCTCGGAGGAAGTGCGCAAGGCCATCTCTGAACAGGTGGACGCCATTGTCCTCGCCGTGCGGGTCGCCCTGGAGCAGACCCCGCCTGAACTGGCCGCCGATATTGTGGACCGCGGCATTGTACTCACCGGGGGCGGAGCGCTGCTCAAAGGCCTGGACCAGCTTTTGCGCAATGAGACCTCCCTGCCCATCACGGTCGTGGAAGACCCCCTGTCCACGGTGGTCGTCGGCACCGGCAAGGCGCTGGACAACATCCATATTCTGAAGGAGGTCTGCGTAGATTAACGCCCCTTCTTCCAACCGCCTGATCGGGATCCTCGTTTTCCTGCTGTTTTGTTACCTTGGTCTGTTCACCTGGAACGCGCGCACCGGCTACCTGGATACCCTTGCCGAACGCAGCGGGTTGGAAATCGTCGGCTATGTGCTTTCGCCGGTGGTCTGGCTCCGGGATCGTTTCGCAAGCTGGTGGGACGGCTATCTGGCTCTGGTGGACGTGGCCGCGGAAAACGCGCGCCTGCGCACCGAACTGGAACAGGCCCGCGCGGCGGCCCTGCTCGCCTCCGAAGACAAGGCCGAGCTGCAGCGCCTGCGCGACCTGCTCGGACTTGAAGCGTTGCGCGTGCGGCCCGCCTTTGCCGCCCGCGTCATGGCCAAGCGTTTCGGGCCGCAGGCCGTGCTCAAGACCTTCACCGTAAACAAAGGCTTTCTGAACGGCGCGACGGCCGGCACCCCCGTTGTGACCAGAAACGGAGTGGTCGGCCGCGTCCTGCGCGCCGCCCCCCACACGGCCACGGTACTCATGCTCACCGATCCCGGTTTTCGCCTGGCCGTCATCAGCAACGAAAGCAGGACGCCCGGCATACTCACGGGCAGCACGGAGCGCAGGCTAGAGGTCGCCTATGTGGCCCAGAACGCCCGCATAGCGCCCGGGGAAACGCTGATCACCTCCGGAGCGGACGGTTCCTTCCCCAAGGGCCTCCCCGTGGGCGTGGTCACCCAGGTCATGCCGGGCAATGAAATCCTCTTCCTCCAGGTCCACGCCCGGCCTCTTGTTGACATGGACCGCCTGGAAGAAGTACTTTTGCTCAAGGAAAAGGGCAGCGATCCGCCCCTGTTGCCGCCCGATACAGAGCAGATCGGCACCGAGCCGTGAAGAAGCTGTACCGCGTTTTCTGGTGGTTCCTGTATACGGCGGCCGCCGTGATCGTGCAGCAGGCCGTGCCCGGCGTGGATGCCCTGATGCCGGGATTTTTGCTTGCCCTTCAGGAAAACAGGCCCCGGCAGCTTCTACTCCTGTTCGTTGCCTTTACGCTCGTTCAGGAAGGCGCGGGCAGCCTGGGCTTCGGCACGGCGATGCTCAGCTACGCGGGAGCGGCGTTGCTGTTCCGCATGAGCCACGGCTTTTTCGTCGAGGACAACATCGTGTTCATCTCCATGCTGTCGGCATGCCTGGGCCTGTATCACGGCCTGCTGATCCGGCTGATGTGCGCGATACAGTCCATCCCCGTGGATTTGGAACTGCTGGTGCGGGAAAGCCTGATCCAGACCTTGGCGGTTCCCCTGATCTGGGTGCCGGCCTACCTGACCCGGCCCAAAAACTCCGCCGCAGCGCAGTGATGCCGATCATGGAACTCAGCCAGGGACGGGAAGGTTATCAACCGCCGCGTTCAGGCGTGTTGCTGCTTTACGGGCTGACCGCCTTTCTTTTCGTGCTTTTCGTGCTGCGTTTCTGGTATCTGCAGATCCTGCACGGAGAAGAATACGCGCAAAAGGCCAACGCCAACAGAACGCGCCGGGAGAGCGTCTACGCGACGCGGGGCATCATTCTGGACAGCAGGGGCAAGCTGTTGGCGGAGAACAGGCCGGCCTACGTGCTGACCCTGGTCCGCGACGACTGCCCGGATATTCCGGCGACCCTGGCCCAGGTCAGCCGCTGGACGGGCAGTTCCCCGTCCGCCCTGCGCAACCGTTTCCGGCAGGATGCGCTGCGCGTCAAATCGTTTCAGCCGCAGATCGTGGCCACGGACATTCCCTTTGAAAAAATTTCCGAGATAGAGCAGCAGATATTCCAGTGGCCGGGGCTGGCCGTTGAAACGCGCCAGCGGCGCTGGTACCCTTACGGCCCGCTGTTCGCCCATATCCTGGGCTATGTGGCCGATGCCGGGGAAAAGGACCTGCGCGCGGACGACAAGCTGGCCCTCGGCGACATAGTCGGCAAACAGGGCATCGAGCTGGTGTTGGAAAAATCCCTGCGCGGCGCCAAGGGACTGAACAGCGTGGAAGTGGACGCCCTGGGTCGCCGGTTGAACAAGCGCCGGGAAGAACCTCCTCTGGCCGGGGAAAACGTCACTCTGTCCCTGGACGCTGACCTGCAGAAGGCGGCATCCGAGGCCCTGGGTGAACATGCCGGGGCCGTGGTGGTCATGGAGCCGGACACGGGCAAGCTGCGCGCCCTGGTCACGCACCCGAGCTACGACAACAACATGTTTACGGCCACCATGTCCAGGGAGGAATGGGCAAGACTGACGGACGACCCCCGTCATCCCTTACAGAACAGGGCCATACAAAGCGTATACCCTCCCGGTTCGGTCTGGAAGCTGATGATGGTCGGGCTGTTTCTGGAGCAGAAAGTCGACCCGCGCCACGGCGTGGTCTGCCGCGGAGGGGTGCATCTGGGCTCGCATACCTTCCGTTGCTGGAAAAGCGGCGGGCACGGCTTTATGAACATGCTGCAGTCGGTGGTCAATTCCTGCGACGTGTACTATTATGAAACGGCGCAGCGCATGGGCATCGACAATATTGAGCGCTTCGCCAAGGCCTGCGGCTTCGGCAGCCCCACGGGCATAGACCTGCCGCACGAGCGCGGCGGCCTGGTGCCCGGCCGGGAATGGAAACGCCGCCGCTTCGGCGAGCCCTGGCAGGGAGGAGAAACCCTGAATGTTTCCATCGGCCAGGGGTACACCCTGGTCACGCCGGTGCAGATGGCGGTTTTCGTGAGCGCCCTGTTGAACGAGGGAAAAATTCTCAAGCCCGGTCTGCTGGAAAACGAGGAGCCCGTTGTGCGCGGCATGCTGCCCATGCCGCCCGCGCACCGCAGCTTTATTCTGGAAGCCATGCGCGCCGCGGTCTCCGGGGGCACGGCGCGGCGCATCAACCGTCCTGACGCGGTCATCGGGGGCAAAACCGGCACGGCCCAGGTAGTGCGCATCGGTGAACGGCGCCTGAGCAGCGGCGAAATGGCCTACCGCCACCGGGACCATGCCTGGATGACCTCCTGGGGCATGAAGGACGGCAAAACCTATACGGTCGTGGTCATGGTCGAGCACGGCGGCGGCGGCAGTTCCACCGCCGGACCCGTTGCCGTCAAGGTGTACGATGCGCTTTTCGGGCCTGTTGCCGGCAGGACCGTGCAGGAAACAACGCGGACCGGCGAACGCCGGGAACCTGAAGAACATGGGGACTGAGCCGACGGCGGCCGGCCGGTGCCTCACCCCTGCCGGCCGGACCGTGCCTGCCGCCGGTGCCCCTGCTCTCCTGTCCCGATTCCGCCGGCTTCCATCCGCAAGAACGGAGTAATCGACATGGCCGCAGTGGACAGACGACTCATCACCCATGCCAACTGGACCCTGCTCGCCATTACGGCCCTGCTTTTTTTCATCGGCGTCGCCAATCTTTATTCGGCCGGCGGGGTCCGCTTCGAGGACGGCATAAGCATCGCGCCCTTTTACCAGAAACAACTGGTCTGGGGGGCGGCGGGCCTGGGCTGCATGGCCGTCTTCATCATCTTCGATTACCGGCACCTGCGCACCCTTTCCGTCGCTTTTTTCCTGCTGAGCCTTGTCCTGCTGGCCCTGGTGCCGCTGGTCGGCAAAACGGTCTACGGGGCGAAACGCTGGCTGGACCTCGGCTTCTTCAGCCTGCAGCCGGGGGAGGTGGCAAAAATCGCGGGCATCCTGCTCTGCGCCAATCTTCTTTCCCGTTTCAAGGACAGCCTGGGCTGGCGCGCGCTGCTGTTTATACTGGGCGCGGCCGCCCTGCCCTGCGCGCTGATTTTCGTGCAGCCGGACCTCGGCACTACCCTGCTGCTCATCTTTCTGTGCGCGGGCATGATCCTCTTTCACGGCGTGAAAAAATACGTTTTCCGCACCTGCTGCATCGCCTTTCCGCTGCTGTTGCCGCTCGGCTGGCTCGGCCTGAAAGATTACCAGAAGGAACGCATCCTGACTTTCCTTGAGCCGTCCAAGGATTTGCAGGGGGCCGGTTACCACATCACCCAGTCGCAGATTGCCATCGGGTCGGGGGAATTGTGGGGCAAGGGTTTTCAGGGCGGTACCCAGAGCATGCTGCGCTTTCTGCCTGAAAAGCATACGGATTTCGCCGTGGCGGTCTTCGGCGAGGAATGGGGATTTCTGGGCTGCATCGCGCTTTTGGCCTTGTTTTGTTTTTTCCTGTTGTGTATCATCAACACCGCCAGAAATGCGAAAGACCAGTTCGGCAGCATGCTCTGCGCCGGGATTTTTTTCTATTTTTTCTGGCAGATACTGATCAATATGGGCATGGTCGCGGGACTCATGCCGGTGGTGGGCGTGCCGTTGCCCTTCCTGAGCTACGGGGGCACTGCGACCATCGTCAATTTCATCCTGTTGGGCATCGTGCTGAACATTTCCATGCGTCGTTTCATGTTCAAGGTTAATTAGCCTGCCCGGTGCAGCGCGTCGGTCGTATCACAATGAAATTGAGGTGCTTTTCCATGGTCAAAGATGATTTCACCGCATTTTTAGGTTCCGGTACGGAATACCAGGGACGGCTTACGTTCAAGGGGACGGTGCGCATAGATTGCCGTTTTATCGGCGACATCAGTTCGGACGGCAAACTCATTCTCGGCAAGGAAGCGCGGCTTGAGGGCACGGTTGCCGTCATGGAGTTGGTTGTGCACGGCATGCTCACCGGCGATGCCGTTGTGTCCAGACGCACCATTCTGCACCAGGAAGCGAGAGTCACGGGTACCCTGACGACGCCGGCCCTGATCATGGAGGAGGGCGCCGTGTTGCAGGGTGAATTGTGCATGGGCAAGGAGAGCACGGACAGCTTGAAAGACGGCGCTGCGCGGTTGAGCAGGGCGGAGCGGAGCATTCCGATCCTGGAAGAAGCCGTCAAGCAATAGAGCAGATTACGCTTGAGATGCACTTTTAACGTCGGGCAAAGCCCGCCGGAGCGGATCTCGCGGCAACGATTTGCAAGCAAATCTTTGCAGAGCATTTCAAGTGTAAAATGTTCCGGCGCGGCCTGCCCCGCAAAAATGCAGAAAGGTCTTGCCTTGTTTCCCGCCGCCCGCTTCAAACGTGCGGTTTGAAAAACACTCAGCAAAAAATGCAAAAAAAGCTTGCCTTGTTTCCGCGCGTGCGGTAAGAGGCTACGCATGAATATCACGAACAGCGGCCGGGCACACCGTTACGTGTCCGCCTGCGCCTCCCGCCGTCTGCGTAGTGTCTGTTGTTGTCTTCTTTCGGTCATACTTGCCGTAACCTCTGCCTGTGCGTTCAAAAACGAGCCGGATGAGCAGGCGGCTCTCGGTGCGGCACCAGCCGCAACGGAGCAGGATGTAGTTGCCGCCGCCCGCAAGGGGTTGGGGACGCCCTATCGTTTCGGGGGCACATCCCCGCAGACGGGCTTCGATTGCTCCGGTCTGGTACTCTGGTCATACGAGCAGGTGGGTATCCGCTTGCCCAGGAGCGCGCGCGAACAGATTCGCTTCGGCATGCCGGTGCAGCGCAAGGAAGATTTAAAGCCCGGCGACATTGTCGTCTTCAAGGGTATCCGCAGCCGCACGGGCTGGCACTCCGGCATATACGCGGGCAAAGGAAAATTCATACACAGCCCGAGACGCGGCAAGGTGGTTACGGAAAGCGGCATGGATGAGGAGTACTTTGCCCGGCGTTTTGCCGGGGCGCGCCGCATCCCCCGCGACGGCAGCGAGAAGGCCCTGTATGCCGCCTACCTTGAGAAAGTCAAAAGCGAAGCGGCGGCCGGCGCTGGTTCTTCAGCAGGCAAAAAGGTGAAAAGCGGTAAAAAGCATCCCGCCCGGCAGGCCAAGGCGTCAGGACATGTTGCGCACAAAAACGCCGGCCCGCGCCGTCACTCCGCCGACAAACACGCCTCGGCAGCGAAAAGCAGGTCTGCTCCGGCCGGGCAGACCGTTTCGGCATCCAAAAAGCAACAGTTCCCGGCCAAGCCGGTTGCCGCGGCTTCCAAAAAGCAGCAGGCGCCTGCCAAGCAAAGCTCTTCGTTAACGAAAAAGCAACAAATTCCGGCCAGACCGGTTGCCGCGGCTTCCAGGAAACATCAGGCGCCGGCCGGACAAAGCTCTTCCGCAACGAAAAAGCAACAGACCCCGGCCAAGCAGACCGTGGCGGCCGCAAAGCAGGCGCACAAGCAGGTGAACGGCCTGCCCTGATCGGCTTATCAGAAGTTCC
Source organism: Desulfovibrio sp. (assembly GCA_031271265.1). Lineage (GTDB taxonomy): Bacteria > Desulfobacterota > Desulfovibrionia > Desulfovibrionales > Desulfovibrionaceae > Frigididesulfovibrio. Next base: position 141 of record JAISWB010000024.1, on the reverse strand, counting down.
TTTATAGTTTGAAGCCTCTCCTTTACAGATTTCCGCATGGAAATCTGAACAGCAGCCGTTAGGCTGATATCGCCGCGAAGCGGCGTGAGTCAGCCGAAAACCACGCTTTTCGGCTGACGATCCTCCGCAGGGAAAAGTTTA
>JAISWB010000094.1 GCA_031271265.1 Desulfovibrio sp. | reverse complement strand
CCGCGCTTCTTTCAGGCTGATGACCGGGTACAGGCCGAGGGTGATCAATTTTTCCTTGCCCTGAAAGCGGTATTTGAGCCTCCAGCTTTTTGTGCCTGATGGAGCGACCAGCAGAAACAACCCGCCGCCATCGAAAAGTTTTTGCTGCTTATCTGTGGGCTTGACGACCCGTAACGCTGTATCAATCAAAGACATTTCAAATACCCCCTATTGTTTTTCGATACCCCTTCCAATACCCCTATATTTGTTTGATGTCTACCCCTCTATTTGGATCTCATAAGATCCTATTTCCAACAATTATTTTTATATTACAAATAATTAAGATACATTTAGACTTATCTGGATTTCAATATCAGCTGCGTCAGACAAACCCTATCTTGTCAGGATAAGGTTTGTTTCATAGTGACGAGGTAGGCAGAGGCAGGTCGAGGGTGATTCCCGTTTTACCGCAAAAGGGAGCAGGCGTTGCAGGTCAACGGCATTCTTGGCGTAGGGGAGTTCTGTCCTCTCTTTTTGCTTGCCGCGCGGTGTTTTTTCATGGTAGGCTCCATCGGTCCGCATTAGTAACCAAAGAAACCCCATTTATGGAGGACGACATGATTTCCGGAAAAATGTTTTTCCTGCTTTCGACCGCTGTTTTGCTGGTTTTCACAGCTTCTCCGGCCTTTGCAGCCGAGCGCGTCGTAGTGGCGTCGCCTAAGGCGCCGAAAGCCATAGGCCCCTATTCGCAGGGGATTGCCGTAGGCGATTTTGTCTTTACATCCGGCCAGATACCTTTGAATCCAGACACCAACAAGATGCCTGAAGGCATAGAAGCTCAGGCCAAACAATCTTTGGACAACGTGAAGGCAGTTTTGGAAGCCGGCGGCAGTTCCCTCGGCAAAACGGTCAAGGTGACGATCTTCCTGAAAGATTTGAATGATTTCGGCAAGGTAAACGAAATATACGGTACCTATTTTACAGGGAACACGCCGGCACGTTCCTGTGTGCAGGTAGCCCGCATCCCCAGGGATGCCCTGATCGAAATTGAAGCGGTAGGCGTAAAATAGTTGCTGCTGAAAACAGCGATGAAGATTTTTCAGGGCATTTTCATTTTGAAAATGCCCTGGGTGGTCGCGAGAGCGGGCGCACCGCTGTAACAGCGTAAGCGCAATATCTTTGTGTCTTGAACGCAGCCGGGGGTAAAGCGGGTTGCAGGCGCTGCCCGCTTCCGGTGTGCAGGTCAACAGTTTTCTGTTTTCGTTTTCATATCCCGGCGAGCACCCAGGCCGCACATTGCGCCAATCCTTTGCTCAGGGCCGTTTCACAAGCCGCGGCCAAGTCGGTGTTGTTTTTTCCCGATGCCTGCGCCGTTGCTTCCACATGCAGGGAACCGGAGATGCGCCCGTTGCGCAGGTCGAGCAGGCGGAAAACGGCGGCGAAGACCCCCACAGGCGGGGTATCGTCCTCACCCCAGCGCAGGCCGAATTCCCTGATGTCCGTCAGCAGCCGGACATCGGCCTGCAACCCCTCCGTATCGTCGCCTACTCCGCGCAATCCGCCCGTTGCGTCCAGGGCGTCGACCAGTCCGCGTTGTATCAGCAAAGGCGCTTCCGCCGTCCAACGCACGGCGGCGAGCATGCGTATCTCCCTGTTCCGGAAGACAACGCTTATGCCGTCGCCGGAGGGAATATTGCCGCTCGTCGGCGCGGCCACCACCAGTTGCTTGTTTACCGGGCGGGCTGCCGTGCGCGGGGGCAGCGTCGGCTTGAGCAGGAGGCGCGCAGGTGCCGGGCCGGAGTTCAGCAGGCTCCCGCACCCGGCAAGGCAGAAGGCCGGGACAAGCAGAAGCAGCAACAGCGTCAACGCTGACGGGGAAACGGGGGTATTCCGGGAGGAGTTCATCGGTTGTCGAATTCCTTGTTCTGATCCCCGAAGAAAAAGCGCCTGGGATCGTTTTCCAGTTTGCGGACGGCACGCGTCGCGGCCTGCGTCAGGTTGCGCAGGTCCGCCGTGAGCAGGCGCAGTTCCGCAAGCCCCTGGCCGGCAAACTGCGTCATTCCCGGCCCGATGCCGAGCATGGTGTCGTCGATGCGTCGCATGGCGCTGTGGAAGGTCGCCACACCGGGCACAAGATCTTTTACCAGCATGGCGTCGATGTCCGCAATCAGCGCGCTCAGGCGGTCCGCGACCGTTGCGTACTTGGCCGGCAGGCTTTCTATTGTCGCGGCCTGCGCGGCAAGGGCGTCCATGACGGCGCCGAGGGCCTGCACAGAGCGTGCCGCAGCCGCGATATTCGCATCGGACAGCAGGTTTTCGATTTTCGCCATCACCTGCGGCACAGATGACACTACCGCGCTCAGGGTGGAAGGTTCGGCCGGTATCTCGGGAACTTTTCCGCCGGCAGCGCGCAGGATGGGACTGAGCGCCGTCCCTCCCGAAACGGCAATGACCGAGCTTCCGGTGATGCCGCGCATGTCAAGTTTGGCCCGGGAATCTTCACGGACGGGAGTGCCGTCGTCAATAACGATGCGGACCCGTACCTCTCCGGGGTTCACATCGCTTATGGTAATGTTTTTGACACGGCCCACGCGGATGCCCACAAACAGCACATCGCTGTTCACAGAAAGCCCTTTGACGCTTTCCGTAAAAGAAATGTCGTACTCGGCGGTCCCGTGCCCCATGTTTTTATCCGCCAGCCACAAGGTGAAGGCCGTCGCCGCTGCGAACACAGTCAGGGTAAACATGCCTACCGCAAGATACTTGGCGCGAATTTCCATATCTGATCCTCTCGACCGAACTTCTTCTTGTGCAGTTGATTCACATTGTCCTTCGAACGTTGCCCGGAGCGGCCTGCGCGAAAGCCGCGCGGCCGCGCGGACCGTTGAAGTATTCCTGTATCCAGGGATGGTCCATACGCAGCAGCGACGCGATGTCGCCCACGGCGCAAATATGCTTGTCCGCCAATACCGCCACCCGGTCGCACACGGCATACAGGGTGTCCAGATCATGGGTGACCAGGCAGACAGTGAGCCTGAGGTCGTCGCGCAAGGTCCGGATAAGGCGGTCGAAAGCGGCCGCAGACAGGGGATCCAGGCCGGCCGTCGGCTCGTCCAGAAACAGTATGTCCGGGTCCAGGGCCAGCGCCCTCGCCAGTCCGGCCCGCTTGCGCATGCCGCCGGACAGCTCGCCGGGAAACGTGGCGTATGCCGATGCGGGCAACCCGGCCAGAGACAGCTTCAAACGTGCGATTTCCCGTTGCAGAGCCGGGGACAGACGCGTAAACTCGCGCAGGGGAAAGGCGGCGTTTTCCTCAACACTCAGGGAGGAGAACAGCGCCCCGTCCTGAAAGAGCACTCCCCAACGCCTGCGCACGGCATTTTTCTCCTTTTCTCCGGCCTTGTCCATCTCCAGGCCCATGATCCTGACGCTCCCGGCGTTTGGAGGGCGCAATCCGAGTATGGAGCGCAGGAGCACCGATTTGCCTGCGCCGGAGTTTCCGATCAACCCGAGAATCTCGCCGCGCCGTATGTCCAGGTCCAGGTTTTCGTGTACCACATGGTCGCCGAAGCGGTTGCACACCCCGCGCAGGCAAACGACGACGTCGCCCGGGCCGTTCCTGTCTCCGCGTTCTCCATCGTCCGTTTCCCCCCGATTTCCGCGTTCCTCTTCGACCATGTCGTCTCCTTCCGTCAGATGCGGACAACGGTGAAAAACAGGGCGAAAAGGGCATCAAGTAAAATCACGAGAAAGATGGCCTGCACAACGGAAACCGTGGTCAGAAAGCCCACGGATTCCGCGTTGCGCGTGGCCCGGAAACCGTGAAAGCAGCCCACAAGCGCTATGGCTGCGGCAAAAAAGGGGGTCTTGACCAGACCGACGACAAGATGCTTCAGCTTGGCCACGGCGTAAAAACGGGTAATAAAAGCCTGCAGATCCATATCCAGGCTGAAGTACAGGGCGCAGGCCCCGCCCAGCAGTGCCGTGATGTCGGCCAGAAACACCAGCATGGGCAGACAGAGGATCATGGCCGACACACGAGGCACGACCAGCAAGGCTATGGGATCAAGGCCCATGGACAGCAGGGCCGCCGTTTCCTCGTTGGCGGTCATGGCCCCGATCTGGGCCGTGAAAGAGGACGCTGTACGCCCGGCCGCGACGATGGAGGTGATGAGTACGGCCATTTCCCGCAATACCGTTATTTCCAGAAGATTGACGGCGAAATCCTGCGCGCCGAACATGCCGAGTTGCTGCGCGCCCATGTAGGCCACCACCATGCCGATGAGGAAGGTGAGCAGGGCGACGATGGGCACGGCGCGCAGGCCGCATTGTTCCATATGAAACACCAGGGAAGTGAAGCGTATACGGCCGGGATGCCGGATCATCCCGCCCCCGACGCAGAGAAAGGCTCCGAAAAAGCCGACCAGTGCGCCGACGGCGCGCAGTCTTGCAAGCAACTCGGCATCCGCGCGTTCAAGCATCCCGACAAATCTTCCGACAAAAAAACCGGCCGGGGCATCCCGCTGCCCGCGGTCCCCTTCGGGCCGCGCCTGCCCGTTTGCCGTGGTTTCCGCGGCAGGCGGCCGGGCGATGCGCAGCAAGCGGGAGAAGCGTTCTCCCGAATCGTGCAGGACGCAGGAGCATCCCGCACGGCGCAGACCGTCGAGCGTGAGGTTCAGAAACAGGGCGCCTGTAGTATCCAGGCGTGCTACGCCCTCCAGGTCAAGGACCACAGCGGCCGGAGCGTTTCGCAGGGCATCGGGCACGGCTTTTTCCAACGCGTGCAGGGTTTCTGCCGTCAGGACGCCGGCAAAGACAAGGCGAAGGACCGCGGCTTCCCGAACAGCACGCACGGAAGACACAGGGGGAGACTCCGGCGGCGCGGCGGAGGACCCGGAGCCCCCGCGCACGGCGGCAGGGTTGCCTCGGCGGCCTTCATCCAGGCGCAGATCGGTATCGTCTTCGCGCGCGCCGGCAGGGAACGTCCCCGCAGGGGGAGCCGCTTCTTTACAGGCGTTCCCCGGCAGGTCGGAAGACGTCTCGGGGGAGGTGCGCGAAAGAGGGAGCGGCACGGCAAAGGCCTCAGTGCCTGACCAAGTTGAGTTTTTTGAGTTTGTACTGCAGCGTGCGCCGGCTGATGCCCAGGGCGGCGGCGGTTTTTTCCCGGTGGCCGCCGCAGCGGGCAAGGGTTCGGAGCAGGGCTTCGCGTTCGGCCTCTTCCAGGGGAAGCGACGGCTGTTCCGCCGAAGGCGACTTTTCCGTCCCGGGCGGAGCTTCGGCCGTGACCGGGAGCGGAGGCAGTGAATCCGTGTCCAGCATGTCCGAGCGGCTAAGGATAAGGGCGCGTTCCAGAATGTTTTCCAGTTCGCGCACGTTGCCCGGCCAGACATAGGCGCCGAGGGCGGCGAGAAAGGCCGGACTGACGCCGCGGACTTTCCTGCGGTTTTTTGCGGATAGTTTTTCCAGCAGTCTGCTTGTCAGCAGGGGGAGGTCTTCCGGCCGGTCGCGCAGGGGCGGGGCCTTGATTTCCAGCACATTGAGGCGGAAGAAGAGGTCTTCGCGGAAGTTGCCTTCCGTTGCCGCCTTGCGCAGGTCCCTGTTGGTGGCCGCTATAATGCGCACGTCCACCGGCGTCGGGCGCACGGAGCCCAGGGCCTCCACCGTGCGCTCCTGTATGGCGCGCAGCAGCTTCGCCTGTATATCCTGGGGAAGTTCCCCGATTTCATCCAGAAACAGGGTGCCGCCCGAGGCCAGTTGAAACCGACCGGGCTTGTCCTTGACCGCTCCGGTAAAGGCCCCGCGCGTATAGCCGAACAGTTCGCTTTCCAGGAGCGGCGCGGGCAGGGCGGCGCAGTTCACCTTGACCAGGGCTTTGCCGGAGCGTCCGCTGCATGCGTGCAGCGCCTCGGCGATCAGTTCCTTGCCCGTGCCGGATTCCCCGATAACAAGCACAGTGGCCTCGCTGGGGCCGGCCCGGCGAATAAGGTCGCGCAAGTTGCGCATGGTCCGGCTCGTTCCGAGCAGTCGTTCTGCGGCATCGTCCGCGGACAGTTCGGAGCGCAGGCGGGCGTTTTCTTCCTGCAGGCGGCCGTATTCAAAAGCCCGGTTCAGGGTAAGCAGCAGTTCGTCGTTGTCCGCCGGCTTGGTCAGGTAGTCGAAGGCGCCGCTTTTCATGACTTCCACGGCCGAATTGATGGTGCCGTAAGCCGTGAGCAGGATCACCGGCAACGCAGGATTGACGGCGCGCAGCCGGGCCAGCACGGCCCGCCCGTCCATACCCGGCATGTTCATGTCCACCAGTGCCACGTCGGCGTAGGCGGGATTGTTTTCGAAGCAGGCAACCCCCTCGTCGCCGGAAGCAGCTTCTAAGACTACCCAGCCTGCGTCTTCCAGAACAGCCCGCACCATGAGACGCAGGCCGGGTTCGTCATCTATGACCAGAACGGATTTCACGACGCTTCCTTCAGGGAGCGCCGCGCGGTGCACGGCTTTACGTTGCGTTCCGGCTCAATGCGATCGGGAAAATTGAGGCGTATGACGCTGCCCCGGCCCGTTTCGGAAAAGATGCGCGCGGAACCTCCGTGGTCCGCCATGCCGCGTTGCACCAGGGCCAGCCCCAGCCCCGTGCCGCGTTCCTTGGTGGTGAAAAAGGCATCAAAAGCCCGTTTTTTTTGCTCGCTGCTCATGCCGCACCCTTTGTCCCGCACTTCAATGAACACCGCCCCGCGTGTGCGGCCGGACACAATGCTCAGAGGGGCAGTTTCGAGGTCGCCCTGCGGCGCCTCGGTCGGGGTCGAGCCCGCCCGTTCCGCTCCCGTATTCTCCGCCGGTGTTTCAAGGGCGTCAAGGCTGTTGAGTACCAGATTCAGAAGCATCTGTTTCAGGCTGTCCGCATCGGCGCACACGTATTCGGCGTCCAGACGCAGGAGGGGAGCGACGCTTTTCCGTTCCAGGTCGAAACGCAGCAGGGTGCAGATTTCGTGCGCCAGGCCGCGTAGATCCACGGCTCCGATTTCCAGCGCCCGCCCCTTTCCCAGGAAAAGCAGGTCCGTAACCACGCGGTTCAGCCTGTCGGCCTCGCGTACCATCATTTTGGCATATTCCTCTTCCGGGGCGCGGCCGGCGAGTTTTTTCACAAAGTACTGAGCGAAACCGCGCAGGGAACTCAAGGGATTGCGGACTTCGTGGGCCACACCCGCGGCCAGCGCTCCTACGGCGGCGAGTTTTTCCGCCTCGGCCAGGCTTTGTTCCAGGTTGTGCAGGGTGGTACGGTCTCTGAGGATAATCATCCCGGCGTTTTCACGGTCGCCGCTTAGGGGTAGGGCCAGTATCTCCAGTTGTGACCCCTGGTAGTTCACCTGCCGCCAGCCGTCGTTTGTTTCGCGTTTTTCGGAGACGGGGTCATGCTTTTCCAAAGAAAGGTCGGGCTGTTCCGGCGAGAAATCATGTTCTTCAGTGGAGAGGGCATGCTTTTTCAAGGAGGTGTCGTGCTTTATCAAAGAGATGTCGTGCTTTTCGGGAGAGGGTTTACGTGGACCGGGGGGAGCGACTTCTCCGGCCGGGACGGCGAAGTCTTCGGGCAGGTCGTGGACCGGGCGGCCCAGCACATCACCGGCAGGACGCTTGAGTATGGAGAGGGCCGCCGGGTTGGCGGAGCGCACCATGCCGTCATGGCCGACGGTAATCAGGCCGTCCGGAAGCTTATCCAGCAGCTTGGCCTGAAAGCGTTCCAGCGCCGCCGCCTTGCGGGCCTGTTCGCGTCTTGAGAGGAACTTGAGGCCAAGGCCCCAGGTGAGCAGGGCAGCGACCAGGATATACGCGGCCTGAAAAAAGAGGTTGCGCCGGAAGCCGGCGTAGGCGTCCAGATATTTGTCGCGGTCCAGGCCGACGAGCAGAAATCCCGGCGACCCCAGCGCGTCGCGCAGGCTTGCGGGCATACCTCGCAGCGGTTCCAGGCGTTTGCCGTAAATGTACACTTCTCTGCCGTCGACGGTATACTGGCCGTGCAGTTCGCCCGCCCGCAGCATGGCCTCGACCATGTCGTCGGGCAGATCGACGGAACGGTCGCCGTGCAGCGGCGAGGTAAGAAAATTTTCGCCTTCGTCATCCACGATGCCTGCGAAAAGCACTTCACCTTCCTGTTCCAGGGCCTGGAAAAATTCGGCCGCGCGTGAGGAAAGGCGGTTTTCGTCCTCACGTACCGGCCCGCGCCGCACGGATTTTTCAATGGACAAGTATACAGCCCGGGCGGTCAGGTACAGATGTTGCTGCTCGGCCTCGCGCTGATGGCGGAAATTCTGGGCCGTGGAAAAAAGCACGGAACAGCCTATTACCAGCATGGTCAACACAGCCAGGATGATCGTGCTGCGTTCTTTGGTTTTTTCCGCAATTTCCATATAGGTGCGGATAATAGCCTTTTCACGGCAGTGTGTCCATTGCGGGCCCGCAATGGGCGGCCCCGCCTGCAACGGTCCGGAGTCCCGGCGTCCACCGGGCGATAAGCTTTCATCCTGTGCCGGGGCTTCCACAGCCGGGAGTTCCGGTACCCGCCGGGAGGAGATAAGCTTTACAAGCACACCGACAAGCAAAAGAAGGAGGAGTCACGGCAACCGCGATAGTCAGGGCAAGAAATTTTTTGACATGCGCGGCTGTTTTTTTATATAAGTCCGGCAACGGGCAGTTAGCTCAGTTGGTAGAGCACCGTCTTCACACGGCGGGGGTCACAGGTTCGAGTCCCGTACTGCCCACCAGGAAAATCAATGGGTTACGAGAAAATTTTGCAACTCCTTTCTTTATTATGGGCCATTCAGCCCCGCTATAGCCC
>JAISWB010000027.1 GCA_031271265.1 Desulfovibrio sp. | reverse complement strand
CGGAAAAGTTCATCCGAGCTGAATAAATCGTTGGGAGGCCATATAGCATCCGAAAAATTGCAGGAATGCTTACAGGAACTGATCGACTTGGGTAAGATAAGCAAGCAGACTGAACAAACTGCAGGGAGACCTCGCACGACGTTTTTCCTACCGGAAAAAGACCGCAAGGAGGACAAATCGTGATTACAAATAGTTATACTGCAGCAGCGGCCCCAAAAAGTCCACAAACGTCGTTGGAGGGGGCTACCGGCTTTCTCCGCACTTTTTACATGCGGCGGAGCGGAGAAAGTTTCAAAAAAATTATCATAATTTTGGCATGTTACGGTAATGGAACGAGTTATTCAGCTTATTCCGCTTTTTCCGCAGGAAAAGCCCTACAGATACTCTTGGGCAGCCCCAATTCTGCCATGCGAGCCGGCCTTGCTGGGGTTTCGGCATTGGCAGTCGATAACGGGCTGTGCCTCTCCAGAGAGATCGAGGAAATAGGAAATAGAGGCAGACTTTCAGCAGAAGTAAACGAGTAGTTGACAGGCACAGACTCGAGAGAACCGTCATGCTTACAGCGGCTGAAGTTGCCGAACTCTTGCGGGTTTCCCCTGCTTGGGTGTATAGGCACAAACACGCGCTTGGTGGTTTCCAGCCTACGCCCGGAGCCGCCGTAAGGTTCTCTGAAAATCGAATAGTGGCAATAAAAGAAGGTAGTTATGCCATATCAGATGGAGAACGGAAAATGGCGAGCCAAGCGAATGATCAATGGAAAAGTAAAGACCAAAGTCTTCCCGACCAAAAGCGATGCAAAAAAGTGGGAAGCCGCTCAGGCGGCGCACATATGGGAAAGGGAATCTTGCCCGACCCGCATGGTCTACTTGCTTGACTTGGCAAACGCATATTTAGACATGACAAAAGAACGTTTCTCCCAAAAGACGTATAGGGAGAAGCGTTGGGCATTTAAGCAACTGTTTAAATTTATCGCCCAAGACATAGAAGCTGTCAACGTAACTCCCGCTATCGCGCAAGCTGCGTTGCGAAATTTGTCTCTGGACCTAAAGTCAGGCAATGCAGCAAATCGAGTGCGAAAGCACAGTAGTGCTGCTTGGTTTTGGGGGAAGAAATACTTTGGGCTACCGTTAATAAACCCATTCCACGAAACGTACAAAATGCCCGAAGACCGTCACCCTAGATATGTCCCTCCGGAAGAGGACTTCTGGAAGGTCTACAGCGTAGCTTGTCCCGACGATCAGGTTTTCTTGCTGACCTTGCTGCACACCGGAGCAAGGAAGGGCGAGATTTTCCGCCTGAAATGGGAGGATGTTGACTTCTCAAACAGAGCAATTCTCCTTGGAACCAAAAAAACGGGGCACGGTGGAATGGAATATGCACTGGTTCCCATGACGGACGAGCTTCACGCGGTGCTTTCCGAATACAGGATGCGCCGGCGATATTCGGAGACTGTTTTCACCAACCCGAAAACCGGGGCGGAGTACAGGCAGCGTCCCGCCGTAATGCGGGAATTATGCCGCAAGGCCGAAGTAAGGCATTTCGGCTTTCATTCGATTCGGCACCTGGCAGCAACGCTTTTGGCACACGAGGGTTTGGATATTCCCACAATTAAAGACATCCTCCGGCACAAAAGCGCAACCACAACGGCATTGTACATTCATAGCCTGCTGGGTGTGCAGCCGCAAAAGGTCAACCGTGTCTTTGGCAAGAGGTGCGCCCCAAAGGCGACAGTCCTCAAAATGGGAAATGGCACATAATTTGGCACATGGTGCTGATCATTAAGGCGGGAAACCGCACGTGTCAAAGGATTTGAACCGACCGCGTCCCTCCGCGCAGGAGGCGCCTCGCGGCTTTTATCCCGGCGGCTTTTTTGACAAGGCCGCGCCTTTCCCATAAAGTCTGGTCGCCCAAAGCGCAAGTCTCAACTTTCCCGACCTTTTTACCTGCGGTTCCGGATGTATGCAGATTGAACGACGCACGGCGATCCTGCTTTTCGCTGTAGTCATAATTTTTTGGGGCCTCAACTGGCCGGTGGTCAAGCTGCTGGTCAAGCACATGCCGCCCCTCTGGTCGGCGTCCATGCGCTGCCTCATCGCCGCCTTTGCCGTACTCGCGGTACAGTGCGCAACGCGGAATTTCGTCATACCCCGCAAACAGGACATCTCCATCATCCTGGTGATCGGCATCCTGAACATGGCCGTCGGCCCCGCCTTAATGGCCGTCGGTCTGCAGTACCTTCCGGCGGGACGTTCGGCCGTCCTGGGCTATACCTCGCCCTTGTGGGTGGCGCCGGGAGCATGGCTTTTCCTGCACGAAACCCTGTCCGCGCGTAAAATTGCCGGCATCGTCGTCGGCTTGGGCGGGGTTTTTGTTCTGTGCAATCCCCTTGCCGTGGACTTCGGGAACAATGAGGTGCTGCTGGGCCATGCGCTGTTGCTGCTCAACGCCTTTACCTGGGCCGCGGCCATTCTCTGCATACGCGCCCATGTCTGGTATTCCACGCCGTTTCAGCTTATATTCTGGCAGACGCTTCTGGCCGCGTGCCTGCTGGCCGTCACGGCCTTTATTCTGGAAGGGCCGCCTTTATTCACGGTCACGACATCGCTGGTCCTGCTTCTGGCGTACTGCGGCATACCGGCAACCGCTCTGGCCTTTTGGGCGATGACGGTAATCAACGCCTGCCTGCCCGCGGTCACCACCTCGCTCGGCGTTCTGCTGGCGCCGGTTGTGGGTATTATAGCGTCGTCCGCCTTTCTGGGCGAAGACATAGATTTGCCGCTGGTCGTCTCCACCTGCCTGATTATCGGCGGCATAGCCATGGGAGTGGTCGAGCCTGCCCGACAACAGACCGCCCGGACACCGTCCGGTCCGGGCTGAAGCGTCCGCACTGCCGGCGGCAGGGCCAAACTCGGGCGTGGAGAGGAGAGGACCGCCGGAAAATTTCCGCGCTGCCCGAAAACAAGAAACATGCCGACTGAGGTTTTTTCGGCGGCACCGTTGCGTTCCGCCTCCGCGTGAACAGAGAAAATACGCTGCAAAGCGCAACAAGGAGAAAAACTATGGAACTGGAAAAAGCACTCAGGGAACGACGCAGCATCCGCAAGTTCACCGACCGGCCTGTTGACCGCGATCTGTTGGAGCGCCTGCTCAAGACCGCCTTGTGGGCTCCTTCGGGCATGAACCGCCAGCCTTGGAAGTTCATTGTTCTGGAAGGCGACGCGATGCAGCGTTTGCTCAAGTTTTCCGCAGGGATGGCTGAAAACATGGAAGGCCCGTTGCGCGCCCAGAATTTCAACGACAAGATGCGGGCTTACGTGAAAGGCTATTTTCGGGATCTGGGAGGAGCGCGCACGGCGCTGGTCTGTCTTGCCAAGGCGGCGGACACCTATCTTGCGGACCACGCGAACATGGTTTCCGGGGCAACGGCCCTGTACAACTTCCTGCTCCTTGCGCACGAAGCCGGTCTGGCCTGTTGCTGGATGACCGGATACGCTCTGGTGGAAAACGACCTGATGCGCCTGCTCGGGATCGAAGGGTACAAACTGGTCGGGGTCACGCCCGTGGGTTGGCCGGATCAAAGCCCGCCCGTCCCGCCCCGCAAGCATGAAGACATCGTCTGGATGACGTAGACGCCCTCTCCGCCCGGGGCGGACGAACCGGCTTCCGCATGCGGCGCTTGCGGCCGGTGCGGATAGGGGATACAGCATGTGCCGCAAGGCGCGCAGGCCGCCGGGAGACGCTATGGAATACTACGCCCGTGAAGAAACCTGGGGCAGGGAACGTATCGAACGCACGCAGGTCGTGCGCCTGAAAAATTCGCTGGCCCAGGCCCTGCGTTCGCCGTTTTACAAGGAACACCTGGGGGCATCCGGTATACGCCCGGAAAACGTCACCGGTCTCGACGACCTGAAACGCATCCCCTTCACTACCAAAGACCACCTGCGCGCCGCGTACCCCTACGGCCTGGTTGCCGTGCCCCGCGAGGAGCTGGTGCGCTTCCACGCTTCCAGCGGAACTACCGGCTCGCCGGCTGTCGTCTGTCACACGCAGGACGACCTGGACACCTGGGCGGACCTCATGGCGCGTTGCATGTACATGGTCGGCATCCGCAAGGGGGATGTTTTTCAAAACATAGCCGGCTACGGCCTGTTTACCGGCGGACTGGGTATACACAGCGGGGCGGAGCGCCTGGGCTGCCTGACCATTCCCGCCGGCACCGGCAACACCCGCCGCCAGATCAAGCTGTTGCGCGATATGCGGGTCAAGGCCCTGCACATCATACCGTCATACGCCCTGTACCTGGGCAAGGCCGTGCAGGACGAAGGCGAGGACCCGCGCTCCCTGCCTCCGACCATCGCCCTGGTGGGGGCGGAACCGCATACCGTCGAGGCGCGCAGGCGCATAGAGAACCTGCTCGGACTCAAGGCGTACAACTCCTACGGCCTGTCCGAGATGAACGGCCCCGGCGTCGCCTTTGAATGTACGGAACAGAACGGCCTGCATGTGTGGGAAGACGCCTATATCGCGGAAATAGTGGACCCGGAAAGCGGACTTCCCGTTCCCGACGGCGAACCGGGCGAACTGATCATGACCACGCTCAGCAGGCGGGGGATGCCCGTGATCCGTTTCCGCACCCGCGACCTGACGCGCTTTCTGCCGGGGGACTGTCCCTGCGGACGCAAACACCGTCGCCTGGACCGCATTGCAGGCCGCGTGGACGACATGTTTATCGTCAAGGGCTGCAACATCTACCCCATGCAGGTGGAACAGGTGCTCATGAGTTTTCGGGAAGTCGGTGAAAACTACCTGATTATTCTCGACAACGAGGACGGCATGGACCGCATGCGCGTACAGGTCGAGGTGCGCGGAGACTGTTTCGTCGAAGACATGCGCGTGCTGACCTCGCTGCAAAAGCGCATCGCAAGCCGCCTGCACGATGAAATTCTCATCACGCCCAAGGTGGAACTGGCGCAGCCCAATGCGATCCCCCGCGCCGAAGGCAAGGCGAAGCGCGTGGAAGACAGACGCGCCGGCAATGCATGACTGATTTGTTGAACCTTGACGCGGACGAACTGGAGCGTTTTGTCCGCGCGCTGGGGCAGGCCCCCTTCCGCGCGCGCCAGCTCTGGAAATGGGTTTGGGCCAAAGGCGAACGCGACTTTGCCGCAATGAGCGACCTGGCCCGTTCCTTCCGCGCCGAACTCGAAAGACACGCCTGCGTAAGCAGGCCCGAAATCGTGCGTACCCTGACCGCGGCGGACGGCACGGTCAAATTGCTGTTGCGTCTGGCGGACGGCGAAAGCGTGGAAAGCGTGCTCATCCCCTCCGCATCGCGCGAGGGCAAAGAACGCCTGACCCTTTGCCTGTCCTGCCAAGTGGGCTGTCCGATGGGCTGTACCTTTTGCAGCACGGGGGCCATGGGCTTTGTCCGCAACATGAGTACGGCGGAAATTCTCGGGCAGGTGCATGTCGCGCGGGAATACCTCGCGGGCGTTTCCCCGGAGGCGCAGTTGCGCAACCTGGTGTTCATGGGCATGGGCGAGCCGCTGCTGAACCTGGACGCGCTCATGCGCAGCCTGAAGATACTGAACAGCGAAAGCGGTCCGGCTTTTTCTCCCCGCCGCATCACGGTTTCCACCTGCGGAGTGGAGCAGGGACTCAAGGTGCTGGGCGCATCCGGGCAAGCCTATCTTGCCGTGTCCCTGCATGCGCCCAACCAGACGTTGCGCGCCCGACTCATGCCGGCGGCCGCGCGTTTTCCCCTGGAATCCCTGATATCCCTGTTGCGCGTGTATCCCTTGCGGGCGCGCGAGCGGCTGACCTTTGAATACCTGCTGCTGGGGGGCGTGAACGATTCGCCTGCCGAAGCCGCGGAACTCGCTGCCCTGATGTCCCGCGTAAAAGGCAAACTAAACCTCATTCTCTACAATCCGGCGGAAGGAGCGCCGTACCGCGCGCCCGACGGGCAACGCGCCGCAGCCTTCGAGGAACATTTGCGCAGGCGGCATATCACGGCCACCATCCGCAAAAGCAAAGGTTCGGATATCCTGGCCGCCTGCGGGCAGCTTCGTTCGGCCCCCCGCGCAACGACATAACGGCACTTGCGACCGTACGCGGCCGCGTCGTCGGCCGTCATGGACAGCAGGCTTTCCGGCGCGCAACGGCATAACGGCGCTTGCGGCCGTACGCGGGGCCTGCCGGCGCTTGGGCGCGCCGGTGTTCAGCGGGGGGTGTATTCCACAGCGGCGCCGGCGTCCAGACGGCGCAGATCCTGTTCATCCGGAAAATCCGGCGACAGCAGCGGCAAAGGAAGGGCCGGGCTTACCGTGACCGTCAGCTTGCCCGGCGCGGCAACGAGTTGCGCCGAGCCGTTCAGCACTTTGCTCAAAAGCCCGCTGCTTTCGCCTTCGACCAGGCTCTTCAGCATGGCGGCGGCCGCCGCGCGCGCCGCGGCTTTATCCCCGCTGCCGGCGAACACGGTGTCGATCAGGTTGATGTCCTCAAGCGTCATGCGGCAATTTTTGAGAAACAGTTCCGCTCCGGACAACAGCAAACCCTCCAGGCCCCCCGCTCTCCCCTCCCTGAGGGTAAAGGCCAACGTGCCGGACGATTCAAAAGAGACCAGAGCCGGGTCCGCCAGGGAAAATGCGTTCAGGTTGAGAGTGCCTTCTTTTTCTTCCAGCGTGCCGTCCAAATCAACGACAGCCTCAATCTCCAGCTTTTTTCCGTATGCCGTTGCGAATTCGGCTGCATGGGGAAGGAGTCCGGCGAGCAGGTCCGGCGGGATGCTCAACCCGTAAAGAGCGATGCGCATCTTTAGACCGCGCGCATCCAAGGTCACGTCCGTGCTTGTCCTGGCGATGCGCAGTCGCTTTTCGGCCGGAAGATTCAGAGGCAGGGAAATGCCCTCGCATTCCATGCCCCGCAGCACGATAGGGCTTGTTTTCAGGGCCTGCACCAGATCCGGGATCACTGCGCGCCCGTCTCTCCCCTGTTCCAGTTCCTGCTGCATAACCATCATATATTGATACATATTCGGGATGGAACCGGATGCCGTCCTCATACTTTCCATGGATACGAGATCCATGCCGAGAGCGCTCATTTTGAAACCGCGCAGTTCCCAAGGGCCTGTACTCAGCAGGCTCATATCCCGGCCGGTAAAGGACTCCAGCACAGCGCGGGCCGAACCCAAGGTACCCAGCCCCGTATTGACGGCGTAGCCGTTCATGACGACATTGCCTGCGCGGCAGGTTGCAAGGGCGTCGATAAACTCGCCCTGCCCCGCATTGTAGGCTTGGGTCAGGCGCTTCAGGTCGCCGCTGAGGTCCCGCAGCCCCAGTTCGGCGACGGTAAACGTCTGCGTCATGGGCTGCCCCAGCTCGGGCAGGACGATATCCGCCCGGATCTTAAGATCCTTGGCCCGGAACCGGCCGAGCAGGGGGACCGGGCCGGACGCGGAGAGACTGCCGGACTTGATGTCCCCGACGAGAAGTTCCCCGGCCTCAAAGGTAAAATCGCCTCCGTCCGGGCGTTTTCCCGTACCCGTTACGCCATCGAGGACGACTTCCGCATTCCAAAAGTCGGCTTTGACGGATTGTGCGCGTACGTTACCGGGAATACTTTTCAGAAATTCGGCTGTGCGGGATTCCGTTTGCTTTTCCAGAAAGGAGGGGACGAGAAAAAAGCCGGCTGCGATGATGATCGCGCCGAGCAGCGCAGCCGCTGTTTTTTTGTTGCGCATCAGCATGTGTCCTCCTGTTTATTCCGATGCCGACATAGAATCGGAATCCGCGACAGGGAAGCCGCGGCGAAATGCTTCGCATTTCGTGAGGCGAGGCAAGGCGCGACCGCGTTCTCACCGCAGTTTACAGATAAAAACTGCAGGACGCAATTCTTATCCGAAATCCGAATCAGGCGCTTTCCGGGTATTCCGGGAGCGCCCTACGCTGCGGGGGCGGGGTTTCGCACTGCACGGCCGTGCCGTAGCAAGTGAAAAATTTGCTGCCGTCAGGGTGAAAGGCCACGTTTTCCTGGTAGCCGATAATGGCGTGGGCACCCTTGTTCACTGCCCTGGCGGCCATGCCGAAAAACGTCTGCTCGGAATCGTAACCGCGGCATGCCACAAGGCCCAGCACCCTGCCTACCCTGCGATTGTCGTCCAGGCATTGGGTGGTTACCACGGGGAAACGTCCGGACTGAAAAATTTCCTTGACGCGCTCAATATTTTCCGATCTGCCTGGTTGCCTGTCTTTCTTTTTTTTGTCGCCGCCGAGCAGAAAAAACATCTGAGCCTCCTGATTTTGTTTCCGTATGCGCGTTTACCATCTGGATGTTTCCGCCTTGTGCGGCAGAAACAACCCGCGCGGAAAAAAGTATGCAATATTCTTGCCGGCATTCGGGGTTGCCTTGCTGCGCGCAGCATTCATAGAAATTTCCGGACAGGGAGACGCGGCGCTTCCGGCAGTTGCCTGCGATGTGCCTGCCGCTTGTCGTCAGAGCGTTGACGCCGGGCAGGCGACATTTTTTGTAGCGGACGCAAGATTGTAATGCCGCCTTCGCTGAAAATACAAACAGCGTCTCGACGCCGGGGCGGGCGCAACGGGAAAATTCGCGTTTCCGGCATGATGTATCTGGAACTTTCCCGTGCCGGAGTGTATGTTCCGTTGCGCGTTGCGCGTGGGCGGACCGGGCAACGCCGAACTCCCCGGTAACGTGCGTTTGTTTGCGCGTTGCGCGGGTCGAAACGCCGGTGCGCGGGTCCGACGGTCCGCCGGGGTATGTTGTCTTGCGCGGAGCGGGTTTGAAAGAGGAGAAAAGCATGCTGGATATAAAAATTTTGCGGCACGACGCGGAGAGGGTGCGCAAAGCGCTGGAAGCGCGCGGCTCGCATGTGGATACAGCCGTCTTTGCGCGTCTGGATGAAAACCGCCGCGCCTTGATAGCCGCATCGGAAGAACTGCGCCGGGAGCGCAATGCCGTGTCGTCCGAAGTGGCCGCCCGCAAACGCCGGGGCGACGATGCCGGGGAACTCGTGGAACGTATGGCTTCGGTCAATGCCGGGATCAGGGAACTGGAGCGGGATCTGGACGCGGTCCAGGATGAAGTGGACGCCTGGATGTTGGAAGTTCCCAATCTCCCGCACGAGAGCGTACCCGTGGGCAGGGACGAAAACGACAATCCCGAGGTGGCGCGCAACGGCGAGCCGCCTGTTTTCAATTTTACACCCAAAGAGCATTGGGAACTGGGCGAAAGACTCGGCGGCCTGGATTTTCAACGCGGCGCCAAGCTGGCGGGCAGCCGCTTCGTCCTGTACCGCGCCTGGGCGGCGCGCCTGGAACGTGCCCTGGTCAATTTCTTCCTCGACGTGCATACGCGCGGGCACGGCTATACGGAAATCCTGCCGCCCTTGCTGGTGAACAGCAAAACCATGACCGGCACCGGCAACCTGCCCAAGTTCGCCGCCGACCTTTTCCGTATAACAGACTGGGATTACTGGCTTATTCCTACAGCAGAGGTACCTCTTACCACGATGTACGCAGGCGAGATACTGGACGAGGCTCTGCTGCCCCTGGCCTTTACCGCCCAGACGCCCTGCTTCCGCTCCGAGGCCGGAAGCCACGGCAAGGACACGCGCGGGCTCATCCGCATGCACCAGTTCACCAAGGTGGAAATGGTACGTTGCGTCCGTCCCGACCGTTCCTTCGCGGAACTGGAACTCATGCGCGGCCATGCCGAAGACCTGTTGCGCCGCCTGGAACTCCCCTACAGGGTCATCATTCTGTGTACGGGAGACATGGGGTTTGCCGCGACCAAGACCTATGATCTGGAGGTGTGGCTGCCGGGACAGAACTGCTACAGAGAGATATCCTCCTGTTCCAACTGCGGGGACTTTCAGGCCCGGCGCGCCGATCTGCGCTTCAGGCCGGCGGGCGGGGGCAAGCCGGAATACCTCCACACGTTGAACGGTTCAGGGCTGCCCGTGGGACGCACGCTGGCGGCGCTTCTGGAAAACGGGCAGCAGGAGGACGGCAGCGTGCGCCTGCCGAAAGCCCTGCATCCCTATATGGACGGGCTGACCGTCCTGCGGGCGGACGCCGGGAAGCACTGAGGTATGCCGTTTGAAGAGGTGTAGGGCCGATACCCCGGACTCGCCGGGGTGAAAGGTCCGACCTTTAGACGATTCAGGCTGACCCCCGATAAGGGGAGTCGGCCCGGGCAGCGCAAGGCTGAACATTATAAGAAAATTTTCGTATTCTTCGCCCTGCCCGGAATACGACCCCGGCAGGGTTTGGGGCGGAACACGGATTCTCCGGTATTTCCTCAGTCGTAGTTCACGGCGCTGATTTTCATCAGCTTGTCGAAGTTGTGATGGGCTTCAATGTAACGCAGTCCTCCCGTCTTGCCGCGGATGACGAGGGAATGGGTCACGGCGCCGCCGCCGATGTATTTGACGCCTTGGAGGAAAGTGCCGCCTGAAATGCCGGTAGCCGCAAAGTACACGTCGTCGCTTTTTATCATACTGTCGGTGGTCAGTACGTCGCGCAGATCCAGGCCCGCTTGCAGAATGGCGTCCTTTTCCACATAGGACTGCGGGTCCAGACGCGCCAGTATCCTGCCCCCCATGCCCTTGATGGCGCAGGCCGCCAGCACGCCTTCGGGCGTTCCCCCGGTACCCATCATCATATCCACTTCCGACCTCGGGTCGACGGCCATCAACGCGCCGCTGACGTCGCCGTCGGTGTGCAGTTGGATGCGTGCCCCGGTTTCGCGGATTTTCCGGATAAGAAGCTGATGCCGGGGTTTGTCCAGCACAAAGACCACCAGGTCGTCCACGTCCTTGTTCAGCGCCTTGGCCACCTTGTGCAGGGTATCCGGCACCGGGGCGTCGATGTCCACGACATCGGCGGCCGCGCTCGGCACGACCAGCTTGCGCATGTAAAAGCTGGGGCCCGGATTGTACATGCTCCCGGCCGCGGCGGCGCCGGCCACGCAGATGGCGTTGGGGCGGCCGAAAGCCAGCAGGTTTGTGCCTTCGACCGGGTCCACGGCGATATCCAGCCGGGGACCGTCGCCCGTGCCGAGCTTCTCGCCGTTGAAGAGCATGGGGGCTTCGTCCTTTTCCCCTTCTCCGATCACTACGGTGCCGTTGATGTTCAGGGTGTTGAAGATCAGGCGCATGGCGTCGACCGCGGCCTGATCGCCCGCTTCCTTTTCGCCGCGTCCGAGCCAGCGTGCGGAGGCCAGAGCGGCGGCTTCCGTGACCCGCACCAGGTCAAGGGCCAGATTACCTGTGGGAGCTTCTTTGGTGTTCGACACAATCACGGTTCTTCCTCCTGCATATCCGTTCAGTATAGCTTACAGTTCAAAACCTTCGGGCAAGGAGCGCGGGAGCGCCCCGCGCGCTTCAATCCTTTCTTTCCTTTGCCGGCCACAGGTATGAGGCCGCTATACCTCCGGACAGGAAAAATACGACAACGGCCAGCCCGACCAGGGGCGGCAGATGCAGCAGGCCGGAGGCGTCGAGCAGCATTTTGAGGCCGACGTACACGAGGATTATGATCACGGCCTGATTCAGGCGGGAAAGCTTGCCTTTGGCCGCCTCAAGCAGGAAGTACAGGGAACGCAGCCCCAGAATTGCGAAAACATTGCTGGTGTAAACCAGGAACGGGTCGTGGGTGATGGCGATGACCGCGGGCACGGAATCAAAGGCGAACATGATGTCCGAGATTTCCACGACGACCAGGCAGAGGAAAAGCGGCGTGGCCTTGCGGACTTCCCGCGTCCCTTCCCGTACCCGGACGAAAAAGTCGTGCCCGGACATCTTGTTGTGAACCGGAAAAAACCGCCTCGTCCAGGCCACGGACCAGTGATTGCTGTAATCTTCAATCTCCACATGCTCTTTTTTGCTTTCCTGCCACATTTTCCAAGCCGACCAGAGGACGAAAATACCGAAAACGGTCATGGCGTACGGCCCGAGAACGGCGAACAGGGATGTGCCCGCGGCGACGAACACCAGACGCAGCACCAACGCCCCGATTATGCCGTAATACAGCACCCTGTGCAGGTATTCTTCCTTGACGGCAAAGGAGGAGACAATGGCCATGATGACGAAGAGATTGTCCACGGACAGGGATTTTTCCAATCCGTAGCCGGCCAGGAACAGGGCCGCGTCGTCCGTGCCGTTGGTCGCGAAAATATACACGGCGAACAGCATGGCCAGCCCTATCCAGAACAGGGACCAGCGCAGGGCGCTTGCGGCGGAAACCGCCTCGTCTTTGCCGTGGGCGCGCAGGTCGACGATCAGGCAGACGACGACGCCGACCAGGAAAAGGAGCAGATGAGCGGGAGTATAGTGTGAAATCATGGTGTCTCGTATGCCGTGAGCGCGCGCGGCGACATCGGGCAGATGCTGATGCAGACCTCGAAAAAAAAGGGCTGATGCGCGGGAAAATTCGGTCGTTCTTACAGGATCGGCGGCGGTAGATCACGTTTTACCGCCGACTCACGCCGCCTCCGGCGGCGCAAAACCCTCCGGGTTTTGCAGGGTTTGCCTGCAAAAGCAAACACTAGAGTTTGTAGCCGCAGGCCCGCAGGATATCCTTCAGGCGCGCCTCATTGGCCGGAACAAGGGGAGCCAGGGGCAGGCGCGTGCTGTAATCGTCGATTTGACCGAGCAGCCCGAGCGCCGTTTTGACGGGTACCGGGTTGGTTTCCAGAAAACAGGCCCGGCACAGAGGTGCGAGTTCGTAGTGCAGGCGTCTTGCTTCGGCGATGTTGCCGGCGAACCATGCGGCACACATTTCGTGTACTGCGCGCGGGGCGATGTTGCCGATGACGGAAATAACGCCTTTGCCGCCCAGGGCCAGCGTGGGGAGCACGGTGAAATCGTCGCCGGAGAGCAGTGAAAAGCCTTCTCCGCACTGCTCGATGATGTCGGAAACCTGAATGAGGTTGCCCGTTGCCTCTTTGACGCCGATCACGTTGGTCAGATCCTTGAAGATGCGGGCCATGGTTTCGGGCGCTATGTTCACGCCGGTACGCCCCGGCACGTTATAGAGTACGGCCGGGATGGGGGCGGCGGCGTCCAGGGCCTTGAAATGCGCGTACAGGCCTTCCTGGGACGGCTTGTTGTAGTAAGGCGCGATCAACAGGACGGCATCCGCGCCGGCTTCGTGCGCAAAGCGGATCAGTTCCTCGGCTTCCCTGGTGTTGTTGGAGCCGGCGCCGGCTATGACCGGCACGCGGCCCTCGGCCTGATCTATACAGATGCGTATGACCTCCCTGTGTTCCTCATGGGAGAGGGTGGCGGATTCTCCGGTCGTGCCGCAGGGCACGAGGCCGTCGATGCCTTCGCGTATCTGTGTTTCGATATGCCGTCTGAACGCTTCCTCATCCACCTTCCCGTTACGGAAAGGGGTGACGAGCGCCGTAAACGCGCCTTGCAGCAGCATGGCTCTCCTCCGGATTCAGGTTCGCGGCGCAACGCTCCGCGGAAGAGCAATTCAAGCACGAGCGGGCGCGCGCGTCAACTGCAAAATGCTGCGCGGATGCGCGGGTAAAACCCCCTCTGAGGCCCCGGCCCCGCAGACCGGCACGGTACTGTGCGGATACGCGGGGAAAAGGCCGAGACCGCCGCCCAGGTCACGGTCCGGGCACGGTACTGTACGGATACGCGGGGAAAAGACTGCCTGCTTGCAGTCCGCGATGCGGATATGCGCCGGCCGGAGGCGCCTTCAGCGTCTCCGGCGCTGTTGCAGTCGGTCGCGCAGGATGACGGCAACGAGATTCATGCCCAGGACGAGCAGAACGAGCACCAGGGCCGTACCGTACTGCAGGGGCCGGGTCTTGTCGATGTCCGTGCCCGAGGTGGCCAACACATAAATATGGTTGGACAGGGCCATGACCGGGCTGAACAAGGAATCCACTTCCTTGCGGCTGAAAAAGACCGCACCCGTAAACATGATCGCCGCCGTTTCCCCTGCCGCCCTTGCCAGTCCCAGAATGCCCCCGGTCAATATGCCCGGCAGGGCGGCCGGCAACACCACGCGCACGATGGTCCGGCTTTGCGTCGCGCCCAAGGCCAGGGAAGCTTCGCGCAGGGTGACGGGCACCTGACGCAGGGCTTCCTCCGTCGTGCCGATGATGACCGGCAGGGTCAGCACGGCCAGGGTCAGCAGGCCGGAAAGCAGCGATATGCCGAAACCGCAGGCTATGACAAAAAAGCTCATGCCGAACAGACCGAAAACGATGGACGGCACGCCGGCCAGGTTGTTCACGCCCAGGCGGATGGAGCGGGCAAAACGGGACGCCCCGGCATACTCGTGCAGATATACCGCCGAGGCCACCCCCAGGGGCAGGGAAACGCCCAGGGAACCCAGCGCGAGCAGCGCCGTGCCCACGATACAGGGGAAGATGCCGCCTTCGGTCATGGAATTGCGGGGCGCTTCGGTGAGAAACTCCCAGGACAGCGCGGACAGGCCGTTCCACAGGAGAAAGGCGCATACGCCGAACAGGGCGAAGATATTGACGAACGCGGCAAGCCGCAACAGGGTGAACAACAGGTATTCACGGATACGGCGGATTTGCATGCGATCCATCAGGTGTGCTCCGGTGCCGGCTTCCGTTTCGCGCCGGGATGTCGTGCCGTCATATAAAGTATTTTGTGAAGCAAGGCCGGCCCGCGTTCCAGCCGCGGCCGCCGAAGCAACGTAGCCGGGATGCGGGGTTGCCGGGAAACGTGGAAAAGACTGCGCGCTCATCGCCCACTGCCTCCGTGTTTTCCGAAATATGCCGGGCCGCGGGGTTGAAAGCCGGCATAAACGGGAACGGTACGATACGGCACGTTCATCGTCCGCCCGCGCTGTTTTTTTCCGAAATATGCCGGGCCGCGAGGTTGAAGGCCAGCGTAAACAGGAACAACACTATGCCGACGGCGAACAGGGCGCGGTAATGTTCGCCCCGGAACGAAGCTTCCGCCGTTTCCGCGGCGATCACCGAAGGGATGGGCCGCACCGGGTCGAACAGCGAACCGGGCAGTATCCCCGCTCCGCCCGCCGTCATGAGGACGACCATGGTTTCCCCGATGCTGCGCGACATGCCCAGCATGCAGGCGGTGCCGATGCCGGAAAACGCCGCGGGGATCACCACCCTGACGGTGGTTTCCCGGCGGGTGGCGCCGAGGGCCAGAGAGGCCGCCCGCAGTGAAGCCGGCACGGCGAACAGGGCGTCTTCGGCAACGGAGCAGATGGTGGGCACGCTCATGAAGGCCAGCATCAGAGACGCGGTAAAAAGGTTCAGGCCGGAATCAAGGTCAAAAAGATCCTGAAGCAGGGGCGCCGCAACAACCATGCCGAAAAAACCGATCACCACCGAGGGCAGGGCCGCCGTCATCTCGATCAGGGGTTTGCAGATCCGCCGCACGCCGGGACGGGCGACTTCCGTCAGCCAGACCGCCGTCATGACGCCCAAAGGAATCGCAAAGGCGGACGCCGTGAGGGTCACGGCGCAGGAGGCGACGAGCATCGGGAAAATGCCGAACTCCGGCGGCTCCGACGTCGGGTACCAGAACATGCCCGAAAGGAAGTCCGACACCGACACCGTGCTGAAAAGGGGCAGACCTTCAATGAACAGAAAAAGCATGATCATGCCGAGAAAAAGCAGGGAACAGCCGGCAATGACCGCCAGTATGCGGCGAACGGCTGTTTCCCTGCGTAATGAAGCAACAGGCATCCGGAACTCCTCCTGCGGTTGCAGGTGATGGAAGGACACTGATTGACCGGGGCGCTGCCCCGGACGGCACCTTTAACGTCATTCCGAAACGAAGGCGAAGAAGCCGGCTTCCCGTTCAGGGCTTTTTTCTGAAAGGCATTTAGACAGATTCTTCGCTTCGCTCAGAATGACCATTCAGGGTCCCGGGTCGGCCTTACGCCTGCTCGGGCCGACACCGGCGGGGTCCGGGGGCAGTTCCCCGGCCGCCGGAGGCGCATAAAATCAACATTGCAATGCTCTATTTGCCGGACAGGGGAATATAGCCGGTTTCCGCTACGGCCTTCTGACCTTTCTGCGGATCCAGCAGGTAGTCGGTCAGTTTCTTTACGGCGCCGGCAGGAGCTCCGTTGGTAAAGACATAGAGTTCACGGGCTATGGGCCACTTGCGGGACAAGGCGCTTTCGGCGGTGGCTTCCAGGCCGTTCACATTGATCTTTTTCACGGAAGGGTTGAGGTAGCCGAAGCCGATGTAGCCGACGGCCCGCCTGTTACCGGCCACAGCCTGGACAACCGCGCCGTTGGACGCCTGGGAAAGGGCCGAAGGCGCCGTCCTGTCCGGGGCCATGATGAGCTCCTGCCAGGTTTCAAAGGTGCCGGACGAGGAGTCGCGGGAAATCATCACGATATTTTCGTCCTTGCCGCCCACTTCTTTCCATTTGGTGATCCTGCCCGCATAGATGCCGCGAAGCTGTTCGACGGTCAAATTTTTCACGGGATTGTCCGGATGAACCACCGGCACCAGAGCGTCCACGGCGATGGCGGTACGCACCGCGTTCACGCCTTTGCCCTTGCCTTCCTTGCGCTCCGATTCCTTGATGTCCCTGGACGACATGGCAACCTGACACAATCCTTCGTTCAGGGCCTTGATGCCGTTTCCCGACCCGCCGCCGGAAATGGAGAGGGAAATGCCGGGATCGGCGGCCATGAAGGCTTCGCCGGCCTTCTGCATGACGGGCAGCACCGTGGTCGAGCCGGTAATGATGATTTCTTCAGCCGCGGCGGCGGCGGGTGCGGCAAAGATTGCCGCCGCGAAACAGAGTGCGGTCAGGGTGATGAACAGGGTGCGTTTCATACGGTAAAACTCCTTATTTTTAGTTGCACCGGCGCTTGCTGAACGGGCCGTTGCCGTTTACGCTGCCGGTGCGTGCAGTTTTGCGGCTGTATGTTACGGTTGCATTACGGGACGGTGTGTTCTCCGCGGCGATTTTGTCACACAATCGCAACATTGACGCAGCAAAATTGCCGCCGAGCCGGCGCATAACCGTTACCGGGCACGCCGCGTGTTCGGGTGTCGACCGGCGGGGATGCCGTTCCGACGGCAAAGGGGCTTCATAGGGTCATGAAGACGACGCAAACCATCCTGATAGTGGAAGATGAAAAGGACATCCGCGAGGTTCTGGCCTTCAATCTAAGGCGCGAAGGCTACGGCGTGCTGGAGGCTGGAGACGGCAGGCTCGCCCTGGAACTGGCGGTGGAGAAAAAGCCCGACCTCATCCTGCTGGACCTGATGCTGCCCGTCCTCGACGGCCTCAGCGTCAGCAGGAGTCTGCAGCGCGACCCGGCGACTGCCGGCGTTCCCGTCATCATGATTACGGCCAAGGGGGAAGAAGTAGACCGTATTGTGGGCCTGGAACTGGGCGCGGCGGACTATGTGACCAAACCTTTCAGCGTGCGGGAAGTAATTTTGCGCATCCGGTCCGTATTGCGGCGGCGTGCGGTTCCCGGCGAAGCCGCGCCCGTGTATTGCGGCGACATTCGCCTGGACGCGGCGGACCACGCCGTGCGGGTCGCCGGCGTGTCCATCGGGCTTACGGTCACGGAATTCCGCCTTCTGGAAGATTTGATGCGCAACAAGGGCAAGGTGCGCAGCCGGGCGCAACTTCTGGATGCCGTCTGGGGCTTCAGCTTTGAAGGCTATGCCCGCACTGTGGACACGCATATCCGCAGGCTCCGGAGCAAGCTCGGGAACTCCGCGGAGCACATTGAAACGGTGCGCGGCATAGGCTACCGCGCCAAGGATGACAGGGACGCCGTCGAACCCGGCCCGGGCCGGCCCGGAGGAGACTGCGGGGGATGCAGTCTTCCGGACGGCGGAGGAGACGCGTCATGGGAGGAGGAACTGTGATTTCCTTTCCCGGCTCCTTACAAGGACGCCTGTTCCGGTACTTTGTCCTGGTCACGACGATTGCGGCAGTCCTGCCCGCCCTGTTTTACCGCAACGCCCTCTACAAGGAACGGCAGGATATCGCCGGGCAACAGGCCTTGTCCCATGCCTCGCTGGTCAGGAGCTTTCTGGAATCCCGGCCGGGCGACGAGCGCATACAGGAGCTTTTCGATGCCGCCGGCAAGATGTCCCTGCGTCTGACGCTCATCGACGCCGCGGGCCGGGTCACGCATGATTCCCGCATAGGCAGGGACAAGTTGCCCGAGATGGACAACCACGACGACCGCATTGAGGTCGTGGAGGCCCGCGGCAAGGGCACAGGGCTGTCGTTGCGCCGCAGCAACAGTCTCGGGATTGATGCCGTGTACGCAGGGGCGGCGCTCCGGGACGGGGAAATTCTGCGGGTCGCCATGCCCCTGGCCGACATCCGGGGCGGCGCGGACAGGGAATTTTCTTTTCTGGCCGCCCTTGTCGCGGGCGCGGCCGCCTTTTGCCTGCTGCTCTCCGTGTTCATCACGCGCCGGGTGCGCGCGGGCATGGAGGAAATGACCGAAGCGGTGGAATCCGTTTCCCTGGGAAAAACGCACAGCCGCCTGCACGACGTGCCCGGCCGGGAATTTCTGCCGTTGGCCGAAGCGGTCAACCGCATGGCCGACATGATAGAGGACTTTGTCCGGACCACCGGGGATCAGCAGCGCCAGTTGGAAAGCGTTCTGGACAGCATGCACGAAGGTGTGCTGGTACTCGGCCCGACGGGAAATGTCAGGCGTTGGAACCGGGCGCTGGCCGCCCTGTTTCCGGCCGTTGTTTGCGGAGAAGGCAAACCGCTCATCGAGAGTTTGCCTGTTCCGGCCCTGCAGCGCCGCCTCGACGGCCTGCTCGCCGCCGGCACGGATACCTCCCGGCCTCGTCCGGAAAAACCCGGAGGCGCCGGCGGAGGGCTCGGCGGCCCGTTCAGGCCGGGCGAAGCGTCGCCCGCGCCGGAAAGCGAAGATGCTGTGCACTTCGAGTTGCCTCCCGGCCGCTTCCTGGTGGCGCACCTCACCGCGCCGGTGGAACGCAACGCGTCTCTAGGGGCGGTGATCGTGGTCTACGACGCCACGCAGATCATGCGCCTGGAACGCGTGCGCCGGGATTTCGTCGCCAATGTGTCGCACGAGTTGCGCACCCCGCTCACGGCCGTCGCCGGCTATGCCGAAACCTTGCTGACTTCGGAGGATCTGCAGCCGGAGTACCGGAACTTTGCCGGCGTCATCCACAAGCATGCCGTGGCGCTGGGCAGGATTGTCGGCGATATGCTGGCTCTGGCGCGTATTGAGAACGAGCGGGAAGCCGTCCGGCCTGTGCCCGCGGATGCCGGGGCCGCGCTGGAGCAGGCCCTTTCCTTCTGCCGGGAGCAGGCCGAGGCCAAGGAGATTACCTTTGCGGTCACGTTGGACGCCGACGCCGTCCTTGCCGATGCGGCGCTCCTGGCGCAGGTGTTCCGCAATCTGCTGGAGAATGCCTGCCGCTACTCTCCCCAGGGCGGCGAGATACGCATCGTTTCACGGCGGGAAGGGGAAGAGGTGCGCTTCATCGTGGCCGACAACGGTCCCGGCATTCCCCGCGAGGCGTTGCCGCGTATTTTCGAGCGCTTTTACCAGGTGAACAGGGAACGGAACAGCGGCACCTCCGGCATCGGACTTGCCGTCTGCAAACACATCATCGAACGCCACGGGGGGCGCATTTGGGCCGAAAGCCCGTACGGCGCAGCGGCAACGGCCATGCTGTTCACTCTGCCGGCCGCCCCCCCGGCGGCATCATGAGGCGCGCTTATGCCGGCGAACGTATACAGACTGTACACGCGGAACGTGAACTTTTTCTACCATCAGGCCCAAGCCCTGTACGGCGTGAGCCTGGCCTTTCCCGAAAACCGCGTTACGGCGCTTATCGGCCCGTCCGGCTGCGGGAAAAGCACCTTTTTGCGATGCCTGAACCGTATGAACGACCTG
The DNA here is from genome assembly GCA_031271265.1 of Desulfovibrio sp. Lineage (GTDB taxonomy): Bacteria > Desulfobacterota > Desulfovibrionia > Desulfovibrionales > Desulfovibrionaceae > Frigididesulfovibrio. The sequence goes on along the minus strand of JAISWB010000027.1, from coordinate 27,867 downwards.
ATCGTCGGGGCGCGCGCCCACGGAGAAATCATTCTGGACGGTGAAAACATCAACGATGCGCGCACGGATGTCGTTTCGCTGCGCCGCCGGGTGGGCATGGTGTTCCAGAGTCCCAATCTTTTCCCCAAGAGTATCTTTGAAAATGTGGCTTACGGACTGCGCGTGAACGGCCTTAAAAAGCGTTCGGCACTCAGCGACAAGGTGGAGGAGGCCCTGCGTCGCGTGGCGGTTTTCGAAGAGGTCAAGGATCGACTGCACAGCTCGGCCCTCAATCTTTCCGGCGGCCAGCAGCAGCGTATCTGTATTGCCCGCGCTCTGGCCGTCGACCCGGAGATTCTGCTTATGGACGAACCGGCGAGCGCCCTCGACCCCATTGCCACGCAAAAAATCGAGGAAGGCATCCACGAATTGAAAAACCGGCTGACCATCATCATCGTCACGCACAACATGCAGCAGGCCGCGCGCGTATCCGACCGCACGGCGTTCTTCTACATGGGCAAAATGGTCGAAGAGGACGCCACGGACATCATGTTCACGCGGCCCAAACGCAAAGAAACGGAAGATTACATCACGGGCAGGTTCGGATGAGCGAAAAAGAAACGCAACTGCAGCAATGCATCAGCCGGCTCCGCACCCGGCTGCTGGTAATGTGCGCCACTGTGGGCCTTGCCCTGGACGATGCCTGCGCCGCTCTGGCGACGGACAACATGGGGCAGGCGGCTGCGGTGGTTGAAGGGGACACGGCCGTCGATGCGCTGGAAAACGAAATGGATGAAGCGGTTCTCACTCTGCTGGCGCTGTATCAGCCGGCTGCGCAGGATTTACGGTTCCTGGTGGCTGCTCTGCGTATCGTCATCGATCTTGAACGCATCGGCGACGAGTCCGCCGAGGTTGCCGACTGCGCCTTGAAGCTGCAGGCGCCCTTGCCGCGCCCGGTGCAGGACCACATAACAATCCTGGCGGACGCGGCCGTCGCGCTTTACAAAAAGGCCGTGGAAGCCTTCCGCGTCGGGGATATCCCCACGGCCCTGGAGTTGTGCCGCAGCGATGCGGAAAGTACCCGCCTGGAAGTGCAGGCGCTGCGCGGCGTGATGGAGTATTTTTCCGATAACGGACACAAAAGCGGACAATCCTGCGCGGAAATACAGAGTATCCTGGTCTGCCGCGCCCTGAACCGCATTTGCCGCCGCGCCGCCAATATCGGCGAACACACGGTGTTCATCGTCAAAGGCGTGAATATGAAGCACTCCGTCCATACGGCGGCACTGTCCGATGATGTTCTCGACGGCGCGCTGTGACGCGGACCTGATGAACTCCTTCAATCACACCGTCCGATGTTCAATTCTGTCGACAACTATCTCTTTGCTGTGGTTCTACTTATTTTCAGCATAGGCATTTACGAACTGTTCATCAGCGAGATTTATCCTGCAAGTCGTAGAGAAGATACGCGACAAGACTGGTTGAAAATACGCAATCTTGATCAACTGAAGGGATCACTCGGCAAAGTCATTTTGATGATCCCCATTGTGACTTTTTTGAGAAATCCATGCACATGGAATTCAACAGCCCGCTTGACTTGCTGTACTTGGGAATCGGAATCCTTACGGTGGCCGAAGCTTTATTCCTGACGCATGCACTGCTTAAAAAAGATAAAGAACACGATTAATTGTGCAAGAAGTCTGCATAGTCAGCGTTAAAAAAGATTCGGTAAAAATATATCACATTCCCTTGAAGGAGTTCGTCTACAGAGCAGTTCCAGTATGAGATAACTGTACTTGTCAGGATTGCGGGTGGACGCAAGCACTATTGAATCGTTCAGACGCGCGCGCCTTGAGGCCCGGCACATGAAGCAGCATGCCGACGGCGGCTTAAATATCGCCGATAACCTTACGACTCTCTGCAACATCTGCCGCGACGGGCGGCACAGAAAGCGATGAAGCGCTCCACTCATCAAGCAATGAACGGACATGCCTTGCTGCCGCTCCGGCCAGGGGAGGCGGCACAGCATTGCCGATCTGGCGAGCTATTTCAGTCTTTGAGCCGATAAATTGAAAATCGTCCGGAAAGCCCATCAGACGAGCCGCCTCACGGTGCGTAATCGGCCGGTGCCGGTCAGGGTGGAGATAGCGTCCTTTTTCCGGCTTAAAGAATTCTGTTCTGATGGTCACAGATGGTCTGTCCCACCACAAACGGCCGAATAAGTCTGTACTTCCGTTGGTTTTCCGTATCCAACAGTCAGGTGTCAACGCAAGAGCATTTTTCTGCAAATCAAATCTATTGCCTCCGGGCGGAACCGCCTTATAGCGTAGGACGCTTTTCTCTGTCGGTGTTCTCCCGAAATGAAGATTGAGCGGCGGAGGCATATTCCGGACTTCTGTACCTATAGGTTCCGGCAAATCGCTGATAACATCCCAAACCGTTTTCCAGTGCGTGAGTCCGGAATCATCTACATGTTGTGTATGTGTCGGTTGCGGAGGATATGGAACTGTTGGAGTATAAAGCTTCTTCCAGCCAAAAATGAATGTTCGTATTCTGGTCTGCGGGGTGCCGTAATCTGCTGCATTCAATAAAGCGGCAGTCGTCAAAAAGCCCAGTTCTCCTGCTCTGTGGACTATTGCGTTATGTTCCGCAGAATTAAAAAGTCCTTGAACATTCTCAATTACAAATACAGAAGCACCAGATGCTTCCACTATGTCCATATACGGCTGCCAGAGCGCACGGCGGACATCATTTTTTCTGGACTTGTTCAGAAGGCTGAAGCCTTGGCAAGGAGGACCACCGATAACAATATCGGCTTGAGGGATTTTATGCTTGTCGGAAACCCATTCCTCAATATCTCCGCATACAGCATGATTCCCGAAATTCAGGCTGTAGCTGCCGGCAGCCGCCTTATCATGGTCGACAGCAAAGACACTACCAAACCCACCGCAGAAACGCGCATCTGAAAAGCCGAGGGTCATTCCTCCGCAGCCGGAAAAGAGGTCAATTAATCTATACATACGGCAAATTGTCCGGTACGGTCATGCAAACAACGGTTTTGTTTGAATGTTGTTCCTGTAGTGAGCCGACTCTTCAGAAGCCGGGCACAGCAAGGGAAGGTACAGGCAAAGAGAACGGCCTGTCAATCAGGGCCGACTACCGAACCTCTTTCAGAACTGTTGAGGGGCAATAGTTTTCTGAAACTGAAACATTCATTGAGTAATACTCTCAAAAATTTTCCGTTGCGCCCGCGTTTTGACAGGCCCGCCTCCCAGGGGTTAAGATGCGGCACTCTACAAGCACGGCGACCATTTCAATATTCGGGGCGCGCGCCGTGCGGACAACGGAATCGACTTTTGAGGCGGACCCGGACAAAAAAATGGAATCAGCCTTTTCCGACCCCGAAATCTGCTCGGCGCTGTTGCGCCGCATCCACGCCGAACTGGACGCCCCCATGCGTTTCATGGAACTCTGCGGTACCCATACGGCGGTCGTCTACCGTGAGGGGCTGCATTCCCTGCTCCCGCAAACGCTGACCCACATCTCCGGACCCGGCTGCCCGGTATGCGTTACCCATGACCGGGAGATAGCCGCCTGCCTGGAGTTGGCGGGCAAGGACGGCGTCATCACGGCCTGTTTCGGCGACATGATGCGCATACCCGGCCCCGGCGGCATGACGCTCGGCAAAGCCAATGCCGAAGGCGCGCGCGCCGAAGTCGTCTATTCACCCCTGGACGCCCTGCGTCTGGCCGCGGCGCACCCCGACCACACGGTGGTTTTTCTCGGCATCGGCTTTGAAACCACGGCCCCGGCGACGGCCGCTACGGTTCTGCGCGCAGCGGTGCAGGGTGTGGACAACTTTGCTCTGTTTTCCATGCACAAACGCATACCCCCCGCCCTTGAAGCGCTGCTCGCGGAAGAAGGCGGCGGCATCGACGCCTTTCTCCTGCCGGGGCACGTTTCAGTCGTCATCGGGACCGCTCCCTATAGTTTTGTCGCAGAAACATACGGCAAGCCGGGAGCAGTCGGCGGATTTGAACCGGCGGATATCCTGTCGGCCCTGCTGTGCCTGGTCAGGATGCGCCGGGAAGGCCGCGCCGAGGTACACAATTGCTACGGCAGGGCCGTGGATCCCGACGGCAACGCCCGCGCCCGCGCCCTCATCGACGACGTTTTCGAGCCGGCCGACGCCCTGTGGCGCGGCCTGGGGAGCATCCCACGCAGCGGCCTGGTCCTGCGCAACAAGTATGAACGCTTTGACGCGCGCGCGCGTTTTATGCCGACCCTGCCCGATGTTCATGAAAACCCCGCCTGCCGGTGCGGAGACGTACTCCGGGGCCGCATCGCGCCGCGTAACTGCCGTCTTTTCGGCAAACAATGCAGCCCGACCGCCCCCGCCGGCCCTTGCATGGTTTCCGCTGAAGGAACCTGCGCCGCCGCCTTCAGGTACGGCACATGAGTACGTTAGGGCGGGCTTTCAAATCGTTTGGGCAAGATCGGAATTGCTGAACTCGGGCACAACCCGCCGTTACCCTCTATACCGGCAACGCCGTGTGCCCCTGTTTCAAAAGGAAAGATCAGTCCTCCCCACTGATTTCATGCCGCATTTCTACTTAATTGTCGACAATATTCGGCAACACTCTTCTTGTATACAATTTTGTATTTTTTTTGCCGCCTGCCCACCTGATTATAGAAAATATCCTTAAAAATCTCTATATTATGCTATGGCACGCATTTTGCTGTTATCCAGGCAAGCTGCGTATCCCCATGAAAGTCAAGTAACCGACCGGAAACGGGAACCTGTGCTGCATATTTACAGCGGTGAGGTACGCGACTGCTTCGTATCGCGCTGCGCGGAGCGGCGCACGGAACTGTTCGGCAGGCCCGGCGCTGCTGCGCCGCGCTTATCACGGACCGCTCCGGGGCGATGAAAAATCTGCGAAACTGTGGAAACCGGAAGGAGTGTACAACGATGCCCCTCGTCACCGTTAAGGCCGGATTGGTGTCGGCGGCTGCCGCGGCGCTGTTGCTGCTCGTTGCCGCGCCGCCCCCGGTCGCGGCATCGGAAGCCCCGGCCGCGCTGTCGCAAAGTGCAGGCAACACTCTTTGGACCCTGGTCGGGGCCATGCTGGTCATGTTCATGCAGCCGGGGTTCGCCATGGTCGAATGCGGACTTACGCGCGCCAAAAACGCTGCCGACATCATCATGAAGAACTTCGTCGATTTCGCTATGGGTGCCGGCATCTATTACCTGCTCGGCTTCGGGCTGATGTTCGGCGCGTCCATGTCCGGGCTGTTCGGCACCTCGCTCTTCGCCCTGCCCGGCATTGACGCAACGACCGAGGAAGGACAGTGGACGTTGACTTTCTGGTTTTTCCAGTCGGTGTTTGCGGCCACGGCAGCGACCATAGTGTCCGGAGCCGTTGCCGAGAGAATGCGTTTCGCAGGCTATATGCTGGTCAGCGTGCTGGTGTCGGCCTTGATTTATCCCGTAAGCGGCCATTGGGCCTGGAGTTCACTGTACGGAGACGGGGGAGGCTGGCTCGGTGACCGCGGCTTTATTGATTTCGCAGGGTCCACGGTGGTGCATTCCGTCGGAGGCTGGACGGCCTTCGCCGGCGCTCTGGTTCTCGGACCGCGCCTCGGCAAGTACGGCAAAGACGGGACCGTGCGCGCCATAGCCGGACACAATCTCCCCATGGCCGCTCTGGGCGTGTTCATCCTCTGGTTCGCGTGGTTCGGCTTCAACTGCGGGTCAACAACCACGGCGGACGGTACCGTCGGCTACATCGCCGTGAACACCAACCTCGCCGCCTGCTTCGGTTTCCTGGGCGCCTTGGCCGGTATTTGGCTCAAAACCGGCAAGCCCGAGCCTTCCATGAGTTTCAACGGCGTGTTGGCCGGTCTGGTGGGCATCACCGCGGGCTGCTTTGAAGTATCGCCGGTCGGAGCCATGATCATCGGCTTCCTTTCCGGCCTGCTTGTGGTCTTTTCCGTACTCTTCATTGATCAGGTACTCAAGGTCGACGACCCTGTGGGCGCTGTTTCCGTACACGGCGTCTGCGGCGCCTTCGGCACGATAATGGTCGCTTTCTTCGCCGCGCCCGGCTACGGGTCGAGCATAGGCCTGCTGTACGGCGGCGACTCGGCCCTGCTGCTGACGCAGGTAGTCGGGGTGCTGGCCGTCTTTGCCTGGGCCTTCGGCTGCGGGTTCGTCGTCTTCAAGCTGGTGTCCTTCGTTATCCCTTTGCGGGTCAGCCCCGAAGCGGAAATCAGGGGTCTGGACATCGAGGAACACGGTGCTGACGCATACAGCGGCTTCCAGATCTTTTCAAACGAATAAACGAGGGCCTTTCCGATGAAACTCGTCATCGCTTTTATCAGGCCGGAAGCCCTGCAGAAGGTCAAACACGAACTGTATCTCAAGGAAATCTACTCTGTTTCCGTGACCAACATATTGGGCTCCGGCCGGCAGAAAGGCTACACGGAACTGTACCGCGGGGTAACTACGCAGGTGACGCTGCTCAAAAAAGCGCGCCTTGAGATAGGTGTGCCCGACGACAAGGTGGATACGGCTATCGAGGCAATCACAGCCGGCGCCAGGACAGGCAAGGAAGGCGACGGCGTCTTCTTCGTTCTGGATGTCGTCCGGGCCGGACGCCTCCGCACCGGCGAAGCCATGTAATTCCGGTCTTTGCCGACTTCGACTCATGCGTAAGAACTTCGGAGGCGATGATGACTGCCGTTGCAAAGAACATAACGAGCTTTCCCGATGCCGCGGAACCGGCGAACGATCCGTTGCGGACAAGGGCCGGCTTTCCGACGCTTTTCGCGTTTCGCCGAGCCGGCAGGGACGAACTCGCCTGCCTGTACGACGACATCTTCGACCGAATTGAGATAAAGAACCCTCAGTTGCGTATTTTTGAAGACAGGCTGCCGAGCCGGAAGGAAACGCAGGCTCACCTCGACGCCCTGTTCGCCCGGCGGCCCGACCCGGCGCATCGCCCGCCTCTGTTCGGCGTTCCCTTCGGCATCAAGGGCGTTTTTCGTACGGACGGATGGGATATACGGTGTGGATCTCTGCTCCCTGCCGATCTTTTCCGCGGCCGGGAATCCGCCGCAGCCGCAGCCTTGCGCGCGGCGGGCGCTTTGCCGTTGGGTATCACGGCGACAACGGAATTTGCGTCTTCCGAGCCGGCCGCCACCTGCAATCCTCACAATCTCGCGCATACGCCGGGCGGTTCCAGCAGCGGGTCGGCGGCAGGGGTGGCGGCCGGTTTTTTCCCGCTGGCCACGGGAACGCAGACCATCGGTTCAATCATACGGCCGGCCTCCTATTGCGGGATTACCGGCTTCAAGGCCGGCAGCGGCCGTGTGCCGACGGAGGGTCTGGTCCACTTCTCCCGCACCTTTGACCATGCAGGATTCTTCTGTGCAACACCGCATGAAATAGAAGAGGTCATGCGCGTGATACTGCCGGGTCTGCAAACGGCACAGGCTCCACAGCGCATACGTCTCGGTGTGCCCGTCGGCCCCTATCTGGATCAGGCAGAGGCGGACAATGTCGCCCGCATGCGGGAGGAACTCGCACGGGCAGGCGGGCCTTTTGTCGTAACGGACGCTCCCTGCCTGGAAAACATCGCGGCCGTCAACGCCTGCCACGGGGAGGCGATAGCGGCTGAACTGGCCGAAGAGCACAAAACATATTTCGACCGTTATGAACCCCTGTACCGTCCGGGCACGGCCCGGCAGATCCGGCAGGGGCGAATTTCCGGAGCTGCGGCGGCAACCGCCGGAGCGCGTTCCCGGCTTGCCTTGCGTGCCGCCCTGCACGAAGTGCTGCGCAAGTTCCGCCTGCATGCCCTGATCTGCCCGTCGTCGGTCGGCGAAGCTGACAAAGGGCTGTCGTCCACGGGAGATCCCGTAATGAATCTGCCTTGGACCCACGCCGGGCTGCCCGTACTCGGCCTGCCGCTGGGGACCGGCGCTTCGGGCCTGCCCCTGGGCCGGCAACTGGTCGGCGCGTTCGGCGCGGATGCGGCGCTGCTCGCCATAGGTAAAAAACTCTATGAAACCATGGAAAACAGAAGGAGAGAACAATGACCGTACACCCCGTATTGCGAGGCTTTGTGTTCGCATCGGCGCTGATCGTTCTGGCCGCCGCCGCTCCGAATGACGCTCTCGCGGCCGCGAAAAAACAAAGTATCAAGGTAGGCTTTATCGGACCCCTGACGGGCGGCGTCAGCGCCAACGGTCTGGGCGGACGAAATTCCGCGGAACTGGCGGTCATGGAACGCAACGAAGACCGGAACGCGAAATTTCTTTACGAATACGTTGCCCTGGACGACGAGTGCAAACCGAACATAGGCGTGCAGGTAGCGACAAAGATGGCCGCCGACCGCAAGGTTATCGGCGCGGTGACCCATTACTGTTCCGCCGTGGCCCTCGGCACGGTGGACATCTATCACCGCTTCGGCATGCCGGTCATTGTCTGGGGTGCAGTTCAGCCTGATATTACTTACGGCAACGATTACCCGGAAATCCTGCGCATCTGCGGCACGATGATCAACCAGAACGAAGAAGCCGCCAAGTTCATGCGCTCCCAAGGTTACAAGAAATTCGCCATCCTGCACGATACCACCGACTACGGCAAGTCGCACAAGGATTACTTCAGCAAATATCTCACCGAAAAGGGGGGCGAAATTCTCGGCGTGTTCGGCGTGACCTCGGAGCAGCAGGATTTCACGGCAGAACTGACCCGGATCAAGGCGCTGAACCCCGAAGTCATCTATTTCGGCGGCCTGACCCCGCTCGGCGTCCGGATACGCTCCCAGATGGACAAACTCGGCATCAACGCCCAGTTTGAAGGCGTTTCCGGCATCAAATCCGACTCCTTTATAGAAGGTCTGGGCAAGGAACTGGCCGAAGGCTGCCTGAGTTTCATCGAAGGCACCCCGGTGGAAAAACTGCCCGGCGGACAGGCGTTTCTGAAAAGCTATGCCGAACACAACTTCGCCCAAGGCCCGGAGGCATACGGTCCATTTGCCTACGCGGCCATGACCCAGCTTCTGGACAGCATTGAAAAGGTAGGTCCGGACAGGAAAAAAGTGACCGCCGCCCTGAACGGCATCAAGGACGGCAACACTCTTGTCGGCAAGGTGGTCTACGACGACCACGGCCAGAATACCGTCCCGATAATTACCAAGTATGTGGTGCAGGACGGCGTATGGACGATCTGGGAGGACAGTGAGTACGCCTCCGGCAAACGCTATCTCAAGAAATGAGCGTACAGCCCCCGGCAAATGTTCTTTCAAGATGAGTGCGGATTGACGTTGAAAACAGGCAGGCTCCGCGCAGGGGCCTGCCTCAAGGACGCGAAGAGACAGCGCATGGAACTTTTTCTGCAATTTTGCATCAACGGGTTGATGCTCGGCATGATGTACGCCCTGGTGGCCGTCGGCTTCACGCTCTTTTTCGGGGTGCTGGACGTCATCGTGTTTTCGCACGGGGACACAGTCATGCTCGCATCGTTTACCGGTCTGGGCATATACTGGTGGCTGGAGTTTTTTCATCCCGGTCTCGGCGCCGGCTGGGTCTTCTTCTGGGTCCTGACTGCGGCGATCACCGTGGTGGCCGTACTCGGCATGCTGACGGCGCGGTTGATCATCATGCCCCTACGCGGGGCGCCCGCGCTCAACACCCTGCTCGCGACCATGATGTTCGGCACGGCGTTGCGCGAAGCGGTCCGCCTTTTTTTCCCCGACGGTTCCAATCCCAAACCTTTTCCGCGACTGCTGCCGGACTGGTCTGTACAGTCGGGAACATTGAACCTGCGTTTCGACAATCTGGTTCTTTTTCTGGCCGGAGTGCTGATCATCGTGCTTGTGCACCTGCTCATCACCCGCACCAAGCTGGGTATGGCTATCCGGGCCTCGGCCCAGGACGCGGAAGCGGCGCAACTCATGGGCGTCAATTTCCGCCTGATCGTGTTCGCCACCTTTGCCCTGGGCTCGGCGGTGGCGGCCTTCGCCGGGGTGATGAACGGCCTGTATTACAATGAAGTCAGTTTCAACCTGGGGCTGCTGCTCGGCGCCATAGGTTTCAGCGCGGCGGTGATAGGCGGTCTCGGCAATGTTTACGGCGCGATATGCGGCGGCTTTATCTTCGCATTTCTGCAGACCGCAGGCGTAGTAGTCATGCCTTTTGCAAGCGCTTACAAGGATGTGTTCGCCTTCGGCGTGGTGATTGTGATGATGGCCCTGCGCCCCACGGGCCTTATCGCGGAACAAGGCAGCAGGAGGGTTTAGGCCGTGCCGTACCGCAGCCGCGATCTCGTCCTGCCCGGTCCTGCGGGCTGCATCCTGCTCGCCCTGTGTCTGCTGGGCTGGAGCGTACTTTTTCTGAAGGCCGAAGAACAAAGCCACATCCTGGTGTACATGATTTCGTGCGGCATGATGGTCCTTGTCGCCGCGTTGACCGATCTGCATACGGGCATTTCCGCAACTATACGCGGCAACGAACGGACCTGGGATTTCTGCCTGATTCTGGTCATGCTCGCTCTGCTCCTGATCTTCTGCGACGATCATTACAACCTGTTCCTGCTCGGAACAATCATGGTTTACGCGGTGACGGTCCTGGGACTGAACGTGCAGCTCGGCTGTGCAGGGGTCATCAACTTCAGCGCCGCCTCCTTCTTCGGCATAGGTGGATACACCGCGGCGCTGTTGTCCGGCTCCGGACTGCCGCCTCTGCTTGCCCTGCCGCTCGGAGGCGCGGCCGCCGCCCTGACCGGCTGCGTGCTTCTGCTGCCGGTTCTGCGCACTTCCGGGCATTACGCCGCCCTGGTAACCATGGCCTTTGCCCTGCTGTTCAAGGTGTTTCTCGAAGTCAGCGAGTGGTTCGGCGGCCCCCAGGGTCTGTCCGTGCAGCCGCTGAGCCTGTTCGGTACGGATTTCGGAAAGGACGTGCATTTTGAAACTCTCGACGTATCCTTTTACGTCAAATACGATCTGGTCTGCTTTATCCTGCTGTGCCTTGTGTTTTCCTTTGTGCGCCGGCTGGAGCGCTCCTGGATCGGCCTTGCCATGGACGCCGTGCGCTCGGATGAAACAGCCTCCGCATGCTTCGGAATAAACATCGCGCGCTGGAAAATCGTCGCCTTCACTACGGGCAACCTTCTGGCGGGCATCGCGGGCGCCCTGTATGCCATGATGCTCGGCTACATAAGCCCGGCAAACTTCGCCTTTGCCGATTCCCTTCTCTTTCTCTCCATTCTGCTGCTCGGCGGACTGGGCAACAGTTGGGGCGTCATACCGGCAACAATCTTCGTCGTGGTTGTGCCGGAAAAATTCCAAGTCATACAGGAATACCGCTACCTCATTTATTCGGCTCTGGTCCTTTTCGTGATTGTTTTCCGTCCTGCCGGGCTGCTGCCGCGCATGCCCCGGCACTACTTCGGGAGGTCGGCGTGACGCCTTTGCTTTCCTGCTCTTCCCTGACCATGCGTTTCGGGGGACTGACTGCCCTGGACAGCTTGGATCTGGAGGTCGACGAAGGCGAAATACTCGGTCTGGTCGGCCCCAACGGGTCGGGCAAAACCACATTCTTCAATGTTGTGACTGGTATATATCGACCCGCCGGGGGGAAGGTCGTCTTCGCCGGGGAAGACGTGACCGGCATGTCCGCCCAGGATATCTGCCGCAGAGGGATAGCGCGCACCTTCCAGCGATCCCGCCTTTGCCTGGATCTCACGGTTCTGGACAACATCATGATCGGCAACCACAAGAATCTCAATACGGGATTCGTCCATAATGTGTTGCGGCGAAAGGCCTTCCGGGCCGACTACGAGGCCGGGCTGGAGCGCGCCCGCACCCTGTTGCGCGCCCTGAATCCCCTGCTCGCCGGTCACGTTCACCGGACGGTGAGCGAATTGAACATGATGGACCGACGCCGGGTGGAGGTGTGCCGCGCCCTGATCGGCAGTCCCCGGCTGCTTTTTCTTGATGAACCGTCGGCAGGCATGACGCATGAGGAAACACGCCGGCTCATGGACGAGGTGCTCAACATGGATATGGGCGGGCAACCGCTGACCATGGTGCTCATTGAGCATGAAATGGAGGTCATCAGGCGGGTCAGCACCCGTTGTGCGGTCCTGAACTTCGGGCGCAAGCTGTGCGAAGGGGATTACGAAAGCGTGACTGCCGACCCGCAGGTGAGAGAAGCCTACCTGGGCGCGGATTTGTGAATCTGTTTTCAACGCAGGACCACGCTCTGCCGTATAATACATAAATTTTCGCATAAGCCCCTTTGAAGGGTGCAGGGAAAATCATTTTCACTGCCGGGTCCAGGGCGGAGCCATAGCCGCCGGAGGCATAAAAATAAAGAGTTACACGATACTCGTGCCGTTTTGCTTTGACGGCTGCGGCCGGAACGCAGTCACTCCTTGCCTCACGAATACTTCGTATTTCGCCGCATCGGGTCCGCGCATCATCCGCAAACAGGGAACAGACCGGAGAAAGCATGTTTCAGCCCTTGCGTATAGAACACCTCAGCGTTGCTTACGGCAACGCCCGTGTGCTCCACGACGTAAACATGGAGATTCCGCCGCGGCGCATCACCTGCCTGCTCGGCGCCAACGGCGCGGGCAAAACCACGCTTATCCGGGCCATCGTCGGGCTGACCCCGCCGCGAGAGGGAAGCATTTCCTTCGATGGTTTCGAGATATCAGGTCTTCCCCCGCACAAAACAGCAACGCTCGGCATAGCCTGCATTCCCGAGGGGCGGCGGATTTTTCCCAAAATGAGCGTGCAGGAAAACCTGCTCATGGGCGCATACTTGGAGCGCTCCAAAAGCAAGGTGCGTGCCTCGCTGGAAAAGGTCTACGCGCTCTTTCCCCGGCTGGCGGAGCGCCGTGGGCAGGCCGCGGGAACCATGTCGGGCGGGGAGCAGGCCATGGTGTCCATCGGGCGCGGGCTCATGCACGAACCGCGCCTGATGATTGTGGACGAACCGTCGCTGGGGCTCTCGCCTGCCTTGGTCAAAGATAATTTCCGCATCATCCGGGCCGTCCTCGAAGCGGGCACGGCCGTCTTCCTGGTGGAGCAGAACGTGCGGCAGACTCTGGCCGTTTCATCCTACGGCTATGTGTTGGCCCAGGGCCGGGTAGCAGCATGCGGCACAGCCGATGAATTGAAAAACAATCCCCAGGTGCAAAAAGCCTATTTCGGATAGCAATTCAGTTACCTGCCGACTCTCACCGTTTGCGTCGATATGCCGACCCGGCAAATTTCGTACTGCGTTCAGCCGCGCAGAGCTTGCGGGGCTGCCCCAAAGCGCGTAATAACTGCTCCGGGCAATCCTCCGAGTCTATGATAAGTAAGTGCTGCCGATGGAGCAGTTCAGCGTAAGCGTCTTGTCGGCAGTGCCGACAGGCGTGATTGCGGCAGTAATCGTAAGCCGTTTCAAGCGGTAAACAATAAGCTGCCCCGGTAGGACTGCGCTTCCTGCCGGGGCACAAATACCGATCATCACATGGGGATTGTCCATCCTGCAAATCCCTTATAGTCCTCTTCCTCGGCTGTATCAAGAAGAACACGGCGGCCCTCCGTCGGAAAAGCCGGGGCGCGCATGCCCGGTTCCCGGCTCATAAGGGATTGCCCCCAGACAACTCCCGCCTGTTCGCGGGGCAGGTCCATACATGGAAAGCACATAAGGAAACAGACATGGGACACGGGCGCGTTCTTCTGGATCACGGCAGCGGCGGCGAAGCGTCGCAGCGCCTGATCCGCGAACTTTTTTTGAGCCGCTTCTGCGGCCCTGAACAGCCGGCCCTCGACGATGCTGCCCTGCTCGACGAAATCCGGGGGCCGCTGGCCTTCAGCACGGACGGATACATCATCGATCCCGTGGAGTTTCCCGGCGGAGATATCGGCAGCCTGTCCGTACACGGCACGGTCAACGACGTCGCCATGCTCGGCGCCGTACCGCTGTATCTGAGTTGCGCGTTCATTCTGGAAGAAGGGCTGCCCCTGCCTCTGCTGGAGCGCCTGGCGCAAAGCATGGCCGATGCGGCGGCCGCCGCCGGGGTGCGGATAGTGACCGGAGACACCAAGGTGGCGCCGCGCGGCGCGGCGGACAAAATTTTCATCACCAGCGCGGGCATAGGGCGGGTCATCGCCGATCCCGCGCCGTCCGGCACACGGGCCGCTCCCGGCGATGCCGTACTGCTTTCCGGATGCGTGGGCGACCACGGCCTGGCGATAACCGCGCGGCGCGGCGGGTTGAGCGGGCTTGCCGGCATCCGCAGCGATTCCGCCCCGCTGAACCGCATGGTGGAGTCCCTGGTACGCGACATCGGCGACCTGCACGTCCTGCGCGACCCTACACGGGGAGGACTGGCCGCAACGCTGAACGAAATCGCCCGCCGGTCCGGCATTGTCTGCCGGGTACGGGAAGCGGACATCCCCGTGCGGGACACGGTTGCCGCGGGCTGCGCCGTACTCGGCCTGGACCCCCTGTACCTGGCGAACGAAGGCAAACTCGTCTGCATGCTGCCGCGGCACAAGGCCGATGCCGCCGTGGACGTCATGCGCCGCTTCCCCGAAGGCCGCGATGCAGCCTGCATCGGTGAAATCGCGGCTCCCGGCGCGGACGGCAAGGCCGGGCAGGTTGTCCTCCGCACCCGTCTGGGCGGGTACAGGCTGCTCGGTATGCCGGAAGGAGAACAACTGCCCCGCATCTGCTGATACGGCAAATCAGGCCCACGGCGGACGTACGCGACAGGGTCGGTGACCTTACCCTGAGCAGGGACAACAGCCGGCGGGCAGACGGACGACGGCGGGCAGGCGCGACAAAGCTGGTGACTTTACCTCCCTCTTCTGGTAGGAGAAAGCTTCAATTTCATCGTACATTCCTTCCACCCGGCTCCCCGCCGGGGCGGAGCCGACCGGCGGACAACGCCGGATGCGGATTGAAACCATATACAGCAGAAAGGATCGGAACCATGGCAAGAAAAAGCTCATCCGCCCCGGACGACATGCGCGCCGAAGCCTTGGCCGCAGCGCTTGCGACCATTGAACGCAGGCACGGCGCAGGCGCCATCATGAAGCTTTCCGACAAAACCCATGCGAATATTCCCGTCATTCCCACGGGATCCATCGGCCTTGACTTGGCCCTGGGCGTCGGCGGCATCCCCAGGGGGAGAGTTTCCGAAATCTACGGCCCGGAATCTTCCGGAAAAACAACCATCACCCTCCACGTCATCGCCGAAGCGCAGAAATTGGGCGGAGCCTGCGCCTTCATTGACGCCGAGCACGCCCTGGACATCAATTACGCGCGCCGCCTGGGCGTCAATACCGACGATCTGCTGATTTCCCAACCGGATTACGGCGAACAGGCCCTGGAAATCGCCGACCTGCTGGTCCGCTCCAACGCCGTGGATCTGGTGGTTGTCGACTCTGTGGCCGCGCTCATTCCTCAGAACGAGCTGGAAGGCAACATGGGCGACACTCAGGTGGGCAGTCAGGCACGGCTCATGAGCCATGCCCTGCGCAAACTGACCGGCTCCATCCACAAATCGCGCACGGCGATTATGTTCATCAACCAGATACGCATGAAAATCGGCGGCATACCCGGCGGCTACGGAAACCCGGAAACCACCACAGGCGGTCACGCCCTCAAATTTTACTCCACAATCCGCCTGGATATCCGCAAAATCCAGAGCCTCAAGGACAAAGAAGAAGTCTACGGCAACCGCACCCGCGTCAAAGTCGTCAAAAACAAGGTCGCCCCGCCCTTCCGCACGGCCGTTTTCGATATCCTGTACGGCACCGGCATTTCCCGCACAGGGGAAATTCTCGACCTCGGCGTCGAAGCCGGAATCGTGGAAAAAAGCGGCTCATGGCTTTCCTACGGCAAGGAACGCCTGGGGCAGGGCAAGGAAAACGCCCGCCTCCTGCTGGAAGAAAACGACGAACTGCGTCTTGAAATAGAACGCAAACTCGTCGAACACCTGGGCATGAATCCCGAAGCGCTGGCCCGCGTCGAAACCGGGCTGGAAGACGAAAGCGCCGACTACACGCCCGCCGCCGGCGCGGAAGCATGACATAAGGACGTGCCTGATGCTCACCGCCAATGCCGTACGACGCCTTTTTCTGGACTTTTTCCGGGAGCGCGGGCACACGATCACCCGCTCCTCCTCCCTGGTTCCCGGTGACGACCCCACGTTGCTCTTCACCAACGCGGGCATGGTGCAGTTCAAAAAAATCTTTCAGGGCCTTGAGGCGGCGCCCTCTCCCCGCGCCGTTTCCGCCCAGAAATGCCTGCGCGTGGGCGGCAAGCACAACGATCTGGAAAACGTGGGCAGAACGGCGCGGCATCATACTTTTTTCGAAATGCTGGGCAACTTTTCCTTCGGGGACTATTTCAAGGAAGGTGCCGTCAAATTCTCATGGGAACTGCTGACCGGCAAACTGCAACTGCCGGTCGACAAGCTGTATGTCACCGTGTTTGAGGATGACGATGAAGCCGTTGCCGTCTGGCGCCGCCACAGTTCCATCCCCGAAGAACGCATAATCCGCATGAGCGGGAAGGACAATTTCTGGCGCATGGGCGACAGCGGTCCCTGCGGCCCCTGCTCGGAAATCCTCATCGACCAGGGCGAACACATGAGCTGCGGCCCGGATTGCGGCATAGGCCGTTGCGATTGCGATCGCTTTCTGGAAATCTGGAACCTGGTCTTCATGCAGTATAACGAAACCCCCGCGGGCAAGCGCGAACCCCTGCCCCGCCCGAGCATCGACACGGGTATGGGCCTGGAACGCATAGCCGCCGTCTGCCAGGGCGTTTTTTCCAATTACGACACGGATATTTTCCGCGGCATCATCGACACGGCCTGTTCCCTCGCGGGCGTCACCTACAGCAGAAGCGCCCCGGACACGAACGACACAGACACAGCCCTGCGCGTCATCGCCGACCACAGTCGGGCCGTGGCCTTTATGGCCGCCGACGGCATCATGCCGTCCAACGAAGGGCGCGGCTATGTGCTGCGCCGGCTGATCCGGCGCGCCTACCGCTTCGGCAGGCTGATAGGCATGCCGAGAACCTTCCTGCACAAGACCGCCGATGCCGCGGCCGATGCCATGGGCGAAGGCTTTCCGGAACTGCTCGAAGCGCGCGCCTTTACCTCCCGCATCATCAAGGAAGAGGAAGAACGCTTTGAAAAGACCCTCGACAAAGGCCTTGCCCTGCTCGAAGATGAAATGTCGAGCCTCGAAGAGCACGCCGAAACGCGCATTCCCGGCGCGACGGCGTTCAAGCTCTACGACACCTACGGGTTTCCCCTGGACATCATCAACGACGTGAGCGAAAAACGCGGCATATCCGTTGACGAGGAAGGTTTCCGCGTTGCCATGGCGGAGCAGAAGAAACGGGCCAAGGCGGCCCGGAAAAACGCCGGCGGCCCGGACGCTAACCGGATTTTCGCCGCGCTGGCCGACGAAGGTCTGCGTTCCCGTTTCACAGGGTACGAGAGTCTGCGTGCGGAAGGACGCATTATCGCCCTGCTGGGCGCGGACGACGAACGTCTGGAACGCGCCGGCGCCGGGGACGGCGACTGCTTCTGCGTGACCGGCGTCACCCCCTTTTACGCCGCCTCCGGAGGCCAGTGCGGCGATATCGGCACCCTGCGCACGCTTTTGGGAGAAGCGGAGGTGATCGACACGCTCAAGGCCTCGTCGGATTTGACCGTACACCGCATCCGCGTGCGCTCCGGCGAACTGCTCACGGATGCCGTTGCCGAACTGCTCGTTGACGCGGACGCGCGTATGGATGCGGCCCGCAACCATACCTGCACCCACCTGCTGCATGCCGCACTGCGCCGGATCCTGGGCGACCACGCCCGCCAGTCCGGGTCCATGGTGGACAGGGAACGCCTGCGCTTCGATTTCAACCACCCCGGCGCCTTGAACCCCGAAGAACTGGCCGCTGTCGAACACGCCGTCAACGCCGCCGTAATGGCCGATCTTCCGGTCACTGTCCGGCAATGTTCCTACCGGGAAGCACTTGCCGACGGCGCTGTGGCCCTGTTCGGGGAAAAATACGGCGAAAGCGTGCGCGTTGTCGGCATAAGCGGAGAGTCCACAGAACTGTGCGGCGGCACACATCTGGCGCGCACCGGGCAAGCAGGCCTCTTCTCCGTTGTGTCCGAAGCCGGGGTCGCCGCCGGGATCCGGCGCATAGAGGCGGTCTGCGGCAGAAACGCCCTGGCCCTGCACAGGGCGCAACGCTCGGAACTGCATGAAGCCGGAAACCTGCTGAAAAGCCGGGCCGGCGAGTTACCGCAACGCATCCGCTCCATGCAGGAAGACGTCAAGGCGTTGCGCCGGGACCTGGAAAAGGCAGGCGTCAGGGCCGCGGCCTATGCCGGGAACAACCTCCTGTCCAAGGTGGAAGACGTAGGGAACATCAAACTGCTCACCTACCGCAGTTCCGCGCCGAACGTCAAAATCCTGCGCGAACTCATGGACGACCTGCGTTCCAGGCTGCCGTCGGGCGTCATCTGCCTGACGGCTGAAGAAGAAGGCGGCAAAACGCACATGCTGCTCGCCGTGTCCCGCGACCTGCACGCCAGATGGACGGCCCCGGCCCTGATCAAGGAAGCGGCCGCCGCCGTCGGCGGCTCCGGCGGCGGCCGGCCGGATCTCGCCCAAGCCGGCGGCAACAACCCCAAAGGCATTCCCGAAGCCTTCGCCGTCCTGAGAGACATGCTCCGCTGACCATTGTCGTCCGAGCCGCATGAGGTCCGCAGATAACGGACACGCATTTTCCGGTGAATACCCTGAAAAACGGATACCGTGCCTGCCGCAGATGCATCAGGGAATGTTACGTAAAAGCGCTTACGTAAAAGCGCTACAGATAAAGACTACGGCTAAAGGCTACGGCAATTCTTATCCGGAATTGAAATAGTACCCTCCCCTTTACGCATGCGCGCAGCAACTGTTGCGCTGCTGCCATGTATCGACAGGCGGACAGGGTTCACCAGAGCCGGCTGAGGCGCTCCTGCCTCTCCGGGGGAAGTTCCCGGTCGAGATGTTCCACGCGCACGGTAATGCCCGTGCCTCCCCTGGCGTTGAAGCGTCCTTCCACGGTCATGCGCCGGGGTTTGAGCAGCAGGATCAGGTCGCCGGTTATCCTGTTCGTCAATTCCTCCATAAACGCCGCGCTGTTGCGGAAAGCCGTCATGTACAGTTTGAAGGACTTGGACTCGACGCAACAGGTGTCGGGCACATAGGTCACGCGGATTGCGCCGTAATCGGGCTGGCCGGTGACGGGGCACAGGGAGGTGAACTCCGGATAGTCAAAAACGACGACATAATCTCTTTCGGGATTTCTGTTGGGAAAGGCTTCCAGGATTGCCGCATCGGGACTGTCGAAACGCGGGAGCGTCCGGGCGCCGAGTTTGCTCAGTCCGTAAGTTTCCGCGACCCGGTTTGCCGTGCTCTGTCCGCTCATTGCGCGCGCCTCAGGTCGTCCGCGACATCGGCAATGATGTCCAGGGCTTTTTGCACCAGAACAGGGTCGGCCTGACTACCCATGTGCCCGAGGCGGAACAGCTTGCCCGCCATAGGGCCGAAACTCCCGGCCACAGCCAGACCGCGCCGGCGCAGGGCCGCCTGCAGACGCGCGAACTCAGCGCCGGGCGGCACCAGAGCCGCCGTTACCGTCGGGGAAGGCACGGCCTCCGGCGCGGGGAAAAGCTCAATGCCCAGGTCGGTCAGTCCTTTGCGGCACAAGGCGGCCACCCGCTCATGCCGGGCGAAGGTTCCGTCGGCTCCGGTTTCCTCAATAATGTCCAAGGCCGCCGACAGAGCCGCCAAACCGTGCCGGTAGGGCGTATAGGGGCAACGCCCGTCCTCCTGCACGGTGCGGAAGGGAAGCAGGGCGTCATAGCCCCGGTATCCGATGCGTTCCGCACAGTCCCAGGCCGCAGGACTTACGGCGACCATACTCATGGACGGAGGCGCGGACAGGCATTTCTGGGAACCGCCCAGAAGCAGATCAATATGCCGGGCGTCGGCCTCGACGGGAACGCCTCCCAGGCTTGAGACGGCATCCACATAGAAAAGCGGCACGCCCAGGCGATGTTTTATTTCCCCCATGCCTTCCAGGGGATTCAGCGTACCGGACGGCGTTTCGCAGTGTACGGCCGTAAGCATGGCGGGTTTGACGCGCCGGACCGCGTCCTCGATGCGTTGCAGATCGTCCCCGTCGCCCACCACGGCGTTGTAGGGGAACGTCACTTTCTCCGCGCGGCAGCCTATGGACGCGGCCATGTCGGCAATCCCGTCCCCGAAGACGCCCGTAACTACGGACAGCACGGCATCGCCGCTTTTGAGGCAGCTCTTCAGGGCCGCCCACAGGGCCAGCATGCCTTCGCCGGTCATGAAGACCACATCGTTGCGCGTGCCCATAAGCGCGCCCGCGCGCCGGCCCGTTTCGGCGTAAAGCTCAAGGTACTCGGGCTCAATCTGTCCGGAACCGTAATCCCGGCACATGGCGGACAAGATGCGTTCGGGCACGAAGGTCGGCCCCGGAACCATGGGAACTTCGCAATATTTCACGTTGATCGGAGCCTTAGAAAGTTTTGCGCTTACAGATACATGTAGGCCGGTCGGGAGAGGATTTCGGAGTCGCGGCCTCAGACTGCCGTGCGCGTGCAGATACAGGCAAATACGGGCAGCGCGGCAGACAGGCAGCCGGGAGCACCCCGCATCGCCGCGCTCAGTCGTAAATTTCGTCGCCGCCCGCGACCTTGATGCCGTTTTGCGCCAGACACTCCGCCGCGCGTTCATTGTCTTCCACGCGGATGACGACATAGGCGTTGCCCTGCTTTCTGGAGACAAACGCATAGCCGTATTCGACATTGATCCCGGCTTCGGCCAGGACGCGCAACACGGCAGCCAGGCTGCCGGGAAGGTCCTTGATGGCTACCGCCAGCACCGGCGTCACCGACACCACGCATTCGGCGGCGCGGAGCAACTCCAGGGCTTCCCGCGGCTTGTTGACGATCAGGCGCAGGATGCCGAATTTGGCCGTGTCGGCAATGGACATGGCCCGCATGTCGATGCCGGCGTTGCCGAGAATGCCGGCAATATCCGCCAGGCGGCCGGGGTTGTTTTCCACAAACACGGAGATCTGGTCTATAATCATGGTTTTTTCCCCGCAAAATACTACGCGCTTCAAATTTTACGTTTGTCCACCACCCGCACGGCCTTTCCTTCGCTTCTGGCGATGCTGCGCGGCGTGACCAGCGTAACCTTGGGAGAAATGCCGAGCATGGAGCGCAGGGCGCTCACCAGTTCGCTCTCCCTTGCGGCAACCTTTTTGACAGTATCCGAAAACATGTCCGGGGTCATCTCAACCTGCACGTCAAAGGTATCCGTATGCTTCACCCTGTCGACAATGATCAGATAATTGGGCGGGAAGCCGCCCTTGAGCAGCACGGCCTCTATCTGTGAAGGGAAGACATTGACCCCGCGGATAATGAGCATGTCGTCGCTGCGGCCCATGAGTTTCGACATCTTGACCAGGGTTCTGCCGCAGGAGCATTGTTCGCGGCTGAGTACGCAGATGTCGCGCGTCCGGTAGCGCAGCAGGGGAAAGGCGGCCTTGCTGAGGCAGGAAAAAACGAGTTCGCCCTTGGAACCCGTAGGCAGCGTTTCGCCAGTGGCGGGGTCGATGATTTCGGCCGCGAAATGATCCTCGTTGACGTGCATGCCGGTCTGTTCCGAGCATTCAAAGGAGACGCCGGGGCCGGAAATTTCCGTCAATCCGTAAATATCGTAAGCCTTGATGCGCAGTTTGCCTTCAATGTCCCTGCGCATTTCCTCGCTCCACGCCTCGGCGCCGAATATGCCTGCCTTCAGGCTGAGGCGGTCCGCCACGCCCTGCTCAAGGATCGTTTCGGCCAGGAAAGCGGCGTAGGAAGGCGTGCAGCACAGGATCGTGGACCCGAGGTCGCACATGAACTGAATCTGTCTCTCCGTGTTGCCCGAGGACATGGGCAGAGTCATGGAGCCGATTTTGTGCGAGCCTCCGTTCAAGCCCGGCCCGCCCGTAAACAGGCCGTAACCGTAGCTCACATGCACCACGTCGTCTTTGCCGCCGCCGGCGGCGACTATGGCCCTGGCGCAACATTCGTCCCACAGGTCGATGTCCTGTTGCGTATAAAACGCGACTACCCGTTTTCCCGTGGTCCCGCTTGTGGACTGGATGCGGACTACTTCCGAGCGCGGCACGGCCAGAAAGCCGTAAGGGTAGGCATCGCGCAGGTCGTCTTTGCAGAGAAAGGGCAGTTTCGGCAAATCGTCCACCGATTTTATGTCGGCGGGCGTTACCTTGTGTTCGTCCATTTTCCGCTTGTAAAAGGCCACGTTGTCGTAGGCGTGCTTTACCGTGCGGACCAGTCTTTCGGACTGCAGGTCGTGCAGGCGGTCTGCCGAGGCACGTTCAATTTCGGGCTGATACCAGTTCACTGCTCCCTCGCCTTCGTTTCATAGTACTGTAACTCTGTGATGGGTCGACATGCTTTCCTGTCCATGCGGTACTCGGCCGGCGTTCAACGGTGCAAAGGCATCACGCCGGCGTCTTTCGTTGCAGGGTATCCGCCCGCGCAATCACCCTGCAGTTTTCTTTCAGGAAATGCCTGAAAACCGCCGACGCGGCACCCTGCCGCCGCAACAGCCGCAACAGCAACCACCGAAGGTATTCTTAGAGCATACCGTGGTAAAATGCAAGACGCATTGATTTCATCAGAAATTCCTTAATGGTTTGAAACGCTCCCTTCAGGGAGATTCCCCCTTGACGCCCGGCAAGGCCGGGCATACCTTCCACATAACCCCTCCCTTCAGGGAGGGGGCAATCCACATTATCAATAGGGTGACGACACCGTCTATGCCAGCGTCTGGTAGGCGGCTACGGCGACGCTGTAGGCAAGGGCAAGGTTGAAGATGAGGCTGAAAAAAAGCCACTTCCACGAGCCTGATTCCTGTTTGATTACAACCAGCGTGACGAAGCAGGGAGAATATAGAAGGGTGAACAGGAGCAGGGCGACGGCATTGGCCGTGGTCCAGTGGCTGTCCCCCTTGATGCGGTCAGCCAGCGAATGTTCGTCATCGCCGATTTCTCCGAGCGAATAGGCCGTGCCCAGGGTGGATATGACCACTTCCTTGGCGGCTATGCCGCCCACAAGGGCGATATTGGTCCGCCAGTCAAACCCGGCCGGCGCGGTGATTCTTTCCAGGGCGGTGCCCACCCTGCCGGCTAAGGAGTGAGTCAGGGTCGCGGCGGCCTCTTCATTTTCTATTTCCGCAATGTTCGCTTCAAGCCGGATTTCCGGCAATTCATCTCTTTCCTTCTGTTTCCTGGCGATGACGGCCTCTATGGCGCCGGAAGGGGTTTTTTCCAGGACTTCGCTCAATTCGTCCAGTTGCCGCTGCAGGGCTTTGGTCCCGGCGTCTTCCGGTTTCAGCCACTCAAGAGATTCGGAAAGCTTCGCCACTTGCTCGCGCAGCTTGTCCGCCGCCGGATCCTTGGGCAGCGCATCCACCTGTCCGGTAAGCTCATCAATTTCCACCTTGAGCTTCCCGGCGGGGAGGGCGTCGCGCTGGGCCACAAGATCGTCAATCCTGACCTGAAGTTCCTTTGCCTTTGGATCATTTGCGCCAAGCCCGTCTAGTTCTTCTTCCAGTCCGGCGATTTCGTCCGAGAGCTTCTTGTACGGGAAAGCGGAAAGCTCAGTTTCAATGGCGGCCTTTCTTTCGGCAAAGCCCGCGGACACATCATCGGGCAGCGAGGGAAAGGACATGGCGGCCCAAAGCAGGATGGAGATGGCCAGGATGATGGTCCCCGCCTTTTTTATATACTGCCAGGCCCGTTCCCAGGTGTGGATGATCATGCCGGAGAGGGTCGGCAAACGGTAGGGCGGCAGTTCCATGACAAAAGGCGTGGATGCCCCCCGGATCAGCGTGGAACGGAGCAGGCGCGCCACAAGCAGGGCGGCGGCCCAACCTGTCAGGGAAAGCAGGAGCATGATCAGGGCCTTGTTATCTTCGAAAAATATGCCGACAAAGAGCAGAAATACCGGCATTTTAGCCCCGCAGGCCATAAAGGGAGCCGTCAGGATGGTCGCCAGACGCTCTCTGGGACTGCGCAGGGTACGCGTGGCCATAACGCCGGGCACGGCGCACCCGCCGGCAATACCGCCGGAAATGATAAAGGGCATGATGGACGCGCCATGCAGGCCGAAAAAGCGGAAGATCCTGTCCCACATATATGCGACCCGCGCCATGTATCCCGAGTCCTCCATGAAGGCGATGAGCAGGAACATTATGACGATCAGGGGGACAAAGCCGAGCACGCCGCCGACACCGCCGATGACCCCGGAGGTGATCATGGATTTGAGCAGTCCGTCCGGCAGGGCGGCTCCCACTGCCCCATCCAGCCATTCGAAAAAGCTTTCCACCCAGCCAAGCGGATAATCGCCTATCTCTATAGTCAGATAATACATGGCGTAAAGAACGCCGAGCATGATCACCGGACCGAAAATGCGGTGGGTAAGCACCTTGTCCATTTTATCGGAATAGGCGATGCGATTTTTCAATTCGTCAACGCCTTTGAGCACCCCCTGGCGAAGAAGGGATGCGATGTACCCATACCGGTAATCGGCGATCAATGCCTCAGGATAGGAATTCAGCGTGGTTTTGATGTGATCGGAGAGCCGGGAGGCGATTTTTTCCAGAGCGGCGCTGGTGGTTGCTGAAGCGGCGCGGCCCTGGCTGACGATGTCTTCGTCGCGTTCAAGGTATTTCATGGCCACCCAGCGGGCGGGATATTTGTGCGTCAGAAGTTTCGTTTCTTCGACGATGGGGGTCATTTCTTTCAAGGTCGCGTCAATTTCCGGTCCATAGGAAATTTCCAGGGGAGCGGTGCGGCCTTTTTTTTCCTCCGCCAGCTTGATCGTTTCGGCAAGCGCCTTGGGCAGACCTTCACCGGTACGGGCGACTGTGGGGACGGCTTTAAGACCGATAAGCTCCTCAAGCCGCTTTTCGTCAATGATAATACCCTGATCCCTGGCCTCGTCCATCATGTTCAGGGCCAGAACCACGGGAATACCCATCTCCAGCATCTGCAGGGTCAGATACAGATTTCGTTCTAGTACGGAGGCGTTGATAACGTCGAGGACGGCGCCGGGCCGTTCCTCGGCCAGCACTTTGCGCGCCACGACCTCTTCCAGGGAATAGGCCGTGAGAGAATAGGTTCCGGGCAGGTCCACCAATGTGACGGTTTTGCCGTCCACATGGGCAATGCCCGCTTTTTTCTCCACTGTAATTCCGGGATAGTTGCCGACGTGCTGGCGTGAACCCGTATAGCGGTTGAAGGCCGTGGTTTTGCCCGAATTGGGGTTTCCCGCAATGGCAATGGTATTTTGTGCGGCTGTCATACGCTTCCCCCGTTTATGGCTGTTTTCCCGTCGTTTTGGCTAAAATGCCGGCAAAACGCTATCCCTGTTTTCGCGTGGACAGGAATGAGAGCGGATTTTCTCAGGGATTTACTGGGTCACTTTGATGAAATCCGCCTCACTGTTGCGCAGAGTGAGGGTAAAGCCCAAAAGGCGCAAAGCGACGGGGTCTTGAAGCGGGGCGCGGCCCACAACCTGCACCGAAACTCCCGGCACCAGACCCATGTCGCGTATCCGCCGGCCCATTTCGCCATCCGCGGTAATGTCCGCTATGACGGCCTCCTGCCCTTCATCCAGCGTGCGTAACGATACTTGTTCCATGATCCGCTCCCTGAAAAATTACTTTTCGCGTTAGCGACGGCTTTCGGAACCGCCATCGGAACCGTCTTCCTCAGGCGTAAGACAGCAGCAGCAACCGGTTCCGGATTGGCCGTTTTGCTTAGCGTCGCTTTCGCAAGCGCTCCCCCTGCCGCAACCGCAGTCACGACGGACAAAAAGGCGGTAGCCGGCATATGCGGCCGCCACGAGAACAATTGCGCCGACAATGATGTTTTCCATATCTATCCCCTTTTCCCCTGTCGCACCGTAGGTTGAACAGCGCGTTGCGCCGCTTTGCGGCGGCAGGGAAGAATTGCGCGATGGCCGGCAGGGCCGGCGCGTTTGAAAAAGAGCCTCAGTTTACCGCGCGGCCGGAGGCCGGGTCCGTAGCGTCGTCCATAACGGAGGTATGCACGGGACTGCAAACGATGGCCCTGGCCAGGCTTTCTCCAAGGACAAGCGAGCATTGCCGCACATTCACGCAGACGTTGCCGTCTTTGCAGGGCCGGGCGCGCAACTCCATTTCCGTACCGGGCAGAATGCCCATAGCGTACAGCCGGGATCGCAAGGAACGGCTGCCGACCAACTCTTCAACCCGCAGTCCGCAGTCGCAGGGCATATCCAGAAGCGACGCGGCCTTCGACGCTGTCTGTCTCTTGTCCACAGTTACGGCTCCCTATAAAAACAGTCGGTCAAGAAAGGCGTCCGCTTGCGCGGCCGCCAGAGATGTTTCATTCTGAAATTGCTCCGGAGCCGACCGCGCTGATGCTCTGAAACCACGTTACGCGCCCGCAAACTGCGCTTCCAGAATTTTCGCTGTTTCAAGCAGCGTTTCCCGCGTAATGACGGCGGGATCATAATGCACAAGGAGACTCCCGGTTCCGACATTGCCTTCGACTTTCAGAACGCCTTGCCTGGATTGCGCCAGACTTTTCGCCATGGACATGATTTCCGCCTGTTTCAGCGCTTCGGCGCGAATACGCACCCGTCCGTCAATGAAACTAGCGATCATGGGTCCACCTTTTTTTACGAATCTTCAGCAGGCAACGTGACCGCCGCAAAAGGGCGGATCCCGGACAACGCGATGCCTGAGGTCAAAGCGTTGTGCAGAAAGGCCGATAGCCCTGGACTCAGCACTCCCAGCAGCCCTCCGGTCAAAAACAGGCTGTTGCAGAACAGGGAGATGTGAAGGCCGCTGCGGATTCTGGCCAGGGCCTCGCGCGAAATCCTCCGCGCCAACAAAAGATCGTGCAAGTCGCCGCTGGTCAGCACGATATCCGCCACTTCACGGGCAACGTCCGTAGCTTCCGCCATGGCAACGCCCACATGGGCCGTGGAAAGCGCCAGGGAATCATTGACGCCGTCACCCACCATGGCGACGATGCTGCCTTGGTCTTTCAGGCGGCGGATATAGGCGGCCTTGTCCTCAGGGAGCATCCTGGCCTCGTATTCCTCGATGCCAGCCTGGACCGCGATGCCCGCGGCCGTTTTTTCCTCGTCTCCCGTGAGCATGACGACCCGGGAGATGCCGTCGTCGCGCAGGGCCTGTACTGCCTGGGCCGCGTCCTTGCGCAGTTCGTCCTCAATGAGGATGATGCCGGCCAGATCGTCGTCCATGCTCAAATACAACAAGCTTCTGCCCTTCGCGGTTTCCCTGTGGATAAGGGCAAGCTGATCCTCGTCCAGCGGAGGTTCGTGTCTGGCGCGGCGTTCGCGCTCCAGATGCTCAAGAACGAAGTGGGCGCTGCCTATGCGAATCTTCTTGTCGTGCCAGGAGGAGAGGATGCCGTGGGCGACGATCAATTCCACCTTGGTGTGTTCTTCCCTGTGTTGTAAATTTTCTTCTTCCGCCGCGCGGACCACCGCCTGTCCGACCGGATGGACGAAATGTTCTTCAAGGCAGGCCCCAAGGCGCAGAATGAGCTTGCGGTCTCTTCCGCCGAAGGCTATGACGTCCACCACCGCGGGACGGGCCATGGTCAGAGTGCCTGTCTTGTCAAAAACCACCGTATCCGCGTGGGCGATTTCCTCGACAAATTTGCCGCCTTTGATCA
>JAISWB010000063.1 GCA_031271265.1 Desulfovibrio sp. | reverse complement strand
GAACAGCAGCCGTTAGGCTGATATCGCCGCGAAGCGGCGTGAGTCAGCCGAAAACCACGCTTTTCGGCTGACGATCCTCCGCAGGGAAAAGTTTACTTTTCAATGCGGATATCAGTAATTGCTGAATATCGACGCCATAAATATAGCGAAAGAATTGTTTATCCTGTAAATTCATATAGATATACCATTTTATTTGCTCTGAACAATACGGTAAGCTTACGGCAAGCCTACTTTTGCGTCACCGCTGAAACCGCGGTCGGCGGACCTGGATCAGGGCGCGCCGTTTTAACCTGTTTATATGGTGTCGACCACAGTGCCCGAAGTTTTCAGGTGGAAGCGCCGGGAGGCGGTGCCGGGGCCGGGGCCGGCGCTGCGGGAGCCGGGGCGGGGATCGCGGGCGGGCCGTCCGTCGGCAGGGCGGCAAGTCCCGGCCAAACCGCGTGATAGGTCAGCACAAGCATGGCCGCGCCGATGCCGCACTTGATGAAGATGCCGCAAAAACGCCCGAACAGAGCGCCTTTAGCCGCCTGTGCCGCTTCGCCGGCGGATCTGCCGCGCAAAATTTCAAACAGGTAACAGCCGCACCAGGCCCCCGCCAACGCCCCGCCCAACGCCCCCAGGCCGAGAAAAAAAGGCGCGCACAATATCGCGCCCGCAATGGCCCCGATAATGCCGCCGATCATGCCCGTGTTGGTCGACCCGTACTTCTTGGTTCCCCACGCCTGCGCAAAGAATTCCACCACTTCCCCGACAACCGCCAGACCGATCAGACTGACGAAGTAAATCATGTCCATGGCGCCCGGCTGCGGATTGAGCACGCGCCAGATAAAAACCAGGAAAATCATGATCCAGTTGGCGGGCAGCGTCAGCAAATTGAGCAGCAATACCGCCCCCATGAGCGTCAGCAGCACCCCCGGCAGCAGATATTCCACAGTTACACCTCCCGCGCCCGCAGCGCCGGGCGCGCGCGAAGGACTTCAGCGGCGTGTTCGGCAAATCAGCCGGCCTGCGCGCGTACGTACACGGCCAGTTTGAAATCGTCGCCCTTGATATGGTTGACCAGCCAGTCGCCCACGTTGGCGTAGACGTCCGCAAGCAGTTCCTCGGTCGGCCCTTCCCGGTTCAAGCGCTTGGCCATGTCGGCGACGACGAGCTTGAAGTCCTCGTGAATGCGCCTGTGATTCAGGTAATCCGGATAGTTGTGCGTTTTCTGGATTTTTTCCTCGTCGGCGAAATGTTTTATGGTGTAGCCGGCGAGAAATTCCATGGTGTTCGCGACCTCCTCCGTGCCTTTGCCGCTGCGGCAGGCGTCGAGCAGGTTGTTCAGGGCCGCGACAAGTTGCTTGTGCTGGTTGTCGATCTGCGCGTTGCCGGTTTCAAGGCTGCTGTCCCAGGCGTATGACATCGGTTTCGTCCTCCTGCGAAGGTGATGGATATTTTACTGTTATCGAGATTGATTACGCACTTTTGTTTTCGTTGTCCACGGCAAATTTTTTCTTGCAATTTGTCGCTGCTCCGGTAAATAAACAGGGTGATCGCCATGTCTGCCGCACGCACGTTTTCTGAGGCCGAGTGCCGCGTCCTGCGCATCATGCAGGACACCCTGCCCGATTCTCCGGCGCCTTTTGCCGCGGTTGCCGCCGAGGCGGGCGTAAAGGAAGAGGAAGTCCTCGCGTTGTTGCGTTCCTTGCGGGACGAGGGCGTCATTCGCCGTTTCGGCGCCGTGCTCAGGCATCGGCAGGCCGGCTACGGCGTGAACGCCATGGTCGCCTGGAAGGCGGAACGCGCCGGCATAGACGCCGCAGGCGCCCGCATGGCCCGCCATCCTCTGATTTCCCATTGCTACTGTCGTCCCTCCCCTGTGCCCGACTGGCCTTACGAATTGTATACCATGGTGCACGGCCGGGACGCGGGCGAGCTGGAAAGGGCGATCGCCGAGATTGCGCGGGACGCCGGGCTGACGGACTATGTTGTGCTGGAAAGTATAGAGGAACTGAAAAAATCGTCCTTACGCTTTTTTTAGGGGACTTGAGATGACGCTTTCGTCGCCGGAACTTTTCCGCAGGGCGCAGGAGTGCATTCCGGGAGGAGTGAACAGCCCTGTGCGCGCCTGTCTGGCCGTGGGCGCCGAGCCGCTGTTTATCGACCGCGCGCGGGGGAGCAGGATTTACAGCGTGGACGGCGACGAGTACGTGGATTTCGTCCTGTCGTGGGGTCCCATGCTGCTCGGCCACGCGCATCCGGAGGTCACCGCCGCCCTGTGTGAAGCGGCCGCGCGGGGCGCGAGTTTCGGCGCGCCCTGCCCCGACGAGCTGCACCTGGCCCGGCTGTTGATCGACGCCCTGCCCGCCGTGGAAATGGTGCGCATGGTCAATTCCGGCACAGAGGCCGCCATGAGCGCCCTGCGTCTGGCGCGCGCCTGCACCGGCCGTTCTGCCTTTCTGAAATTTGCGGGTTGTTACCACGGGCATGCGGATCCTTTTCTGGCTGCGGCCGGGTCCGGAGTAGCCTCCCTGTCCCTGCCCGGCACGCCCGGCGTCCCGCCCGGCGTTGTCGCCGACACGCTGCTCTGTGCGTATAACGACCTGGAAGGCGCGGAACGCGTGTTCGCGACAAGGGGGCGGGATATTGCCGCCGTTATCGTCGAACCCGTAGCCGCGAATATGGGCCTGGTCCTTCCCGTCCCCGGATTTTTGGAAGGCTTGCGCGATTTGTGTACGCGCAACGGCAGCCTGCTGATTTTCGACGAAGTGATCACCGGCTTCCGGGTCGCTTACGGGGGGGCGCAGACCCGTTTCGGCCTTCGCCCCGACCTCACCGTTCTGGGCAAAATTATCGGCGGCGGCCTGCCGGTGGGCGCGTACGGCGGCAAAGCCGAGTATATGCGGCGCATCGCTCCGGCGGGCGACGTCTATCAGGCCGGGACGCTTTCGGGCAACCCCCTGGCCGTGGCCGCGGGCCGTGCTACGTTGGAAACGCTGCAAGGTTGCGCTTACGACGCTCTTGAGCAGCGCGTGGAGCGGTTTTGTTGCGAACTGGAGCAAATTTTTGCCGCCAAGGGGCTGCCGGTCTGCATTAATCGTTGCGCATCCATGTTCGCGCTGTTTTTCACGGAAGGGCCGGTGCGTGATTTTGCCGGGGCCGCCGTTGCGGATGCCGGGCGTTGGGCGCGCTTTTACCGCTTCATGCGCGGCCGGGGGTTCTATCTTGCTCCTTCGGCCTTTGAAACGGCCATGCTTTCCTTTGCGCACACCGCTGCGGAGTTTGCGGCTTTTTCGCAAGCGGTGCGGGATTTTGCGGGTTGAACGGCCGTATGTCCGCAGGATTCGCTTGACTTCTTTCCGGCTTCGGCCGAAGTAAGGAACATGCCGCCGCAGGTAAGGCGTTGATTCAAAAATGCCTTTAATGTTTACAACCTCCCCTGCAAGGAGAGGACCATGCGCCGGGCACATTTTTCCGGGATTTGCGGCGGCGTCCCGATACAACAGGAGGGCTTCATGCGTGTTCTGCCTTTATTGCTGGTCGTGGTTCTGTTGACCGGGTGCGCTTCGGACGGTTCGCTTAAAAATCCTTTTTCCGATGATGCCGGGGAAGCTGCCCCGGCCTACTTTTACAGTGAATTTGCCGATATCCCCATACCGAGTGAGTTGAGTGAAGCGCGCGGCGACACCTTTATAACATTTGCGCCTTCCGGCTTGAAGTGCGGAGTGCAGCGGTTCAGCGGGCGCGTTGAGGTGGTGTCGCTGATGAACACCATGCGCCGCAATATGGCATCCAACGGTTGGTCCTTGCGTTCGCTGTTGCGCGCCGCGGAGTCCGTGCTGGTTTTTGAGAAAACGGATCGTCTGGCCGCCCTGCAGATTTCCGATGGGATGATCAACACCGACATGCGCATTTTTGTGACGTCGCGTCTTGAAGGCGACACTCCGCCCGCGCTTGCCGGTCAAGCGGACGGCGTAGGGCCTTTGGCGCGATGAATACGCTGTTGCCGGCCTGTGCCTTGCGGAACAGGCGTCTGCATTTGGGCGTATGCGGTTCGGCGGCCGCCTACAAGGCCGTGGACGTCATGCGCATGTTGCAGCGGAGCGGTGTGCTGGTGGGGGTTTGTCTGACCGAGGCCGCGCAGCGTTTCATCCGTCCTTTGACTTTTGCGGGGCTTGATGCGGCGCCTGTGTACACGCGCTTTTTTGCCGAGGATGAAGAAGGCGTATTTGCGCATCTTGAGCCGGGCAGTTGCGCGCATGCGATGCTGATCGCTCCGGCGAGCGCAACGACCGTTTCCCGGCTGGCCTGCGGGAGCGCCGATACGCTGCTTGCGGCCCAGGCTTTGGCCTTTGACGGCCCCCTGCTGCTTGCCCCGGCCATGAACCCGCGCATGTGGGCGCATCCGGCTACGCGGCGCAATGTGGATATTTTGCTCGAGCGCGGGGTGCGCTGCATACGGCCTGCCGCCGGGCGAACCGCCTGCGGCGATGTGGGTGAAGGCAAACTGGCCCCGGTCGAAGAAATAGTTTTTGCCGCCGCGGCCGCCCTGTTGCCGCAGGATTTCGCCGGACGGCACATCCTGTTGACCCTCGGGCCGACCCGTGAGCAATGGGACGATGTGCGTTTCTGGAGCAATTTTTCCACGGGCCGCATGGGTGCGGCTCTCGCCTGTGCCGCTGCTTTGCGGGGCGCGACGGTCAGCGCGGTCGCCGGCCCCGGCGTGCCCGAACTGCCGGCCGCGGTGCGGCGCATCGACGTGGTGTCGGCCGCCGACATGCTTGCCGCTGCCCTTGATGTCTGGCCCGGAGCCGATGCGGGCATCTTCGCGGCAGCGGTGGCGGATTTTGCCCCGGTGCCTTTCGGCGGCGGCAAATTTAAGAAAGGGGGCGCGGATTCTCTGCGCATTGATTTCTCGTCCAACCCGGATATCCTTTCCGAACTCGTCAAACATGCCCGCCCGGAGCAGAAAATCTTCGGTTTTGCCGCTGAGAGCGCGAATCTGGAAGCCAACGCGCGGAGCAAACTGCGGGCCAAAAATATGCACCTTACGGCGGCCAACCTGCTCGGTCGGCCTGATTCCGGTTTTGCCGGAGACAAGAATACGCTTTTTGTCGTCGACTGCCGCGGACGCGAAGAGCATTGGCCCGCGATGAGCAAGGCGGACGCCGCCTGGAGGCTGCTGGATTGGCTGTCAACGCTCTGACCCTTGCCGCCTGCCTGCGGCCCTGGCGCGGCGCGGGGATCTACGCCCTGTTGCGTGACGACGAAGAGTACGGGCTGAGCGGCGTTGCGTTCGACGACGCCGCTGCCGGGCAAGCGGACCGCGATTCCCGTGGGTTCAGGAGCAGCAAAATGGTCGCGGACGGCGCGGAATATGAGGCCGCGCGTCCGTACCGCGACGTCGCCCGGCCGGCTTACGGCAAGGCGCGCGGCGCCGGTGCCGACGATGTCGCCGGCCCCGTTGCGGAGGATGCGGGCTGGAACGATGCAGGCCCGGCATCCGGCAGCCGGGAACGTGCTGTGCAATCCTCGCCTTCGCTTTCAGCGACCGGGTCCGAGCCGTCTGCTGCGCAATTCTCCCCCCTGTGGCGCGCGCTGCTGGAAAAAACGCGCCCGGCGCCCTTGGTCTGGACTTATGAGGAATTGGGAAGCGATTTGCAGGGAAACGCCTCAGCCGAGCGCTCGCGCTGCTTGAAGGCGCTGATTGCCGCCCTGGCCCTGCCGCGCGGCTCCAGCTCCTTCTGGCCCCTCAGTCTGCCCGCATCCGCCGCCGGCAGCGGGACGAAGTCGAGTTCAGTGGGCGGCGCAGGCGAAGAAAGGGGCGCGGCGGCCGAAGGTGCGGTCGTGTCGGAGAATGCGGGAAGCAACCGGGCGTGTCCGCCGGTGCGCCCGTCCGGCAGCGGCGCGGACGCTTCGGAGAACGCCGGCATCTGCGCTGAATTTGCCGCCGGGGTACGCCTGCTCGGCGCCGGAGTGGTCCTGTATTTCGGAACGGCGTCCGCTTTGCGCTCCGGTTTTGCCTTGACCATACGCGCCCCGTATACGCAGCAGATTGCCGGGGGACTTCAGCATATTCTCCTGCCCGCGCTGTCCGCCCTTGCCGAAGGCCCGGAGCGGACGGAAAAGGCCGTGGCTTACCTGCGTTCCGTGTTGACGGCTCACCCTCTGCTGCGCGCACGGGCAGCGAAAGGTCAGGCCTAACGCATACCGGGAGTGCAGCTTGACGGCGGAGCAGCGATGATGCGCATCCTTGTCACGGGAGCGGCCGGTTTTATCGGCCATCATCTGTGTCTGCGTTTTTGTAGGGACGCGCACAGCGTGGTCGGTCTGGACAATCTCAACGACTACTATAGTCCGGCGTTGAAGCAGGCCCGGCTGGACCGCATGCGCGGGATTCCCGGTTTTCGCTTTCGGCGCATGGATATCTGCGACGAGGAGGCCGTCTTTACCCTGTTCGCGCGCGAGCGTTTCACACATGTCGCGCACATGGCTGCCCAGGCGGGCGTCCGCTACAGCCTCGAAAATCCTCTCGCTTACGCGCGCAGCAATCTCTACGGGTTTACGGTCATCCTTGAAGCATGCAGGCGCAACGGCGTCGAACACCTGCTCTTTGCCTCATCCAGCTCGGTATACGGCACGAGCGCGCGGCTTCCCTTCGCGGCGGAAGCGGGTGCCGACCACCCCGTGAGCCTGTACGCGGCTACGAAACGAAGCAACGAACTGTGCGCGCACAGCTACAGCAGCCTTTACAGCCTTCCGGCCACCGGACTGCGTTTTTTCACGGTGTACGGCCCCTGGGGCCGGCCGGACATGGCCTTGTTCATTTTTACGCGCGCAATTCTTGAAGGCCGGCCGATCCCGCTTTTCAACATGGGCAGACAACGCCGGGACTTTACTTATATCGACGACGCTGCGGATGCGGCGGCAGCCTTGCTGGCCGTCCCCCCTCGGCCGGACGCGGCGCGGCGCGGCGCCGCACAGGATCTTCCGACCCAGGCCGGCCCGCACGACACCGCACTACCGTCCGATACCCCCGACCCGCAACGACGTCCCGATGTGCCGGACCCTTCGCGCAGTGCGGCCCCTTTCCGCATTTACAACATCGGCGCCGGCCGGCCTGCCCCCCTGTCCGAACTCGTCGCTGCGCTCGAAGACTGCCTTGGGCGTCGGGCTGAAGTGGAATTACAAGCGCGCAAGCCCGGCGACGTCGATGAAACCTGGGCCGATTGCCGTCCCTTGCGCGACATTATAGCCTTCGCCCCTCGAACCCCGCTTAAAGAAGGCGTAGCCGCCTTTGTCGCCTGGTACAAGGAGTATTACGGCTAGTGTCTAATTGCCATAGTTCTGAATGATGTAAAATGTTTAAATACGGCTAGTTATATATCAAAATTATGCTCGTGATTTTAACAATTAGACACTAGTGCTTCGACAAAGTTATATTTTAGGATAAAGCCATTTCAGTTTGACCCTGGCATCATCCGTTGAGAACTGCCAATCGACAGATTTCGTATCTGCGTTTCTTTTGTTTTCCCAAGCAGAAACTTGCGCTTGAAGTTTCTCTATTGTTGCAATGCGTTTGCCGAGGCACTGTCTTGTCATAGCGCTCAATTCGATTTCTGCTATGTTGAGCCAACTTCCGTGTTTCGGTGTGAAGTGTATTTCTAATCGCTTGACAAATTTCAACGCAATATCGGGAGCAAATGTTTCATAAAGTGACGAAATGGCGTGGGTATTTAAATTATCCATAACAAGCCGTACTTTGTGCGCATTTGGATAATACACTTCAAGCAATTCCTGAATTCGTAAAGCCCAATCGCGCTTGGTTCTGCGTTCTGACGCATGAACGTGTCTCCAACCGGCGAGAGGTTCAGTGAACATGAAGATGCTGCACGTGCCTTCACGGGAGTACTCATAATCCTCTTTGGCTGTCTTGCTCGGCTTCATCGGAACGGGTTCGCGCGTTTCTCCGAGAAATTGATATGGCTGTTCATCCATACAGATCATCGGCATGTTCGAGTCGTACGGCAGTCTGTACACTTCCAAGATGTCCTCCATACGCGCGACAAATTCTCCGTTATGACTTGGGGGAATGCACCACCGCTTCTTCAGGTGAGGTTTAAGTAGTGTTTTTTTAAAGTGCCTCGGACAGTCTCCCGAGACACACGTTTAAGGATCTTCAGTTCTACAATCCGCTCTGTCAGCAATCGCACCGTCCATCGACTGAATCCCTGCGGTGGCTCTCCACAGGCGAGTGCAATGATATGTGCTTCCGTTTCTCCTGTCACGATGGGTGGGTTAGTTGCTTTTGTGCGCTTGAATTTCAATGTATAGTCAAGCCCGCAAGTACAATAATCCTTGAGCGTGTGATAAACCGTGACATCGCTGACGCCACAACGAACGGAAATTTCTTCTTGCTTCATCGGCTTGCCGGCACGCTCATCCGCAAGCAAAAGAATATTGGCCCGCTTGCGAATCGTGGTTGAAACGGTTTTGGCGTTTGCCATATCCTGAATCCTTTTGCGTTCGGACGGCATTAGCTCCACAATATATTTTTTGTTCATGACTGCACCCCTTTCCTTGTTTTCGGTTGGGTACAGCCTAATACAAATATATAACTTTGTCAACGCACTAGACTATGTTATGCAGCCCGGCCAACTGCGAGACTGTGGTGGCCAGTCGCGTGACGGTAGAGGACAGAGCGGTCATCTGCCCTCTCAAGGCGACGAATTCCGCTGCGGTGACCGTCTGCTGAGCCACCGCCGCAACGTGGCTTCCCTCCACCGTGGCGTTGCTGGCGACGCTGTTCACCTCATTCACGGCGAGTTGCGACGCCTGGGCGGCCGCCTGCACCGACTCGCCCGTAACAGACTGATACGAACCCTCCACCTCAATGACGTCCCCCTGGACGTGCTGCTCCAACGCGTTCACGCGGGTCTCCAGCGCGGCGACCTTGTCTTTTTTGCCGTAAATGTGCGTGCCAGCCCCATTACACGTTATGCGGGTAGCCGAAAGGTCAAAGTTCAGCGCTGCGGCTACATTCGCTTTTGCTCCCAAAAAAATGGAGATATCCCCTATGAGTTTACACGTTGTGTCCAGACCGCCGACGACGGTCTCCCGCGTCCCGGCTGTGATCGAGTTGTTGGCGATTAAGACTACGCCGGTATTCGAGCCTCGGATGACGCTTACCTTGTTGGTCAGGTTTTCCCCCCAATCGTTGAGTGAATCCACCAGAATCCCGCGTTTGTCAGCCATAAATTACTCCATGGTTCATCTTGGTTACTTGCGAAGCGTTCCGTCCGGGGCTGATTTCCTTGGAAATCGTCTTAAAAAATGCGAATGGATGTCTGCTTGTCCGCCGAGTCCATGCGTATTTCCTTCTGGCCTTCGGTGTCCACCATGGTGATGGAGTTGCCGCCCGGCGTGCGGATCACGTTGGCCTGCTGGTTTTCGTCCGCCACCACGCTGGGGTGTTCCGGGTTGGGCATGGCGCTCAGGATCACCGGCCGGTCCGGATCGCCGTCGGTGAAGGCCACCAGGGTTTCCACCCCCTTGAGCAGGGGAAAATGGATGCCCGAATCCTGGCCGGCATGGGCCTGGGCCATGCGCAGGGGGATGGAACGGTTGCCTTCGGACGGGTCGTCCGCGTCCGTATGGATGACTTTTTCCGGAAAGAAAAACATGACCTTGTACCGGCCTTGCCGGTCCAGTTCCGCGTACTTGCCGTCGCCGGAGGCGACCACCCGGGCGTGCATCAGACCCGGCACGGACGGGCGCGGGGTCTCGCGTTCCGGCGCGTACGCGCCGAGGGCCAGGGGGTGGCAGGCGAAGGCGTTGC
>JAISWB010000037.1 GCA_031271265.1 Desulfovibrio sp. | reverse complement strand
GGATTCTTCGCTACGCTCAGAATGACAAAAGCGTAGTCATTCTGAGCCGTAGCGAAGCGAAGGCGAAGAATCTATCTTGATGTCTTTTGCCTTTCCTGCATTAATCAGCGTTTCCTTAGGCCGGGGAGTGAGCGGAAATAGGCGAAGTTCGACAGGAGGAAAGTAGAAAATTATTCCCTCAGCTCACGGATAATTTCGATAGCTTCTTCTCTTACTTTCGATTTAATCGCGTCTATAAATTCTTCTTCAAGGGCAACAGATGGCAGATCATTGTTTTTATTATAATATTGTTTCCTATATTCCGCCAGTGAGCGTTTTAACAAAGCCGTCTCTATAATAAAAAAGCCGCGAGTTTTATCAATGTCACGGCCTAATGATCGGCGACTGACCATAGTCACATCAATCTTAATTTCTGCTTCAATGTTTCAGGTAAAGAATTTACGATCTCTTCACTTTTTTCAGTAATTCTGTTATCAAGAAAATTTAGAAGCTCGGTCCGACCAATGTTTCCCCTTTTTTTCTTAAAATCTAAGATTTCGCTATCCTCATGGATTAATGAAACCAAGGAGTCTTTTTCATCGAAATATTTTGCCTCTTTTCGTTGCTGATAAGTACGCAGCGGCTTTGGATTCACCTTATTTATTTCGAGTTGGCATATTCTTCTTTTTGGTGTCAAATTTATATCATGTGTACCTATATTTTTTAATATGATAGTCAATTTTCCGGCATATCCAGGATTTATATATGTACCCGAAGCTACATCAAGCCCAACCCTTGCCAAGCTGCTTCTGTTGTAAATGTGGCCGTTGCAATCATCAGGAATTTTTATATATTCATAAAGTTGACCAAGTACATAGTTCCCGGCTTTTAAAACATATGTATCTTCAATAATTTCTTCTTTGTAAAAATGTGAATTATCCTCTTCTAAATTTATTCTATCAGAACTTTGGGATGGAATTTTAAAATAAGTATCAAGGCATAGATCTATAGACGAAGGTTGAACATGATCAATTACAAACGGCTTAACAACCAGTTCTCCGCTTAGGATCAGGTCTATAAGTGCTCCATCTGATAAAATTGACATTGCTGTCACTCCTATAGCGTTATGCAGTCAACTACTTGATTTTTTTTGGCAACCACCTCAAAAAAAATCACCCTGAAGTTTTCCGGATTGCGTCGGCGATGCCTTCGGCCAGACGCCGGACCTGCGCGGCGTCTTCCCCTTCGACCATTACCCTGGCCATATCCTCGGTGCCGGAGTACCGCAGCAAAACCCGCCCCCGGTCCCCCAACTCGGCTTCCGCCGCGCTTTTCGCCGCCGTTGTTTCTGGCATGTCCTCAAAGGGCGGTTTGCTCTTCACCCGCACGTTCACCAGCGCCTGCGGGAAAAGCCGCAACAGTCCGGCCAACTCGGACAGCCGTTTCTTTTTTTCGCGCATGATGCGCAGGATCTGCAGGCCGGCCAGCAGGCCGTCGCCTGTGGTGCCGTATTCCATAAACACCAGGTGTCCGCTCTGTTCCCCGCCCAATGCCGCGCCGTGCTCCCGCATGGCCTCCACGACATAACGATCCCCGACCCTGGTGCGCAGCAGCCTGCCGCCGTGTTCGCGCATGAACACTTCCAGCGCCATGTTGCTCATGACCGTGCTTACCAGCAAATTACCGGGCAGTTTGCCTTTTTCCAGAAGATCCAGGGCGCAGACGGCCATGAGCCGGTCGCCGTCGAGGATTGCGCCGTTTTCGTCCACAACGGTGAGGCGGTCGGCGTCGCCGTCCAGGGCCAGACCGATATCGGCGCGGGTTTCGCGCACCTTGGCGGCGGCCCGTTCGGGGTACAGGGAGCCGCACTGCCTGTTGATGTTCAGGCCGTCCGGCTCCACGCCGATGCTGACGACCTCGGCGCCCAGTTCCTTGAGGGCCATGGGCGCGACTTTATAGTTGGCGCCGTTGGCGCAGTCCAGCACCACGCGCAGGCCGTCCAGGGTCAGGCCGGCCGGAAAGCTGTTCTTGATATGCACGATATAGCGGCCCGGCGCATCGTCGACCTTGAACGCCCTGCCCACCTTGTCCGGCTCGGGGTAGTCGCATTCCCATGCCGGGTCCAGCACCAGCGCGGCAACGGCTTCTTCAACGCCGTCCTGAAGCTTGAAGCCGCGCGCATCGAAGAATTTGATGCCGTTATCGTCAAAAGGGTTGTGCGAGGCGGAAATGACGATGCCGAAATCGGCGCGCATGTTGCGGGTCAGAAAGGCTATGGCCGGGGTAGGCAGCGGCCCGACCAGAAAAACGTCCATGCCTGCGGCGCAGAGGCCGGAGGTCAGGGCGTTCTCGTAAATGTAGCCGGAAAGCCTGGTATCCTTGCCCACCACCACGCGATGCCTGCGGTCGCCGGTGCGGAAACGGCTTCCGGCGGCAAGGCCCAGGCGCAGGGCCGTATCCGGAAGCATGGGAAAGACGTTGACGCGGCCGCGTATGCCGTCGGTGCCGAACAGTTTTTTCATGTTTGTTTCTATCCGCATCCGGCTCCGTCCGCCGGATCATTCCGTCCCGGCGGGCCGGGATCCGGCCGGCGCGCCTCTCCGTAAAAAGAGGGATGCAGGAAAGATATGTCCGGCAAAGCCCGGCGTCAAGCGGGAATCTCCCTTCAGTCAGGGCCGGCGCGTCACTGCACGGACGCGGTTTTGATTTTTCCCGCTTTCCGCAGAAATCAATACTGCGTATATCGGTAACTCCGAATCAGTCGGCCACGACGAAATTGCCGGGATAGGCGGCATCCATGGACTCCGATGCCTGTTCGGCGCGGTTCAGGCCGGAATACGGCCCGACCTGAACGCGGAACAGCCCGACGCTTTCGGCATAGGCCGTGCGCGCTCCCAATCCGCCCTGCCTCAGCTTGCCGGCCAGCCGCTCCGCATTGGACTTGTCGGCAAAGGCCCCGACCTGCACATAAAAATTGCCGCCCAGGTCGCCGTCTTTCAGTCCGGGCACCTGTCCCTGCGTTTGCAGAATGACCGGCGCCGTGCCCTTGGCAAGCATGCCTATGCGCACCGCCGCCGTGCGCGTGAGGTCTATGACGCGGTTGCCCACAAAGGGGCCGCGGTCATTGATGCGCACCACTACGGATTTCCCGTTTTCCTTGTTGGTAACCAGAACTCTTGTGCCGAAAGGCAACAGTTTGTGCGCCGCCGTCATGCCGTGCATGTCGTATTTTTCGCCGTTGGCCGTCATTTTCCCGTGGAAATCCGGCCCGTACCAGGAAGCGATGCCTTCCTCGCGGAAACCGTGCGAGGAAAGCATGGGGTAATAGGTCTTGCCGGCGACCGTGTACGGTTTGGTGCCGCGCGCGCCTTTGGGCACGCTCACCCCGCCGGGAGCCATGGTGGGTTCCTGCCCGCCGCCGCGCAGAGAGCAACCGGCCGGGGCGCAGACAAGGAACACAAGGAGGAGCAGGCCGATTCCCGCTTGACGCCCGGCAAAGCCGGGCATACCGTCAAGGAACTTCTTCCCTTCAAGGAAGGAACATGCAGGCCGGCGCGTTGTCCGCCGGGCCGGAATCATTCGGCGGACAGAGCCGGATGTGGAGTGAACCATGATTGCGTCTCCCCGTAAGGTGTTGGGCGTACTGGGCGGCATGGGGCCGGCTGCCTCGGCGGAATTCATGCGCCTGCTTGCCGCGCGCGCCCCCGCGCGCAGTGACCGGGAGCATCCCGTCGTCTACCTGCTGTCCGATACCCGCGTACCCGACCGCACGGCGGCGCTGACCGGGACGGGGCCGGACCCCGAAGCGCGCCTGAAGGCCGACATGCAGACATTGTCGGACTGGGGAGCGGATATCCTGGCCTGCCCCTGCAACACGGCGCATGTCTTTATCGACCGTTTCGCCGACACGCTCGGCGTGCCCCTCGTACACATCGTGCGGGCAACCCTGGCCGCCGCGCGTGAAAAAAATCCCGACGGGGCGTGGCTGCTGGCCACCACCGGGGTGGAACGCAGCGGCCTGTACGCGGACTACGCGCGCCGCGCAGGCTATGTCCTGCGCACCGTCGGG
Source organism: Desulfovibrio sp. (assembly GCA_031271265.1). Classification (GTDB taxonomy): domain Bacteria; phylum Desulfobacterota; class Desulfovibrionia; order Desulfovibrionales; family Desulfovibrionaceae; genus Frigididesulfovibrio. The sequence continues at coordinate 19,563 of JAISWB010000037.1, read as the reverse complement.
GAAAAACGGCAGGAACAGGTGCAACACTGCGTGGAACTGGTCAAGGCCGGCGATACGGGCGGAGCCGCAGCCCTGCTGCGGGACGTTGCCGGCTCCCTGCTGCGGGAAAAGGAACTCCCGCTGCTGACGGCCTGCACGGAACTGCCCCTGGCCTATGACGCCTCGGGTCTGCCGCCGGAAAACGCCGTTTCCAGCCTGACGGCCCTGACCGACGCCTGCCTGAAAATTCTGTACGCCGACCCCGGCTGATTGCACCTCTCAAGAGCCTTTCAACTTTGCTTTTATTCCTGTTCCGGATAAATGAGGGTAGTCGGCCTGAGCAGGCATAAGGCCGACCGGGGGATCATTCCCCCCTGTCTGGTCCGGGCCGGCGCCCGGCCGCCGGAGGCGTATAAAATCAGGCAAAGGCCGGGTCGGCCAGCGCCCTGGCCGCCGCCGCGTTGGCCGGGTTGAGGCGCCGGGCCGTTTCAAAGCATTCTTTGGCCTTGCCTTTCCGCCCGTTTTTCAGGAGTACATAGCCCATGTTGAAGGCCACGGTATCCGAAACGCCGACGAAACGCGCATCAAGCGCCAAAGCCTTTTCCACGCAACGGACGGCATCGGTCATCTGTTCGCCCTGGGCATAGGCCATGCCCAGGTTGTAGTGCAGTCCGGCGTCGTCGGGAGCTATCCGCATGGCCCGCTTGTATTCCGTGACCGCATCCCGCCACTTCCCCTGTCTGCGCAGATTGATGCCGAGTTGGTTGAAAATGCGCAGGTCCTCCATGCTGTAGACTTCCTGTTTCACGTCAAGGGCCTTACGCAGAAACATTTCCGCGCGCGGGGGATCTTTGGCCGCGTAAATGGAGGCGACGCGTTCGGCCATGGACGCCATGATGTCCATGGCTTCCCTGGCGGCCTGATCGACGACATATTCAAAGAGCGCCTGCGCCTGCTCGTTGCGGCCGAGTTGCAGATTGAGTTCGCCCATGCCGAGCTTGCGTTCCAGGTTCAACGGGGACAAATTGTCAAGCTGCTCAAGGTAGTTGAGGCATTCTTCAAGAGCGCCCGTGGCTTCGGACAAAGCGGCCAGCTTGCGCAGGGGTTCAAGATACAGTCCCGCGCCTTCCGCGGCCTGCTTGAACGCCTGTTTTGCATCCTCCGTGTTGCCCAGCGCCGCTTCCGCATCGCCCAGCACCATCAGCCCGGCCGCGCTGCCCGGCTTGATCGCCAGAATGCGGGCCGCCGCCAGCCGGGCTTTTTCGGGCTCGCCCGCCTGCAGGAAACCTTTGGCTATGTCTATGGCCTGCCCCAACTCGGTCTGCGGTTTCAGGGTAAAGGCCGCCTTTTCCACAATGGTGTCGGAAGACACGGGCCGGGCAATGAAGTTGTCCGCCCCGACTTCATGCAGGTAAACGATACGGTCGCGCTCCACGCCCGTCGTCAGCACCAGCACGGGCGACTTGGGAAAACTTTCCTTGATCTCCCGAATCCTGGGCGTCATGTCCCGGCCGCGGAACAGCCGCTCGATAACGACAAAGGTCCGGTACCCGCCGGTGTCGCGATCTTTGATGATTTTGAAGAGTTTCTCGGTGTTCTGCAGGCTGAGGAAGACGTTGTCCGCCGCAAAACCCAGCCTGCCGATCAGCACGGAACGGAAAAGCTTGATAAAGGACTGGTCGTCCGTCATCAGCGTAAAAAAACCTTCTTCCTTGCGCAGGAACTCCGCCACGGTCTTTTCGTAGGCGGCGGTTTTGAGTTGCTCGGGCGAGGCGCCGCGGGTGGTGCCCAACGGGGTGGGCAGGGGGGCCGGCTGAGGAGCGGGCAAGACCATTCTTATCTCCAGGCAGCGGGTCGGGGGTAGTCACCGGCCGGGGCCGCGCGTTTCGTCATGTACATATACGGTCCGGCCCCGGAGTCAAGCGTTTTTTTATACATCAAGTTTGAAACACACCGACATACTTCATTTTCTTACAGATTTTCGCATGGAAATCCGAACGGCAGCCGTTGGGCCGGCGGCGCCGCGAAGCGGCGTGAGTCAGCCGAAAACCACGCTTTTCGGCTGACCATCCTCCGCAGGGAAAAGTTTGCTTTTCAATACGGATATCAGTAATTACTCAATGCGGTGGATTCGGGGCCGGCGTCGCCTGCAGAAAGCGCAAAATACCCTCTATTTCCGCTTCCATGCGGTCTTGGAAAGCGATGCCGAGCGCCGACCTCAGGGCTGTGTTGTCGACGGCGGGGGACGCTTGCCGCGTCCCCTCCGGCGCGTCGCGCAACACGGTAATTTCCCTGCCGGTGACAGCCGATGCGGTTTTTGCCGTGCGCGCGGCGACTTCCCCGATGCTCAGGCTTTTCCCGGACGACACGTTGAAGGTGCGGCCCGCCAGATCCTTTCTGTACATGAGGGCTTCAATTACCCGGCAGTAGTCGCCGAGCCAGACGAAATCGCGCTGCGTGGACGGGTCCGAGCGCAGGTGCAGCACGCCGTCGCGCAGGGCGCTTGCGCACAGGTCGTTCAGCAGGAGACGCCTGTCGACGCCGCCCGGTGATTTAGGCGCACCGTACCCGTTGCTCAGGCGCAGTACGATGCAGGGCAGGTCGTGCGCGCGCGTGAACATGCGGCAGTATTCCTCGGCGAACAGGTGCGTCGCCGCGTAATCGTTCACGGGCGCGACCGGGCTTTCCTCGGTGATGCGCCCGCCGGTCCGCCCGTAAACATGGATGGTGCTGCAGTAGACGACAAGCGGCGTCCCTCCTCCGGCGGCTTCCGTTGTACGCCGGAGCACGGCCGCGAGGAGATTGCGGGTGCCCAGGGCGTTGACCAGCAGGGAGCGGCGCGGGTAGTCCGGCCGGTCGGAGTCGTTCAGTCCCGCCGCGTGGACGACCAGGTCAAGCCCCTCCGGCAGTAAACGCGCCGTTTCTTCACAATCCATGCGCTCCACGTCGGCGCGGATCGGGGTAAAGGGAAAATCCGCTTCGGCTCCCGCGCAGTTTCTGGACAAGATGAAGACCTGATGCCCCAATGAGGCCAGGTGACGGCTTATCCACGACCCGGTATAGCCGAGGCCCCCGGTCACCAGGCAGCGCCCCGGTTCCCGGCGCGCGCGTTCCGCCGCCGGAAATGCCTTTATGGATTGAAGCATACAGGACGGGACCAGGAGTACGGCACGAGCGGGCTGTCCGGGGGCAGCGTTTCCGCTTCGTCCGGGTTGTGGACCATGTCCGCGCAGTTTGCCAGTACGGCCGGGTACGCGCTCAGGGCGGTGAAACCGTAGAGCACGCCGGGAGGGATGCGCAACAGGCGGTAGTCGTCCGGAAGCCCCAGGGTAAAAGAAACAAGCGTTCCGAAGGTAGACGAAGACTCGCGCGCGTCGTAGGCGACGAGCCGGATCAGGCCGCAGGGGCAGGCAAAGTTCTGCTCCTGCAGGCGGTGTCTTTTCCAGGCTTTTACCGCGCCGGGATTGACCACCGAAAAGTATATCTCGCCGAAGGCCGAGAAATGCGGGCTGTCCGCCCGCAGCATGCGCAGCACCGGGCCGCCCGCGGTCGATATTACGGGCAGGGGTATCGAGCGGACGCCCTCCATGCCGGATCCTTCATACTGCGGAGCGTCTACAGGGTCCACGGCAGGCCCCGTTCTTCGGCCGCTTCACGGTAGCGGGCGATCTGCTCCACGGTCAGCGCGTACATCGCGTCCGTACACGGACGTGCGCCGCCGTTCGGGGCATGCCGGTAAAACTCGCGGTACCACTCGGCGGTAAAGCGCACGGTTTCGGCGAACGAAAGTGTCGCTTTCCATTCGAGCCGGGCCAGGGCCTTGTCGCAGCAGAGCTTGAGCAGGGTGCTTTCCTTTTTTTCCTCGCGGGGCCGAGGTTCCGCGCAGCAGGAGAAGGCGGGCCAATACTGCCGCAGGGCTTCGGCCAGCTTGCCGACGGAGGCGTCGACGTCGGCCTGCGGCCCGAAGTTGAAGGATTCGCCGTGCAGGCTGCCGAGCCGGGCATCGGGTCCTTCTTCCTTTTCCCGCAGAAGGCGGGCGCCGAGGTGCAGGTAGCCGGACAAAGGTTCCAGCACATGTTGCCAGGGGCGCGTGGCGTCTGGGTTGCGGAGGATCGCGGACGCGCCGCGCGCAAAAGCGCGCGCGCAGTCCGGCACGATGCGGTCCGTCGCCCAGTCCCCGCCCCCGATCACGTTGCCTGCCCTGGCCGTCGCCGCGCACGGGCCGTTTGCCGGAGGACGGAAGAAAGAGCGGAACCAGGCGTGGGCGATGATTTCCGCGCAGGCTTTGGAGGCGCTGTAGGGATCGTTGCCGCCCAGGTGGTCCGTCTCGCGGTAGCCGTAGACCCATTCGTCGTTGCGGTAACACTTGTCGCTGGTGATGAGCACAAGGGCCTTGACGGCCGGCGTGTTGCGCGCCGCTTCCAGAATGTTCATCGTGCCGGCGGCGTTGCTTTCAACGGTAGCGACCGGGTCTTCGTAAGACCTGCGCACCAGGGCCTGGGCCGCCAGGTGAAAAACCACGTCCGGATTGCAGGACGCAAGGGCGCTGGACAACGCTTCCCGGTCGCGTATGTCGCCCCGGAGATGCGTTATCCGCTTGTCCAGACCGAGGGAAAGGAACCCGGACGGCGTTGTGGGAACGTCAAGGGACCAGCCTGTCACCTCGGCCCCGAGTTCAAGCAGCCAGGCGGTCAGCCAGAAGCCCTTGAAGCCCGTATGCCCGGTGACGAATACGCGCCGGCCTTTATAGCGGTTTTCAAACATGGGTTTCAATCCACGCCTCCGCGCGGTAGGCGACGTGCCTGTCCTCCGGAAGTTTCTGTGTCTCATGGTTTCAATCCACGCCTCCGCGCGGGAGGCGATCCGGTCACTTGCCGGCTTCGCCGGCGGCGAAGCGCATCCAGGGGACGTTGCCCTTGTCCCAGAGTTCGTTCAGCAGCATATAGTCGCGCAGGGTATCCATGCACTGCCAGAAGCCGTTGTGTCTGTACATGGACAGTTGCCCCTCGCGCGCCAGACGTTCAAGGGGAGCTTTTTCCAGGTCGCAGTCGGCGTCTGTATCAAGGTAGTCCAAAAATTCGTGTTCAAAGACGAAAAAGCCGCAGTTGGTAAACTGATTGAGCAAAGGTTTTTCTTCCCAGCTTGCTATGTTGCCCTTGTCGTCCGTGCTGACGGTGCCGAAGCGCGAAGGCATGCGCACGCCGGTAAAGGTGCCCAGGGTGCCGCGGCTTTTATGAAAGCGCAGGAGCGCATTGATATCTATGTCGGCAACGCCGTCGCCGTAAGCGGCCATAAAAGGGCCGTCGCCCAGGTGCGCGGCCGTGCGTTTGATGCGCGCGCCTTTTTCCGTTGCTTCGCCGGTATCGCAGAGCGTCACCTTCCAGTCCAGACGGTCGTCCGGGTTGTGGACCGTGACGGCTCCGCCGGCGAGGTCAATGGTGAAGTCGGTGTTGCGCATGGTGTAGTCATGAAAGTACTGCTTGATGACGTCGCCCCTGTAGCCGAGCGGCAGTATAAATTCCTTGAAACCATAGCGGGCGTAGCGGCTCATGATGTGCCACAGGATAGGTTTGCCGCCTATCTCCACCATGGGTTTGGGCTTGAATTCCGTTTCCTCGCGCAGACGCGTGCCCTTGCCGCCGCAGAAAAGTATCACCTTCATCCGAGTTTCCTTGAAGTCGGCGCGTTACGGCGAAGCGCCGCTGTTTTATCCAACCGCGCCGGCAGGGCTTGTGCCGCGCCCCGAATCAATCTGAGCTTCCTCAAATATACAGAGGTGTTCAGCGCACTTCCATGCTGCCGGCCGCGCCGTCGGCCTGCGCCGTCCGGTCGTACATGGCTTCCGCATGGACGGGCGGGATCGCGAAACGCCCCCTGTTCACGGCCCGGACGGTATAGGTATAGGTAAACGGCGTCGGCGTCAGGTCTGTAAACAGCAGCATGCGGTCCTCGCGGCGTTCCGCCCGGAGCGGAAGCTCCGGGTTGTCGGCGCCCGCTTTGCCGCCTCCGCCGTTTTCTTCCGAAACCATTTCAAAGCCGCCCGGCAACAGGTCCGCTATCACGCAGTCCGGCTCCGCGCGTCCGTGCGCCCGCGCCGTTACGGACACCGTGACCTGCTCGCCCAGCGCAACGGAGGTCGTCTCCCGCCCTTGCGCGTCCCGATACACGCGCTTCACTTCCAGGCGCTGCGACGCCGCGGCGGGCCGCGGGGTACGGTCAAAGCCGTCGGTAACGACCTGCAGGTACAGAGGGAGCTTCCTGTCTTCCGTTTCCACCCGGAAGCGCCTGCAGCCGGGAGCGTCCAGGGTAAGCAGGGCGCCGCCTGCCGTCTGCAGCGCGGTTCCGGAGCCGCCTTCAAGGCAGCGCAGGCGTACAGCATCCAACGGAGCGGCGGCGGGAGCGGTGGGGGCGGAAAGGGACGTGAGCGCGCGCACGCTCTGGGCGGCCGAAAACGTAGAGTATTCCCATGTAGTAAGGGCAAGCAGGGCGGCGTCGATCATGGCTTCGGCATCGTTTTCTCCCGGCGCCGCCCTGTCCGGAAAATGCGCGGCAAGCACGGCCGTGCGCAGGGCCTTGACGGCCAGGGGGGAAAACAACCCGCGCGCGACAAAGGCTTTGTCGTCAAAGGCATAGGCGTCCACAAGCGCTCGCGCTTTTTCGTCCATGCGCATTATCGCGCAACTGCCCGCCAGCAGCGTGCCGGTCAGATCCTTTTTCCAGTCGGGCACTTCGGCGTTGAGGTATTCCTCCAGGCGTTCCACGGCCTGGGTGGTGATGCGCCCTTCCCTGGTCAGCACCCAGATGCCGTAGGCCTTGATCCGGGCGTCTTCCAAGGAAGCGGGCGTGACGCCCGCGATGTTCTCGACGGCATCGAACACGCCTTCGGCCGGATCGACGGGCAAGGCGCGGCCCGCCGCACGCAGGGCCAGGAAAAAGTCCGCGGCGTAGATCGTCAGCAGGTCGTTCGCCGCGTAGCCCGGCCACGCGCCGACGCCTTCGCCGGGACGGTATGCCGCCCGGACGGCGTTCACGGCCTCGTCCAGCAAGGCCTCAACGCGCTTGCGGCGTTGCGCCGGGCCGGAGCCGGCGTCTTCCGCCCCCGGCAGGGCGTCGGCGCGCCCGCGTCCCTGCGCCGGGCCGTCGTCGTTCTCAAGCAGTTCCGGCCTGTTGTACAGCAGGGCATGGGGAAACGCCCTGCCGACAAGCTGTTCCGTGCACCCGTAAGGATAGGTGCTCAGGTAACGCGCCAGAGCGCGGGCTGCGGGCAGAGGCAGCGTAGACACCATGAGCCGGGTTGTCGCGTCATAAGGGTACATGGCGCGCTCCACGCCGATGTCCTTGGTGTAAAACAGCCGTCCGGCGTCTGTTTCCATGCGGCGGGGCGCGGCGGGGCGCACGGAAACGGACGCCTGCCGCGCCGCGTTCAGGCCGGGCGCCGCCGCGTCGCTGTTTTCCCGCACCCGGAAACGGATGCCCGCTTCGCCGGGGAGGTCGCGCGTCAGCACGTCGAAATGAACCGTCTGTTCGCCGTCTTCGTCCACCGTCAGGCGCAGTGTCGTCGTTGAATGCGCCGCGGGAACGCCGGCCCCCGGAGAACCTTGCGGACCGCTCCGGGCCGCGCCGGGTTGCGTTGCCGCAGCCGGGGCCGGAGCCGAGCGGGAGAGAGCCGCCCCCGGAGAACCTTGCGGACCGCTCCGGGCCGCGCCGGGTTGCGTTGCCGCAGCCGGCGTCGGACGGGGAGATGCCGTTCCCGGAGAGCCTTCAGGAGCAATCAAGGCAACTCCCGGCTGTGTCCCTACGGCAATCTCCAGGGCCGGGTCGGCTTCGATATCCAGGTACAGCGTTTTGCCCTTGCCGCTGCCCTTGATGTTGTCCGCAACAGCCGCGGAAGCCTGAAATCTGTCGCCGGGCGCGACCGTAAGCGGCATTTGGGGCGTAAGCACAAGGTCGCCGCGCACCGCGGTCCGGGCAACCGCGTTGCCCGCGGTCCGGGGCGAACTGCCCACGGCCGTGATCCGTACCCGGCCGTTGTAGTAGGTCGGGACGGGAATATCCACGCGCGTTTCCTGCGGTCCCACGTCCACAAGCGCCCAGGAGGCGAGAGGCGGTTCGCCCCTGCGCTTGAAGGGATTGAGGAAACGGCCGCCGCCGGACGCGGCGTCGCCGCCGAAGCCGGGGATGCGTCCCGCCAGACGGGCGTGGTCGGGCATGAGCAGGTCAAAGGCCTGCAGGCTCTGCACCGACAGGGCGCGGTCCTTGAGCAGGTAATCCAGCGGGGAGGGCGGGGTGAACCCGGTCAGTTGCAGCACGCCTTCGTCGACGGCAAAGACCAGCGCCTTGCCCGGCTCGCGCGCGCTCACGGCAACGGACAACACGTCTCCCGGCCGCACACGCTCCGGCGCGCGCAGCGCAAGCCCCATGTCGCGTCCCCGCACGGCCGCCGTAAAGGGAACAAGAGCGTAAGAATGCGGGGCCATGTAGATGTCCGGCGAAGCCGGGTCCCGCACAAGGGACACGTTCACGTACCCCCGGCCCTCAAAGCCCTCCGGAATGGTCACGGACTGCACGCTGTCCCCGGCCTCGGCCCGGAACCGGCGGAAGGCCGCGACGCCGTCGCGCTCGACGGTGATCAATCCCGCGCCGTCGTACGGCGCGCTGAGATAGACCTGGATGGTCTCGCCCGCATCGTAGTCTTCCTTGTCGATGCGCGCGCGCAGGATACCGGGCACGGTCTCCGTCCCGGCCCGCAAATTGTCGCCCGCGACGGTAAAGGGCACGGAGGCCGCCACGGCCCCGCTCTGATCGAAGACGGTCAGCAGGTATTCGCCGGGCGTCTGAGTGGGGATTTGCCGGCGCAGCAGGCCGTCCGCGCCCGCGCGCTGCGTGGAGCGGGCATATTCCTTGTCCACGGGCGTTTCGTCAAAGCGTAATTCCCCGCGCGTGTCCGTCACCAGACTGGTCACGTAACGGCGGGCGTAGATCACAAAGGTCAGCGGGCCGGGGTCCGTTTTTTCCAGCGCCGGGTTCAGGGCCAGGAACTCGAAACCCGCCTCCCTGCCTTGGGGAATGAAATGCGGATTGACGCCCGCCTCCGTGCCCTTGTACCCCAGAATCGTCTTCAGGGGGGAGAGCAGGATGTCCTTGCGCAGCCCCACGGCGCGGCCGCCGCCCGGCTCGAAGCCTTCGAGCAGCAGGGAACACAGCACGGTGCCCGCGCGCAGTTCCTCCGGCGGCAAAGGGACAAGTGCCGTGCCGTCGGCCCCCGTCCGCACCTCGGGTAGAACTGTTTCCCGCGTTTCGCCGCGATAGGGCGAGGCGTCGTGAAATATATAGTCCGCATACCCCGGAAAACGCAGGTCGGCGGAGCGAATCTGCATGACGGCCCTGATCCGCCGGTCGGCGGCGGGCATGCCGTACAGATTTTTCAGGGTCACCCGCGCCCCGACGACCGCGTCCGTTTCGGGCAGAGGCAGCCAGCCCTTGTCCTGCGCAGGATCAAAGTTCGCCTTGAGTTCCAGGGTATCGGGCTGAAACTCTTCCATGCGCACCCGCGCCGTGCCCAGCACGACGCCCCTGTCGCCGGATTTTCCCGAGCCCGCGGTCTGCACGTCCAGGCGATAGTATCCCGTGGGAGAGTCCTCCCGCGAGGCCCACGCGACGTCGGCAAGACCGTCCGCGCCCACCCGGAAGGCGCGGCGCATGACCTCCGTGCCGGCCGGGTTGGTCAGCACAGCCTGCAACGGCAGGTCGGCCCGGAGTTCCTTCCAGTCCGCGCGCCGCACGATGCAGCCGAAGCGCAGGGTTTCTCCGGGCCGGAATATGCCCCGTTGCGCGAACACGTGGGCATTGAGTCCTTCTTCGGGGGTCACGCGCCCGGCGGTCGGGAACGCGCTGTAGTCCACCCGGCGCGCCTTGTCGTTCAGGGGCAGCCAGGCCAGGTCCGTTCCGGCGTCGCTTTCCCTGGAAGCGACCACGGCGACGGGGCGTTTTTCCCGTTCCAGTCCGGCAAGGTCGGGCAGGCGCGCGTGGCCCTGCGCATCGGCGCGCGCTTCGGCCGCGGGCAACCCGTTCGCGCCCAGAATCTGCACCAGGGCGCCGGCGGCGGGGCCGCCGGAGAGCAGGCTCACGAACACGTCATACTCGCCGGCGGCGGATTTTTTGACCATCAGTCCCAAATCCGTCACCAGGACAAGGCGCTGCGCCGAGGCGACTCCCTTGTCGCCGTCCATGCCCTGCAGGCTGATCTGCATGAGACCGCGCGTGTCGCCGTCCCCGGCCTGCAGGAAGGGGTTCAGGTCCAGGGCGGAAAACTGCGGCGCCCCGGCCGAGGTTCTTGCCGGGCGCAGCTCTCCCCGGCTCATCACGCTTACCCTGTCGATACTCAGCGGACCGTACATGGAAGGGAGGGAAAAGGCGTCCTCGTCCTCATCGTCCGAACTCAGCAGGGCCAGAAAAGGCGCGCGCACCCGGCCGACTTCCCAGCGTATGGCGGTCAGGCCCGTGGAATGGATGTCCAGGATACGCCGGCCGCTGAGAGCCAGAATATTGCCCGGTTGAAGAAAATCAAGCCTGGGCGCGGGGTTTTCGGCTTTAAGCACCTGCTGCACGGGTTTGCCGAGCGTGATTCCGGAAGCGGAAGCCAGGCCCGCCGGCAAATACACATAGATATAGCCGCCTTCGTCCGGCCTGATGCGGAAGCGCAGCCTGCTTACCGGCTCGTCGTCCGTCTGCAGGGATTCGGGTGTCAGGACCCGGCCCCGGTTCAGCACATCGGCGGTCAGCACGGGCGCGCGGCTCCAGTTGTACGGTTTGCCGGTCGCCTCGCTGTCGCGGAAACGGGGCAACTGGATGATTTTGGGGGCGGCTTGCGGACTTTGCGCGGAAGTACCCGCCGGTGAGGTGCCGAGCAGCGCGCTCGGACGCATGTACAGGCTGGTGCGCAGGGAGAGTTCGTATTCCTGTCCAAGGTTGCCGGCGGTCACCAAGGTCAGGCTGAGGTCTTCCACCCGGAACAGGTTGTCCCTGCCCTGCACGGAAAATTCACGTGTCGCCGCGTCGCCGCGTTGGGAGGCGAGACGGAATTTGTCGTTTTCCTCAACGGTATAGGCGGGCATGCCGGCCACGCGGAGGCGTGCGCTTGCGGCTTTTTTCCCGAGGGAGAGGACAGGGGCATACAGTTGGGCCTCGGTGCGGTCATGGTTCCAGACCAGCCGGTGCGGGCCGAAGCGCAGGCCGGAGGCGGGGTCGAGCGCCTGCAGGCCGACGGAGTTTTCCGTCAGCGCCGTGCCGGCCGGGTAGGCAAAGGAGAGCGTGCAGGAAAGCGCGTGGGCGGCTTTGGGCGACGGGTCCGTCCAGAGGCGCGGCGTGCTGAAGGCGACGGCCTGCGGGAAGGCGGTGAAGGTCAGGATGCGGGGTTCGAGAACCACGCCGTAAGGCAGGGCCGGCTCCGTAAGATCGACCGTGTACGTCGTGCCCGGCGTAAGGTGTTTGTCCGGCGTAAAGGAGAGCGTATCCGCGGAGTCCCACCGCCATGTTCCGGGTACGACGGGCCGTATGCGCGCGCCGGGAGCGGGGTCGCCGTACCCGCCCGGACGGGAGGCGCATGCGCTGCGCGCGTTTTTGCCGTATTTCTGCTTGCACCTTTCCTCATCAACGGGGAGATCGACGCGCAGGGAAGCGTCACGGGGAGCATAGTCCTCAAGGACGGCTTTTCGGTAGGCCGGCGCTTTCTGCGAGGCCGCGAGCGCCGGATCCGGGCCGCATGTCAACAGCATCGCACAGAACGCCGCAAGCAGGCAGGCGAGGCGCGCCGGGCGGATGCGCGCACTGCGCCCGGCGCTCGGACGGAAGAGCGCCGCGAATGCGCCGGCAAGCCGCGCCGGGACGCCGGCGGCAAAAAAAGTATGGTGAAGGCTTGTCGGAAACACGCGCGCCGGCAGCGACGAATATTCCGTCCTCACAGCATTTTCCTCCGGAAATTTCCCGCTTTTCCCCTGTTGACCGGGTCGCGGCGGTACGTTCGGCCGTTCCGCCCCGCAGGCATACACAGCCTCGCGGGCTACGCATGCGCATCGTTAGCACTGAAAATGTTCCGCGTCAATTTCAGCGGCCGCCGTTCAGGCGCGCGAGGATGGCGAAGCGCGGCGATGACCGCAAGGAAGCCGGATCGCCGAACGCGGAGGCGCGCTCCCGGCAACAGAAAAAAAACCGCAGGGAGAGCCTCAAGCGGGGAGCAGGGATTCTGGGGCACATTAACTCGGCATGCCTGCTCAAGTTTCGATACCGATTGACACCGGAACTGCGCATGTGCTACGCCCGGACGGCAACAGTAATGCCGGCGCCGACGGTAGGTATCATTCACCGGAATGAATTCAGGAGACGCAACATGAACATCAACGCCGGTATTATCGACCAGCAGCTTACAGGAATTATAGAAGGCCACCCCGAGTACTTGCCGGATGGAAATGATTTTAACAAAAAAAGATCAGCGGCATTTGTATTGCTGTGTATCTCGACATGCCTTGAGCTTCCTTTTGCTGATGCCGCTGAATTGATAACGGACGGCGGTAATGACGCCGGCGTTGACGGGCTCAACATCGGCGAAGTTGAGGACGGTGAATTTTTAGTCACCATCTTTCAGGGGAAATACAAAATAAAGGATTTAACCGGTACATTTAATTTTCCGGAAAACGGTGTTCAGAAAGTCGTTGATACTGTGCAAATACTTTTTGATCCCTACCGGACTGTCGCTCTCAACAATAAAATTGCACCGAAAATTGAAGAAATCCGTTCACTGATCCGTGACGCATATATTCCAAATGTACGTGTTATTTTGTGCAATAACGGGATAGGATGGACAGATCAAGCGAATAATTGGATAAACAAGGCAAAAAATGATTACGGAGACAAGGTCGAATTTATACATTTCAATCACAACTCCATAGTAAATATCCTACAACGAAGTAAAAAAGTTGATACTACCTTAACTTTGAACGGCCAGGCAATAGTTGAAGACATGAATTACATGCGCGTTTTAGTAGGGCGTGTTTCCGTACATGAAATTCATAGATTGTTTGACGAGCATGGAGATAAACTCTTAGAGCGAAATATTCGCCGCTACCTTGGCCTCCATACCAATAGAGTTAATACCGCCATCCATCAAACACTTTGCGACCCTCAAAAGTCAGATAAGTTCTACTTTTACAATAACGGTATAACTATGGTCTGTGACAAGTTTGATTATAATGCCTTTCAAAAAACAGATTACAAAGTTCAGCTTAAGAATATACAGGTGATCAACGGCGGTCAGACCTGCAAAACAATACAGGAAACATTGAATAGTGTTCTGCCGGGGATAGTGAGTGACTCAGCCTATGTCATGCTGCGTATTTATCAGCTTGCCGAAATGCGTAAAGATTTTGTGCAAGACATTACCTACGCGACAAATAGCCAGAATCCGGTTGATCTGCGTGATTTACGTTCAAATGACGAGATTCAAAAACAGCTTGAACTTGGTATTTCCGATCTTGGATATAGTTATAAACGACAACGTGAAGAAGGCGTTGGCGGATCAAACGTCATCACCAGTTCGATTGTGGCGGAATCTGTGCTGGCAATTTGGAGACAACGCCCCCATCAAGCGAAATTTCGCCGCAAAGAGCATTTTGGTAAGCTGTATGAATATATTTTTAAGGCTTTGAATGCGGCACAAGCGCTTCTTGCTGTTTTGATTTTCCGAACTGTTGAAAATGAGAGGAAGCGACCGGCATCTCCGTCTCCACCGGATTATTTACCATACGCATCTCACTATATTTCCATGCTCATCGGCAAAAAAATTCTTGCTGATATGGATACCTCGTTACCGGAAGTCTCGCATCGCAATTTTCGAGAACTTCTTCAGCAATTTGAAAGTAATCAGGCGAAGTACCATGAACAGGCTGTAGATGATATGAAAAATGCTTTGATATCTTGCTACGGGAATAGGGAAATTTCTTTACAGCAACTTTCAGCCACATTCAGGCGCGGCGACCTTCTTGAAATGCTTGGATAGTATAAATTCACCTCGGCAAGACAGTAGTATCCATAACTACCCCGCATCAGGCGCGGGCCGATGCGGGGTCGAAAACTCGGCGCGTTGCAGACAGCCGCGTGCCGGGACGCTCATGTTCCGTTGTCTGTCACACGGCTTCGGACTCCAGGGCGGCTATTTCGGCCATTACCTGACTGATCATGGCGTTTACGGCGGCGACTTCCGAGCCGGACGCCCGGCTCAGCGAAGCCTGCAATGCGCTGAGCTTGGCTTTCAGGCTTTCCAGTTTCGCGCCGGCATCGCTCGAAGATCCGCCGCCGCCGTTGCCGGAAACCGTCCCGCTTCCCGTATCGGTTTGACCCTGGGTATCTTCTTCAGTTTGAGTGTTGTCTTCTTCAGTTTCGGCGTTGCCTTGCGCCGCCGCTTTTTCTCTTGCTTCCTGAGAGATGGAAACGACATCTTCGCCCCAAAACGAAACCTTGCCGTTGCTTTCTTTAGTAGATTCGTCTTTGGACACATTCCTGGAGTTTTCACCATAAATCGACTCGGCAAACAAAACCCCTGTAGAGCTGTAAATGCTGTTGATGTCCATAGTTACTCCTTGGATGCGATTTTTTCTTTAATACAGTTCCGTATACAGTTCAGTTTGTACAAACGGCATACGTAAAGGCGGGATATTCCTCAGGGCAATATTTTCCCCTTGTTGAAGAATCTGCATTTTTTATGCCAGGGGCAAGAATCGCCGCCTGTTGATCCGACCTCCCGGTTCAAAGGCTGTCCATCCTCCCGGCGGAAAGCCCAACCCAAAGACATTGTTGAAGAGGCAAGGCGCATCCGCGCCGACCTTCCTGCCTGCGCGGCATGATTTTCCCCCTCGTCCTGCCGGCCCCGCCTTGGTGAAGCGTAACAAAAAGCCTGTGAAATCGGCATGTAGACACGACGTACGCCGTCCGTGCGGGTGCGGCGCGAACTTTGGCACGGGCTTTGAATGGTTCCCCGCGCAAGGAGTCGGACATGCAAATTTTTCCCTCAGCCGGCATTACCGCTATAGGTTTCGCGGTCGATGCCGTTGCCGATACCCTGTCGGACGAAACCCAGGCCGCCGCGCAGGGCGCGGCGGGCGCGGATTTCGACGCCGTGCTGCGTTCCGCGGTCGAGGACGCCGGCGGGGACGATACAGTTGCCTCCACAACCGCGGGCGATTCCGTGCTGCGTTCCTTTATAGAAGAAGGCAGAACGGACTACAGCGGCAGGCCGGCAGGATTCGCCGCTTACGATGAGAGTCCCTCCGCCGTGAACGGCAGTTTCTGCTCTTTTGTGAAGGAGGAACTGCACAGGCGCGGCGTGCCCGAAACAAGTTCCGAGCGCCTGGACGCCCTCGCCGCGTCGGGCAGACCCTTGACCGTTACGGCGGTCTTCAACGCCCTTACCGGGCGCTCCCGCGCAAGCGCGGCCCTGACCGAAGACGAGGGCAACACCCTCAAGGGACTCCTTACCAAACTCGGCATCGACCCGGACGAACAGGCGAGCCTTCTCGCCATGAGCGATGCCGGCAACGTCAACGGCGTGTGGAAGCGCATTTCCGCCGCCCTTGCCGGGCACAACAACGAACTCGGCATCAGCGGGGAAGAGTTTGCCGTCCTTCTCAAAGGACTGGATCTTTCATCCGATACTATTAAGGCCCTGTCCCGCCGTTTCGCGGAACAGGAAAGCGCGGGGTTTACCGGTGCTTCTCTCAGGGAACTCCTGGCGCCGGCCGAAAAAGAACTTGCCGACCGCGCCCTTGCCTCACAAAGCGCGGCGCGGGAAATGCGCGCCGCCGTAGATGAAGCCATGCGCCGCGCCAAGGCCGGCGAACGCTCCGAGCCGGTTGACGACAAGCGCGGCAACAGGTTCAGCGAGCAGAGCGAGGCTCTCATGCAGGACAGCGTGCGGCGCAGAACCGGCACGGACGATGTTGCGGATGCCGGGCGCGACGACGGGAAAAACGCGGAAGACAACGGGGAAAGCGCGGAAAACCGCGGGAACCGCGAAGGCCGTCCCGACGACCTCTCCCGCTTCAACCGGGAAAAATCCCCGCAAAATACGCAAGGCACGCAAAACACACAAACTACACAACGCGCGGCAAACGACGGCGTGGCTGAAAAACGGTCCGCCTCCGAGGTCTTCGTCAACGCCCTTGCGACGGGCGGACAAACGGCCTCCGCCGGGAACACGCAAACAACGGCGCGGGCGGAACGCTACAGTTCGGAAATTTTTTCCCAGGTGGAAAGCGGTCTGCTCCAGGGCATACGCAACGGCGCCCAAAGGCTCACCCTGCAACTGAACCCCGAAGACCTGGGCGCGGTCACCGTTATCCTGAGTTTTCACCAGGGGGAACTCCGGGCCGGCATTCGCGCGGAACGCGCGGAGAGCGCGGAGATCCTCGCCCGGCAGCTTGCCGAACTCAAGGCCGGCCTGGAAGAACAGGGCATCAAGGTGGCGGAACTGGACGTGCGCGCCTCCATTGCCGACAACGGTTCCGCCGGAACCTGGGCAGGGCAGGAAGAACACAACCTCTTGCGCGATGCCGGCGAACGGGATCGCCTGTTGCGCCTGGCCCGCCTGCGGCGGGAAGAAGCGCCGGCGGACGCGATATCGACCATATCAGCCCGGTATCGGGAGAACGGCGGCGGACTGCACCTCGTGGCCTGAACCCCGGCCGGTCCGTCAACAACACTGTGAAGGTGAAGCATGGCCATAGCAAACAACATCATCGGACAGTACGAAGTCAACAACAGTTCGCTTACCGGCGCTTCGTCCACCGACCGCGTAGCCACGGACAAGGATACTTTCCTTAAACTGCTCGTGGCCCAGCTTACGCATCAGGATCCTCTGAACCCGGTCGAGGACAAGGAATTCATCGCCCAGTTGGCGCAGTTCACCACTGTGGAGGAACTGCAGAACATCAACTCCGGCGTGAAAGACCTGAACACGGCCTACGCGCAACAGCAGTCCATCAACGCCGCATCTCTCATCAACAAGATGGTGGTGGCGGGCGGCGACAACATTGCCTTGGTCGACGCCGCGAACTTTACGAGCCAGGACGATTACCCGGCGATTTATTTCACCTTGCCCGGCCAGAGCGCGGAAGGCACCTTCAATGTTTACGCGACCAATTCAGACGGCAGCATCGGCAGCATGGTGTACAGCGCGACCATGCCCGGCTACCAGGCCGGCCGCAACGCCGCCTACTGGGACGGCAGGGATTTCAACGGGAACGCCATGCCCAACGGCACTTACATCGTCAACATCACGGCCAAGGATGCCGACGGGAACAACCTGCTCGTCACCACTTCTTCGGCCGGCGTGGTGGTCGGCGTGGAAATGGCGGAGGACGGCAATCATGTTCTGTATCTGGCCGACGGGCGCACCGTCAACTACAGCCAGATTGACCTGGTCATGGGCTATGCGGGCGGCAGCACCGCGACCGACACCGGGTCGACGGGTACGGACACGGCGGACACCGGGTCGGGCGATACCGGGTCGACCGACACCGAGTCGACGGGTACGGACACGGCGGACACCGGGTCGGGCGATACCGGGTCGACCGGCTCCGGTTAAGGCGATACCGGGTCGGGTTCGCGCGATACCGGCGGCACAGGGATATGAAGCGCATTGATTCGGTTTCGGAGCATATAAGGAATTTCTTATGAATTTCACATCGTGCAGGACAGACCTACGGGGGCCGTGCCGTCCGATGCGCAGTGTGCGCGGGCGAGGGGCAGGACCGCACGGAAAATACATACAGGCCGCCGGCAGAAGCGGCATAAACGGAGGAGCATCATGAGTCTGACGGCAAGTTTGTGGACCAGTGTGTCCGGACTGATTACGCACGGCGAAAAAATGAACGTGGTGGGCAACAACATAGCCAACGTCAATACGGTCGGCTTCAAGCAGCAGCGCATGGACTTTCAGGATTTCGTCTACCAGTATATCGGCACGGCAAGCGGCACGGGGCAAGTCGGCAGGGGTGTGGGCGTAGGGTTGATTTTCAACGACTTTTCCCAGGGCGCCACGGAAACCACTACGGGCGCCACGGATATCGTTATCAACGGCAACGGCTTTTTCAGCGTGAAGCCGCTGAACAACAACGTCAACTATTACACCAGGGCCGGCAACTTTACCTTCAACAAGGACGGCTATCTGGTGGACCCGCACGGCTATGTGCTGCAAGGCTGGGCCATTCGTCCCGAAGCGCAGCTCACCACTTCGAACCCGTCGCGTACCGGAACCGGGATTATCGGCGCCGGTTCCCCGGTGGATATCTGCCTGGATACCTTCACCTGCCCCCCGCGCCATACGCAGAACATTACGCTCCCGGTAAACCTGCGCAACAGTCAGATTGCATCGGAAGACGACAAGTGCATGGACGCCGACGCCCCCATGTTTGCCCTGCTCAAAAACTGGAATGCCGACCAGGATCCTCCGCTCGGTCAGGATATGTACGCCTATCAGAGTACGATGGAAGTCTATGACGAAGCCGGCAAACTGCACAAACTGACTATCTACTTCGACCGCATCAGCAATGTCGACAGCAGTGCTGCCGGTCAACAGCACATCGGCGACGGCACACCCGGTGAGTCATATTGGGAGTATATCATAACAATGGACCCCACAGAAGACGTGCGGGATTTCAAAGCGGACTGGGATCCTACAGGTAACGCCGCAACCACTCCAAATGTTCCGGATAATTTGAAAGGATTGTTGGGTGCGGGGACCATAACCTTCAACTCTTCGGGTGAAATGAAGGATATGACCTGCTTTGTCCCTCAGGCAAAGCCGACATCAGCCGGGGGAACCGGCGAGTGGTGGTACACGGGTTACAATATAACTGGACCCGGCGCACAACAGATTCCAAAACCAGTTGATACTACCGAAGTTGGGAATACCGCTACTCCCGCCATGCCCAGGTATTATAATCCTGCCGACCCGTCTGCTCCCTTGGAAGATACTGATCCCGGTGGATGGGTTTCAATCAATTCAGGCGAATATTATTACTACACCACGCCAAATCAAGCCAACCTCAGCAATTGGGTACCTGCGCCGTTTTCCACCGATGGTTTTCCTATGATCGCGCCGAACTTTTCCGGCACCGCCGGGCAGCAGATGGCCTATTACGAGGGCAGCTTAACTACATCTGATTTCGTAAATCCCAACAAGTTCGCCGCTGAACGCATGATAGCCGTTGATTTCGGACTGAAAAACAAGAACAGGGCGTGGCATTTCCCAACAACATTCTCGGATGGAACAACGCCAACAACATACACAGGGCCTAATGGGATGCCGACTGCTCAAAATTTGTATAATGATGCAACGAATGCATGGCAACATGCCGGCAATGACCCTTCCTCAGGTACTCCATATACCGGCCCGTCAAAACTGCTTTGGAACGGTCTTGACGGATTCGGCACAGTACAGGCCACGCGTACCACCAACCTGGGCGACAACTTTTACGAGCAGCCGGGCAAGAAGCAGGACGGCTATACCTACGGCGATCTGCGCTATGTAAACGT
>JAISWB010000031.1 GCA_031271265.1 Desulfovibrio sp. | reverse complement strand
GCGGCGGGCGCGGACGCGGGACGTTGCGGTTCCGCAGGCTCGGGGAAAACAGGCGCGACGTATGCTCCCTGCGATTCTGTTGTCCGGGCGGCTGGGCTCGACGCGGCGCTCGTTTCCCACGGGGTCAGGCTCGGCGGGTATGTCTGCCGTCCCGCGGGCCGGATGCCGGAGGCGCCCTCCGGCTGTGTCTGCCGGGTCTGCCCCTGCTGCGCCTGTCCTTGTTGCCCCTGCGGTTGTTGCCCCTGCGGTTGTTGCCCCTGCCCTTGTTGTCCCTGCGGCATCTGCCGGGCCGGCGCGGCGGCGGATGTTTCGCCTTCCCGCGCGCTGGTCCGCGCCCGCGCATCGGCCTGGGCAGGCGAAACCCCGGCGACCAACCGGACCGGTCCGGGTGACCCGTCCGGCCGCGACCCGGCTGGCGGGTCCAGCGACGACATGGGCGGGTCTATGCGGATGAGGTCTGTCGGCGGATTTCCGGCGGCGTCCGGTTTGCGGACGGAAACGGCAGTCGGCATATCGCTTTTCCGGGCCGTAGCGCCGTCCCTTTCGGCGCTTACATGGAAAAAGAACACCAGTCCCATGGCGCCGAGAATCACAAGCATGATCAGTAAGGTAATGCCCTTGTTCATTAATAGTATCCGGCGGTTGCGGAGGCGTCAGCTCCGGCGGTCCGCGTTGCGCAGAAAAGCCAGAAAGTGAGCCGCCGCGGTAAAGCCGGGGTTGACCTGCAGGGCCGCGTCCAGCCTTTCCACGGCGTTTTCCGGCCTGCCCATCGCGTATTCCGTTCTGGCGACGTTGAACAGGACGTTTTCATCACCGGGGGCAAGGCGCAGGGCGCGCAGGTGAGCCAACAGCGCCAGTTCGCATTTGTTTTTACGTCGCAGGGCCAGACCGAATTCCGTGAACATGAATTTCTGTTTCCTGCCGAAAAACGGCGCTTCACGCGTAAGCAGGGCGGCCACGGCGCTTTCCAGGGGAATATCCTGCCCGCCGTCGGGCATGCCTTCCATGAGCAGGGTGAATTCCTCGCGCATGGCCTGTTCCGCGTATCTGGCCTGTATTTCGCCGGCGTCGGGCAAGCGCGGGTCGCGCGGCTGTTGTTGCGCCGCGTTGTAGGGCAGTGTTTGCAGGACGGCGCTTTCCATGCCGAGGGAGGACGCGCTCTGCGCCGTCGCGTTGTCGTAGGCGCGCATGGCTTCCTCGTGCCAGAACAGGAGCAGGTTGGGATCGTCGGCCTTGAGTTTGCGCCTTCCGGTACCGCTTATCTTGGCCGCATCGTGCAGGATCAGGTTGGGGTCGTCGGACGCGCGCGTGCGCATTCCGTCGAGGGGGGCGGCGGCGCTTTGCGGCGCGAAGGACCCCTGGGGGGCATATGCCGGCGCCGGGCTTTGCGTGTAGGTAAAATCCTGCGCCGCGGGCGTTGCGCTCCCGGTGTAGGTAAAATTCTGCAGGGCGGCATCAACAGGCGACGCGGATGCGCCGGGAATCGGAAGCGGGGAAAGGTCCGGAACCTGCGGAGCGTCCGGATTCAAAGACGCGTTTTGCGGAACATCGAACGCGAAAGCCCTGCTTTGCCTTTCCGGTTTGCCGCCGAGTCCGTCCGCAGCCCCGGCGGTGTCCGCATCCTCCTTCAGGGCCTGGAGCAGGGAGGAAAATTCCGCGTGCGGCAGGGTGTACAAGTTGCCCTTGGGCCCATAGTCGACATCAAGGGCCTGCACCATCACGACATCGTCGGCGAGCAGCCACGCCTGCCAGAGCCCGCTTTCGTTTTGCGCCGGCAGCGCCGCCATGGCGTTGATGTCGCGGACCACGAAAACGCCGAGAGAGGATGCGCTTCCCACTTGTATCTCCTGGGCAAGGGATGCAGTACGTGCCGGGCAGTCTAGCCTATTTTATTTCCGATTGCAAAGGACGCGGCGCGGGATTTTCGCAGGTCGGCGGAGGCTCCGCAGTGATTTACCCCTATCCGCGGAAACCGTTAAAAACATCGGCCGCACCGGCCGATGCGCCGCCGAAGGCGGCGTATCGGCAAGGCGCAACCGCGCTTGCGCCGCAACCGGCCCTCCGCGTTACAACGTTTACGTTGCAATGCGGATATATATAAGATGCGGGAAAAACCGGGAGCCTGCCGACGAAAGTATTCCTCCTCCGGGCGGTTTGGCGTGAGAAAACAAGCCGGTGCCTCATTCCGGGTCCGTATAGCGGAATTTCGGTTCACGCTTGGCAAGAAAGGCGGCCACGCCTTCAACGCCGTTGTGGTGGTTGAAAATCCCCTCAATGTATTCCAGGTTGGTGTAGTGGTTGTCCTTGGATTCCTTCAGCCACATCTTCCGGACGCCTTCCTTGATGACGCGCAGGGCATTGGGCGGCTTGCGGGCGATCTTTTCCGCCATGGCCAGAGCGTATTCCACAGCCGCCCCCGCAGGCGAAATTTTGTTGACCAGCCCCAGCCCGAGGGCCTCCTTCGCGTTGAGGAATTCGCCCAGGTACATCATCTCCAGGGCCTGCGGAAGGCCGATGATCTTGGGCAGCCGGTAGAGGCCCCCCGCCGCCGGGTACAGTCCGAGGTTGATTTCCGGCTGGGCGAATTGCGCCGTTTCCGATGCGATGCGGATGTCGCAGCAACAGGCCAGTTCCAGACCGCCGCCCAGGCAATAGCCTTCAACGGCGCAGATGGTAGGTTTGCTGATGAACTCGACGGTGTTCATCACATCCATCTCCATCTTGAACTTCTTCTCTGCAAAATTGCCCGCCATCTCCCGGAAATCGGCAAGGTCCGATCCCGCGTTGAAGGCCTTTCCGCCCGCACCGGTCAGGACAACGGCGCGGGCGCCGGGATCCTTTTCCAGCTTGCGGAAAACCTCGCCGATCTCCCGCAGGGAAGCGAGGCTGTTCAGGTTCATGGGAGGGTTGTTCAGGGTGACCAGCGCGACAAAGGACTCGGTCTTTTCCACAAGAACAAGCCGGTTCTCGTAGTCGGCGGACATGGTGATCTCCTTGCTCCGGCAGGGTAAGCCGGGGATTGAGAGGAAACAGGGAGCAGTTTACCGTTCACCCTCCCTTTCCAGAGAGGCTCGAACAGCCGCGGCAAGCCGCTCATATTCCTTTTCCGAGGTCATGACCGCCTTGCCGGCGCGTCCGTTCAACTCGTCGTGCCGGGCGCAGGCCACGACGCAACCGCAGACGACGGCCACAAAATGGTCCGGGTCGTCACCGGCCGTCTCCGCGACGACGGCCTCGGGAAAGGCCGCGCGCAACTTGGCCGGCACAGCGGTCCGGTCATACCTGGGGTTGCACCCGCCGCAATATTTTACACGTATCCTTTTGGGCATGGGATAATGCGGATCGAACATGCGGCGCCCCTCCGCAGCCGGGGGTCCGGCCGCGGAGAGACGCACGCCCCGGCATTCGTTATTCAATCTTGGCGATGGCCTTGGCAAGCTTCTTCTTGCTTTCAATGTTTCCCTGGCGGGCGATCATGATCCGTTGCGCCTGGGGAGACCCCGCGCCGTGCATGGACTCCGTGCGGTAGCCCACGGCCGCGGTTCCCAGGGTCAGATTTTCGATCAGACGCAGGATTTTCAGCCTGTTCTCCGTCGACACGGAAGCCACGCCCCGCAGGTATTTATCGACGTAGGGACCGAGTTTCGGGTGGCGCAGATCCTTTTCCGAGGGCGCGGTCACCATGAGTCCGCCCGCGATGTCTTCCGCAAGACGGGTGATCTCGTAAGGGAAGCGGGTCACGTTCTGTTTGCAGACGTTGGCCAGCAGCAAATCAATGAGGTAGTTGCCGGATTCCGTCTTGAACCCCTCGCAGGAACAGGCGATGCCGCTGGAATACAGCGTCTCGTTGAGATGCGTCATCTCGATGATCTTATCCTTGACATGGCTGGCCTTGTGCGCCCCGTTGTAATCGGCGGCCAGGGCGGCGGCGCCGATGAGCACGTCACCCACGCCGACCTTGCAGCCGCCGTAGCTCTGGCGGTGATAACCTGCAAAGCGCTCCACAAGCATGCCGGCAAAGTCGGTTTCCCCGTTCAGGAAGATGCGGTCATTCGGCACAAACACGTTGTCGAAGATGGTCAGGGCCTCCATGCCCCCGAATTCACAGTTGCCCACGTCAAGGCTGGAGCCTTCCAGTTTCCTGGTGTCGCAGGACTGGCGCCCGACAATCATGAACAGGTTTTCCGCGTCCAGGGGAACCGCGAAGGACACGGCATAGTCCTTGTCCTCCGGGCCCATGGCGATGGTGGGCATGACGATGACCTGGTGGGAGTTGCAGATACCTGTCTGGTGCGCCTTGGCCCCGCGCACGACGATGCCGTCCTTGCGCCGCTCGACGACACGCAGGTAGAGGTCCGGGTCCGCCTGCTTGCCGGGAGACAGGCCGCGATCCCCCTTGGGATCGGTCATGGCGCCGTCCACGGTCCAGTCCTTCTCCTGCGCTTCTTTCAAAAACTCGACAAAGTTCTGATGGTATTTGGTTCCGCACTTTTTATCACATTCAAAGGTGGTGCTGAAGATGGAGTTGAAGGCATCCATACCGACGCAGCGCTGGAAACAGGACGCCGTTTTCTGTCCGCACAGACGCTGCATTTTGACCTTTTTGATCAGGTCGTCCGTGCTGTGGTGAACGTGGCAGAAGCGGTTGATTCTTTTTCCTGTGATATGCGATTTCACAGTCATCAAGTCTTCATATTCAGGCTTGAGCGCCAGATCATAGGTCGCTTTTACCGAATTCAGCGAAGGCCGCAAAATCGGGTTGTCGACGGCACTGGAAACTTTTTCGCCGAACATGAATATCTTTATATCCAGTTTGCGGATACTTTCGACATATTGATCTCCGGTCATCATAGCCATGGTGATACCTCACTGTTGGTGAAATTGTTGTTTTTTTTTCGGCCGGCCGGTTGTTTATTCATAAAATGCAGGGGCCTGTTTGTACTGTTTCCAGGCTTCGGGATCGTGGCCGGCGACGATGCGGGCGCCTTCTTCATCCCGCAGGTGGCGGATCCGCTGCATGGTCCGCTCACAGTCGCCGAAGTTCCAGGCCAGACCCGGCAGCAGGTTCTTTTCAATATTTTCGTCCGTATAGCAGGAATCCGCGGCAAAAAACAGTTTACCGGTCTTGGGCAGGTTGACCATCAGGGACTGATGGCCGGGGGTGTGACCGGGGGTGAAGTAGGTTACGATGCTGCCGTCTCCGAAGAGATCGAATTTGTCGTCTTCCCAGCCGTTCAGGAAGAACCAGTCCACCTGCTTGTCGAAGTCTTTCCGGATATAGGCTCCGCGCATAAAGGAATCAGGGGTGAGGGCATAGTGGATTTCGTCCCGCTGCACGATGTACTTGGCTTTGGGGAACTGTCCCACGCCTCCGGCATGGTCGAGATGCAGATGGGAAAGAATGACAAAGCCGATGTCATCGGGGCTGATGCCCAGGCTGCGCACGGCGTTGACGCACCACTGCTCCTTGGTCATCACCGGATCATAGGCCGCGAGAATCCCTCCCCAGTGTGCTTCCTTGCCGTCCACCACCTCAAGGGCGTTGCCGGTGTCGAAAAGCACTTTGCCCTTGGGGTGATCAATGAGCACGAAGGGAACGGGCACGTTGAATTCCTTCCCCACGTCCACGGCAAAGGTGAAAAAGTGTTTGTAGCTGCGCAGGATGCCGCATTCAAAAAGGTACAGCTTCATCAGAAACTCCTTTATGGTTTGAAACTTCTCCCTTCAGGGAGATGCCCGCTTGCGCCCGGCAAGGCCGGGCATACCTTAATCTCGAAGGCCTGCCGGCCTCACACCCGCCATCCGTAGATTTCGAAAGCCTCCTTGGCCAAGCCTTCGCGGAATTCCGGCGCGGCGACGGCGATGAGCGCCCGCGCCCGGTTCACGTTGTTCTTGCCCTGCAGTTCCGCCACGCCGTGTTCGGTAACGATGGTGTCCACGTCATGCCGCGAGGTCGTAACCGGCTGGCCGAGAGCAAAAGCGCCGCAGATGCGGGAAACTTTGCCCTTGGCCGCCGTGGCGGGCATGGCGATGATGCTGCGGCCGCCCTTGGAAAAGCGGGCGCCCCGGACGAAGTCCACCTGTCCTCCCACGCCGGAGAATTGCTTGGGGCCCATGCTGTCCGCGGCCACCTGCCCCAGAAGATCCACAGAGAGCGCGGAATTGATGGAAATAAGGTTGTCGTTCTGCCCGATGACCCGCGGATCATTGACGTGATCAACGGGATAGCCCTCAAGCATCGGATTGTGGTCCATCCATTTGTAGAACTTCTTGCTGCCCATGGCGAAGGCTATGACAATCTTGCCCGGATGCAGCGTTTTGCGCGCGCAGTTGATAACGCCCTTCTCCACAAGGGCCATGACGCCGTCGGAAACCATTTCAGAGTGGATGCCCAGATCCTTTTTGTCGCCCAGAGAGTGCAGCACGGCATCCGGAATGGCGCCTATGCCGAGTTGCAGACAGGCTCCGTCCGCGATGAGTTCCACAATATTGCGGCCGATCGTGGACTCCACCTCGCCGATGACGGGCGGGCTGAGTTCAAGAAGGGGATCCTCGGAGCGGACGAAAATATCCACCTCCTTGACGTCCAGAAGCGCATCGCCCCCGATATACGGCATATTGGGATTGATCTCGGCGATGGTCAGTCCGGCGCTCAGGGCGGCCTGCCGGGTGTAGTCCACGGAAACCCCGAGGCTGACCCTGCCCCGGTCGTCCGGAGGCGACACGGTAATCATGGCGACGTCCACGGGAAGAATCCCGTCCCGGAACAGGGCGGGAATCTGCATGAAAAAGGTGGGGGTGTAGTCGGCCCGGCCCTCCGCAACGGCCGCGCGCGTGCCGCCGCTCAGGTACAGGCCGTTGAACCGGAAATTTTCCCGGTATTCCGGTTTACAGTACGGGCTGTCGTTGAGCGCCACCATATGCACAATTTCCACATTGCGCAGAGACGGGCCTCTCGCAACCAGGGCCCTGACAAGGGACTCCGGAGACCCCGCTGCGTGGGCGGTAACCACGCGGTCGCCGGATTTCACGGACTCAACGGCCTTTTCCGGGGTGACGGTGTTGCGGGCGATGTGCTGCTGCCAATCCATAGGCACCTCCTGTGGGTTAAATATGTAATGCGGCAGTGCAACAAACGGTCAAGATACGGATCTCCAGCAACAAATATGCCGGCGCGTTTTGTGATAAAACCGGTGAAAATTCAATCGGTAAAAAGTGTCTGAAGATGCCTCCGGGTTATATTTGCGTTTCAAAAGTGAAACAGGAGCGCGGCCGGCAGGTGAAAACAGCACAGCAGCCTGAGGGAAAGCGGTTCTTCAAAAGTGAAACAGGTTTCATCAGAAATACCTTCGGGGCGGAGCCGGCCGGCGAACGGAGCAGGCTGCGGATTGAATCATTTACGGCGCAAAGAGCAGCCGCCCGAAACAGCCCGCCTGAACCCGTGAAAAAGCAAATACGAGGCGTGCTCCCCCGCATTCAGACCGCGTCATATTTTCTTTTGCGCCGCAAAAAGGTGGCGGGGTCCATGCACAGGCCGGCGGCGGCCCTGCGGATGTTGCCGTGTACCGCATAGGCCTGCCGGATATACTCGCGTTCCACGCGCATGAGAATTTCCTTAAGGTCGACTGCGTTCTTAGGGTCGGGCCGGAAACCGCGCTCCGGGTCCAGGGGATTGTCCGGCATAAGGGCCAGATCCCGCTGCTGAATGCAATCGCCCGTGCTGAGTACAATGGCCCGCTCCACCACGTTGCGCAGCTCACGCACGTTGCCCGGCCAACTGTAGAGCTGCAGTTCCATAACGGCAAATTGGGAAAATCTTTTCCGCAAACGATACTTGCGGTTGAATTCCGCCAGAAACGCTTCCGCCAGGGGAACGATGTCCTCCGCCCTTTCCCGCAACGCCGGAATGCGGAGGGGAAAGGCGCTGAGCCGATAGTAGAGATCGCTGCGGAACGCCGCGTTTTGGGACAGCTTGCCGATATCCAGGTTTGTGGCGGCTATGACGCGCACATCCACCTTGCGCGGAGCGGAAGCCCCGACGGGGTGCGCCTCGTGCTCCTGCAAAAGACGCAGGAGCTTGCCCTGCACGTTTATCGGCAAGTCTCCCACTTCGTCCAGAAAAAGCGTGCCTTTATCGGCGACTTCCGCAAGACCCGGCTTGCCGCCTTTCTTCGCGCCCGTGAACGCGCCTTCGGCATAGCCGAACAGTTCGCTTTCCACCAGGTTGTCCGGGATGGCGCTGCAGTTGACCGTGATGAGCTTGCCGTGCCTGCGGGAGCTGTTCCGATGGATGTAGGCGGCCAGCATCCCCTTGCCGACTCCCGTCTCGCCCAGCAGCAGTACCGTAGTGTCCTGCCGGGCTACTTTGCGCGCCAAAAGCAGGGTTTCCAGCATGACGTCGTCAACGGCCGTGATCTCCCCGCCGCCGACAATCTGCTCCCGGATCATCGCGAGCTCGGAAAGCCGTTGCCTGATCCGCTCCCTTTCTCCGTTCAATTCGTGGCGCCGGCTGTAGATATCGCTTATGTTCCGCACATTGGTCACCACCATAACGATGTTGCCGTACTCGTCAAACCTGGGGGTACTGGTGATGACGGCCTGCCTGCCGGTGTTGAACGACTGTTCCAGCGTGACGGATTTTCGTTTTTCCAGGACCAGAAGAGTGCCGGAAGCCGATATGATGCCGGACGCCACAAGGTCGCGCATGTTGCCGCCCAGCACCTCGCTGCGTTTCAGCCCGGAAATGTTTTCGTAGGAAGAATTGACCTTGACGGTATCGGCGTTGCCGTCGGTGATGTAAATGCCGTCGTAGGAACTTTCCAGCACCGCATCCAGATCTCCGGACACGTCTGCCGGGCCGGCGGATATCCGGCTGCCGGCGTACCCGGAACGGCCGTTTTTTCGGTTCGCCATGGCCGCCCCTCCAGGAGCATTGCTCGGCAACACCCAAAAACAGAAAAAATGAAGCCTTCTATAAATTATTACTCCCTTGCAAAACAAAAATCAAGAATATTTGCCGGCAATTCTGAATTTTAGACAAAATATACGCTATCATAGCTGAATATCATAATTTTTATTAACAGCCCCGCCGGAAGACCAATCCGTCTGCTTCATGTTCCTCACCATTGCGAAGAAGTCCGCCTTATTCGTAACGCCGGGGTCAACCAGGCCTTCTTTCTGTGCGCGGCGTTTCCCGAAGGTACGGAAAGACGGACAGGACGCGGGGCAGAATGCCCTGCATACAGGCGATCAGCACCCCGTAATTCGTGATCGGAACCCCCCGCATCTCGGCAAGGGACCGGCGGTACTGCATTTCGCGCCGGGTCAGCATGCAGCCGCCGCAGTGCACGATCAGCCTGAGGGCGTCCGGACGCTCGGGAAACTCCACGCCGGAAGCAAAGACGAAGTCCGGCTTTTTCCCCGTATACTGCCGTATCCAGCGCGGCAGCTTGACCGTGCCGATGTCGTCGCACTGCCTGCGGTGCGTGCAGCCCTCGCAGATCAGCACCCGGTCGCCGTCCTCAAGGGAATCCAAAACCTTCACTCCGGCGACGGCGGCGTCGAGCATGCCCTTGTAACGGGCCATGAGGATGGAAAAGGAAGTCATAGGGACGTCTTCGGGCGTATCGGCCGACACCTTGGCGAAGACCTGGCTGTCGGTGATGACCAGGGCCGGTTTTTTGCCGAGCGAGGCCAGGGTGTCCCGCAGTTCGTGTTCCTTGACGACCACGGCGGTCGCGTCGGCTTCCAGAATGTCGCGTATGGCTTGCTGTTGGGGGAGAATCAGCCGGCCTTCGGGCGCGGCCTTGTCAATGGGCGTCACCAGGACGGCGAAGTCCGCCGGATGCAGGAGATCCCCGACCAATCGGAATTTCAGCTCCCCGCTTTCCAGAAGGGTCGCGAGCCTGTCCCGGAGCGTTTCTATATTGTCGCCGCGCGCCGCGCTGACGTACAGTTCGTTTTCTCCTGCCCTGGGAAACGTCGCCGCCAGGTCGCACTTGTTGTACACAGTGATCAGGGGCAGACGCCGCGCCGCGCACAGTTCGCGGATTTTCCGGTCCTCGTCGTTCAGCCCGGAAACGGCGTCCGCCACAAGCACCGCCGCATCCGCGCGGGCCAGTTCCCGCGCCGCCCGCCTGACCCTGAGTTCACCCAGTTCGCCCTCGTCGTCCATGCCCGGCGTGTCCACAAGCATGACCGGGCCGACGGGCAGCAGTTCCATGGCCTTGCGCACGGGGTCCGTGGTCGTGCCCTTGACCGGCGAAACCAGGGCAACTTCCTGCCCGGCAACGGCGTTGAGCAGGCTTGATTTGCCGACATTGCGCCGCCCGAAGAAGCCGATGTGCGGCCTTTCTCCCGACGGCGTCTCGTTCATGCTCACAGCCCCTACACCCGGAAATCGCGGCTGCCGTTTTCGATGTCCTTCAGCCGGCCGGCAACCAGGGTGCGGATTTTTTCGCTCGGAATCTTCGACAGTTCGGCGGCGATCAGCGGCTCGCCCAGTGTCCGGCTTTCCGGCCCCGCGTAATCCGTGAGGTATTCCTTGAGGGTCAGGAGCGCGTTGGGATGACAACAGTTCAGTATCTGCCCGGCCTTGCAGAGAGCCATGAAACGGTCGCCGGTGCGGCCTTCGCGGTAGCAGGCCGTGCAGAAACTGGGGAGATGTCCGAGGCGCATGAGCCAGGCGACGACTTCGTCCAGGCTGCGGTTGTCGTTGACTTTAAACTGCGCGGAGAGTTCCGTTTCCGGTTCGGGCTCGCAATAGCCGCCGACGCTGGTGCGGCTGCCGCCGCTGATCTGGGATACGCCGAGGTCCAGCACGCGTTCGCGGCAGGCCTTGCTTTCGCGGGTGGAGACAATCATGCCGACATAGGGCGCGGCGACGCGGATGCAGGCGATGAGGCGGGCGAACTCGTCGTCCTTGACGCCGGAGGTGAAGGCGTCGAGGTCTATGCCGTCGGCGGCGCGGATGCGCGGCACGCTGACCGTGTGGGGGCCGACGCCGTGCGCGGCTTCCAGGTGTTCGGCGTGCATGAGCAGGGCGACCAGCTCGTAGCGATAGTCCTGCAACCCGAAAAGCACACCCAGACCGACGTCGTCTATGCCTCCCTCCATGGCCCGGTCCATGGCTTCGGTCTGCCGGGCGTAGTCGTGCTTGGGACCGGCCGGGTGCAGTTTGACGTAACCCGCCTTGTTGTAAGTTTCCTGAAAGAGTATGTAGGTGCCGATCTTCGCGTCGCGGAGCTTTTTGTAGTTTTCGACCGTTGTGGCGGCAATGTTGACGTTCACGCGGCGTATGGCCCCATTCTTGCGTTTCACGGAATAGATGATATCCACGGCTTCAAGAATATATTCTATGGGATTGAGCTTGGGATGCTCGCCCGCTTCCAGGGCCAGGCGTTTATGGCCCATGTCCTGCAGGGCGCTCGTCTCGCGCTCTATGTCTTTCGGTCCCAGTTTGATGCGCGGCATGTCCGCGTTGCTCCGGTGGTAGGGACAGTATACACAGGAGTTCAGACAGTGATTGGAAAGATAGAGAGGAGCGAACATGACGATGCGGTTGCCGTAGAATTCCTGTTTGATGCGCCGGGCCAGAGCGAAAAGTTCCGCCTCGATCTCCCTGTCCGGGGTGAGCAGGAGCAGGGCCGTCTCCCTGTGGTCGAGGCCCTTGCGGCCTTCGGCCTTGTTCAGGACGGCGCGCAACGCGGCCTTGTCGTTTTTGAAACGCTCTGCGTATTCCAGCGAGGCGAGGATTTCTTCATGGCAGATGAAATCATCGGCCCGCATGGATTTGGGGTCGTACACTGCGTACCTCCGTGAGTTTCGCTGCAGGGAAGGCTTCGGACATCGGGGAGGCGCGGGTGAAGCAGGCGCAATCCCCGCGCGAGACGACCACGTCGAGGCCGACGCCGTTCACGCGCCGTTCCAGGCAGGCGCGGCATTCCGCGGCCTCGTCGCCGGTGCATATCTTGTCGTCGTAAAGCATATATTTCTTGCGGACCGCTACGGGCGAAAGGTTGGGCATAAGCACGTTGGCCCCCGCCCGCAGACCGGCCTCGCGTCCCTGGGGGTGGATGGTGCCCAGGGCCGTTGTCGCGGGCAGGAGGAGCGCCGGGTCCATAAGGCGCAGGATGCCGAGCAGGAAAACGGTCAGGGACGCTCCGCCGGGTTGTTCTCCGGCAAAGGGCGTGTCCTTGTGCGGGATAAACGGACCTATGCCGACCATTTGCGGCCGCAGTTCCCTGATGAAGAAGAGGTCGTCGATCAGGCAGTCGTCGGTCTGGCCGGGCGAGCCGACCATGAACCCGCAGCCCACCTGATAGCCTATGTCGCGGAGATCGCTCAGGCAGCGCATTCTGTTGCGCAGGGAATATCCGGGCGGGTGCAGGGAGCGGTAATGGCCGGGTGCGGCGCTTTCGTGCCGGAGCAGGTAGCGCTCCGCTCCGGCGTCGAACAGGGTTTTGTAGCTTGCGCGGGAGCGTTCTCCGAGAGAAAGGGTCAGGGCGCAGTCGGGGTGGGCGGCGCGCACGGCGCCGACGATGTCCGCGAGACGGCGGTCGTTGAAATACGGGTCTTCGCCGCCTTGCAGCACAAAGGTGCGGAAGCCCAGTTCGTGCCCCTGTGTGCAGCATTCCAGAATCTGTTTACGGGTGAGGCGGTAGCGTTCGGCGCGGGCGTTGCTTTTGCGTATGCCGCAGTACAAACAGTCCTTGCGGCAGTAGTTGGTGAATTCGATGAGGCCGCGCAGGTACACGGCGTTGCCGTAAACGGCCCGGCGCGCCGCGCGCGCCCGTTCAAAAAGACGGGCGGCCGAACCGGGCAGGGTTCTGCCCGCGAGCAGGGCTTTGAATTCCCCGCGCGAGAGCGTCCGCTCCCGCTCCAGCTTGTCCACGAGGCTTGCCGTGTGCGTATCGTCGGTCATTGTGCAACGAGCCTTTGCAGCCGCGCGCCGTTGCGGGCCGTTCAGTCCGCGACCAGGGAAGCGCGGAAGGATTCCCAGTCGGAAACGCCGTATTGTTCGGCAGCCGCAGGCAGCTCATCGACGATGCGGAACACCGTGTCCGGGCAGGAAAAGGAAGCTGTGCCCACCTGCACGGCGTGGGCGCCGACCAGGATGAATTCCAGCACGTCCTCCGCGTTGCGTATGCCTCCGATACCTATAACGGGTATGGACACGGCGCGGGCGACCTGCAGCACGCAGCGCAGGGCCACGGGCTTCACGGCCGGGCCGGAAAGGCCCCCGAAGGTGACGCCCAGCCGGGGTCTGCGCGCGGCAAGGTCGACGGCCGTGCCGCTCAGGGTGTTGATGCAGGAAATGATGTCCGCGCCGGCGTCCTCGCAGGCGCGGGCTATGGCGGCTATATCCGTGACGTTGGGGGTCAGTTTGACGATCAGCGGCAGCCGGCCGGCCCGGGCGCGGACGGCGGCGGTGACGGCCGCCGCCGTCCGCGGATCCTGCCCGAACAACTGCCCGCCTTCGCGGACATTGGGGCAGGAAATGTTCACCTCTATGCCCGCCATGCCTTTTTCTTCGGAGAGCATCCCGGCGAGTTCCGCGAATTCTTCCGGCGTTGCGCCGTAAATGTTGGCGATGACCGGCACCTTGTCCGTCGGCAGAGCGGGCAGGATGTCCCTGAGAAAGGCTTCCACGCCGCAGTTTTGCAGACCCACGGCATTGAGCAGGCCGCAGGCGCTTTCCGCCGTGCGCGGCATGGGGTTGCCCTCGCGCGGCTTCAGGGAAAGCCCTTTGACCACGATGCCGCCGAGCTTGCGCAAATCGCCGTAGGGGGCGAACTCCAGGCCGTAGCCGAAGGTGCCCGAAGCCGTGAGCACCGGGGTTTTCAAGGTCAGGGAAGCGAACGGTCCTGCAAGTGTGACGCCTAAATTTTCCATAATACCTTTACATTTCCATCGTCACCCGGCATCGGGTGCGGTGCCTTTTACGGGGGCCGTCCGGCCCCCGACGGGGGTCAAGGGGCCTCAGGCCCCTTGCGGGTCCGGGGCAGCGCCCCGGCGGGGTTTGGGGCAGCGCCCCGACGGGGTCCGGGGCAGCGCCCCGACCTTAAAAAATGACCTGATCCGCGCGGAAATTCGGGCCGCAGGCGCAGGTGCGGACAAAGGTTCCGTCGTCCGGGGACGCGGCCGGACCTGCCCTCAGCAACGGCGGCGCTCCGCCGTCCGCCGGCAGGTGCGCCTTGACCGCGCAACCCAGGCAGGCCCCTATGCCGCAGGCCATGCGCGTTTCCAGGCACAGGTGGGCCTCGACGCCGCAGGCCGTCGACATATCCCTGACAAGACGCAGAAAGGGCGTCGGGCCGCAGGCCAGGACCAGACCTGCCGGGGTGAATTCCCGAATGCGTTTTCCCATGAGGGTAATGAAGGCGGCGCGGTCCTGTCCGCTGTTCTCCGGGTGGGAGCGGGTCGCGCATTTTTCCGCGATGCCTTCAAAGGGATAGCACTCCAGGGGATAACGGTGCGCGAATTCCACGCTCAGGGTAGCGGGCCGGGGGTGTTTGTCCACGTATTCCACAAAGGGCGCGATGCCGATGCCGCCGGCCAGGATCAGGGTCGGTCTGTCGGCGCGTACGGGCAGGGAGTTGCCCAGGGGGCCTGTGACCTGCACGCTGTCGCCCGCTCTGAGGTACGCCATTTCGGCGGTGACCCGGCCGCGCACCTGGAAAAACACGATCAGGTGCCCGCCGGTCAGTTTGCAGATGGAAAACGGGCGGGGGCAGAGCGCTTCGGAGCGCGCGGGCAGGGGTCGCAGCATGACGAACTGGCCTGGGTCGCTGCCTTCCCATTTCGGGGGCGTGAGGCGCAGGGCGAAAAATTCGTGCTTCGGGCCGCTGCCGAAAGGCACGATATCCAGTACCGTGAGCTTGCTGATTATCGGGTTCATCTGCAATATTTCAACACGGAGTTTCCCGATTGACTCCCGGCGAAGCCGGGAATACCCTTTCGTAATTGCTGCCGCCTTTCTCCAGGGAATGAGCAATCCGCGCAACCCGCCGATCCGCGGGGCTTTTTCCCCGAATGCGGGTACAGGAAATCTAACACACGGCAATCCGTTGGGCAAGGCGCGGAATACAGGTTCGGAACGGCGCTTCCCGGCACCCGGCGACAACAACAGCGACAATGAACTACGCTACCGCCTCAAGCGCGCCGCCTGCCGGCGATACCTGCCCGGTCCGGCCCGGCCGCCCGGAAATCCTGGCGCCCGCGGGCGATTTGCGGGCGGCTCTGGCCGCGTTCGCGGCCGGGGCGGATGCCGTATATCTCGGCCTCAAGCATTTTTCCGCGCGTATGGAGGCTGAAAACTTCTCCACCTCCACGCTGTCCGGCCTGCTGGAAACGGCAAAAAGCGAAGGCCGGCGCGTTTATGTTGCCCTGAACACCCTGATCCGGCCCGATGAAAGCGCGAAGCTGTTCAGGCTGATCCGGCGCTTGTGCGGCAGCGCCCCTCCGGCCGCCCTGATTTTTCAGGATACATCCCTGCCTTCGCTGGCGCGTGAAGCCGGATTTACCGGGCAACTGCACCTTTCCACCCTGGGCAACGCGACGCACGGCGCGGCGTTGACGGCAGCGCGCAGACTCGGCGCGGACCGGGTCATCCTTCCGCGCGAACTGACCTTTGAAGAGGTCCGCAGTTTGAACGCCGCGTGTCCGCAGGATCTGGACCTGGAAATTTTCGTACACGGCGCGCTCTGCTTCTGCGTGTCCGGCCGCTGCTGGTGGTCGAGCTACATGGGAGGGCGCAGCGGCCTGCGCGGCCGTTGCGTCCAGCCCTGCCGGCGCGCGTATGCCCAAAAGGGGCGCGCGGGACATTTTTTTTCCAGCCCCGATCTTTCTCTGGACGTCCGCGTGCGCGACCTGCTTCCCCTGGAGCGCCTGAAAGCCTGGAAGATTGAAGGACGCAAAAAAGGTCCGCATTACGTGTACCATGTGGTCAAGGCTTACCGCCTGCTGCGCGATGAGGGCGACAACGCTGAGGCGCGCCGGGAGGCGGAGTCGCTGCTCGCGGCCGCCCCGGGCAGGCCGGTCTCGCGTGCCCTGTTTGCCGGCACGGATGCGGCGCTGCGCGCGCCAGGGGACAGGCAGACGACTTCCGGCCTGTTTTGCGGGACAATCCGCACCACGCCGGAAGGCAGGAGCGAATTTGTCCCGCGCCTGGATCTTATGCCGGGCGACAACCTGCGCATAGGCAGCGACGACGAAGCCCGGCGCCGCACTCTGCCCGTGCATGCCGCCTGCGCGGCAGGCACGCCCTTTGCCGTCAACCTGCGGGATGCGCCGGGACTTTATCCGGTGCGGGCCGGGAAAGGACACGGGGTACGGGCCGGCTTGACGGAAGCGCCGGGGCCCGGCGCGCAGCGGGCCGGGAGGGGGCACGTTTTCCCGCGGGGCAGCGGTCCTCCGTCCGGCACGCCGGTCTATATCATAGACAGGAGAGGTCCGGCGCTGGAACAGGAAATTGCCGCGTGGTCGGAACGCCTGCGCAGGCAGCTTCCCAAGGCGCGCAAGGGCGACACGGCCGGCGATGCGGAACCGCAACGTCCGACGCCCTGCAAACGCGGCGGGCACGTAACCGACATGATCCTGCGCTCTTCCGTGCCGCGCGGGCGGGAGGCGGGCAAAAGCGACGGACCGGGCACCCGGCGCGCCCTGTGGTTGTCCCCCGGCGTCTTGCGTCTTGTTTCCCGCACACTCTGCCCGCGCATTGTCTGGTGGCTGCCGCCGGTCGTCTGGCCGGACGAGGAAGACCTGTGGCAGGGGCTGGTCCGCAGGATCGTGCGCGACGGCGCGCGCAGTCTGGTACTGAACTCGCCCTGGCAAATCGAGCTTGTCCCGCAGGGAAAAAATCTCGACCTGACGGCCGGTCCTTTCTGCAACGCGGCCAATGCCCGCGCTTTGGAAGCCCTGCGCACGCTCGGGTTCACGGGCGCGGTGGCCGCTCCCGAGTTGGGTCGTGAGGATTTGCTTGCCCTGCCTTCAGGCAGCCCGCTGCCTCTGGGCATTGTCCTTTCCGGTTTCTGGCCTGTGGGGATGAGCAGGTTCGGCGCGGCGGGACTGAACGGCAGGGAAACCTTCCGCGGCCCCAAAGGCGAGGATTTTTTCCTGCGCCGCTATGGTGAAAACCTCTGGATCTACCCGGCCTGGCCCTTGAATCTGCACGACAAGCGGGCCGAGTTGGAACGTGCCGGGTACGCGTTTTTTATCCGCATGGAAGAAAGCGTCCCGCGCGGCGTGAACGCCGCCGCCCGGCCGGGGGAATTCAACTGGAACATCGGGCTGCTGTAGCGATAACCGGCAGACCGGGCCGACGCGCGTTTCGCGGCCGCCCGAGCAACTTCAAAGTGAAGATTGTGCATCAATATACAGGCATGCGACACGAAAAGGAGCCAAAAGCGCCGGACTCATCAATAAACGTACTGTCCCCCTCGGAGTGCCGGTCGTCTACGTCCGGTTTGCCGACACAGAAGCGCAAGGCCAAGCCGCCGAGCCGCCCGCCTGCAAAGTCGGCGTAATAACCCCCGGCAGGTTTGGATATCCTTGCCGTATTCGCCCAAACAAGGTATGAAAGATCTCCTGGCAAACGCAGCCGAAGCACACCTTCCCCACGATGGTTCCTACAAACACCTTTTCAGTCACCCTGAAATGGTTGAAAGCCTGGTTCGTGACTTTGTTCCCGAGGAATGGGTGATCGACGCTGAGCGATTGAATTATTCAGCATTTCCTTAACCGTGCCGCCGCAATGGGCATAAGGCATTTTTTGATTTTCGCCAAGAATAATTTCCTCGTCAGGGTTGACATGGTATGTTGACATGGCATGCGGCTGTATGATATTGTCGTACAAACAACCCTGAAAAGGGGTTTAAGGGGAGGTTTTATGGCAAATGGTTTAGTTCAGGCGCGCATAGACAATAATGTCAAAGCAGAAGCCGCAGCCGTGCTTGCATCGATAGGATTAACTGTCTCTGATGCCGTGCGGTTGCTTCTGATGCGTATTGCGCAAGACAAGGTTTTGCCTTTTAACCCCTTGATTCCCAATGCGGAAACTTTGGAGGCTATGGAGGAAGCAAAGTCAGGAAATTTACGGACATTTAATACACGCCAAGAATTATTTAACTATCTGAATTCTGATGATTCAGATGATTAAACAAATCAACCCAAGTTGCAGTAATTATGTATGAATAACAAATGTTATACAGAAATAACAGATATGAATAATGCTATACAAAATTATTGCAACTTGGAAATTTCAAACTTCCCAAATGAGTTTTTAGTAATGTCTTCGTTTCCAGAAACTAAACTTGCATCTGCTTTTAAGCATGATTACAAGAAAGCGAAAAGAACATATAAAGAACTGGAGGACTTGCTTAACCCCGTACTCGATATGCTCATCGCGTGTACAACATTGCCGGAAAAATACAAAGATCACGCCATGTCTACATCGGGAAAATGGAAAGGATTCCGTAACTGTCATATCAAGCCGGACCTTGTGCTGATATATGAGAAGACAGACGGAGAACCCATAAAGCTTATACGGCTTGGATCGCATGCTGAACTAAGCTTATAGGCCGTGCAAAAAAAATCGGCCGCTGCTCCGTTGCGGCATTTGTAAATCGGCCGTTGCCCTCCTCCTCCTCCTCCCGTGATAAG
This sequence comes from Desulfovibrio sp., assembly GCA_031271265.1. Taxonomy (GTDB): domain Bacteria; phylum Desulfobacterota; class Desulfovibrionia; order Desulfovibrionales; family Desulfovibrionaceae; genus Frigididesulfovibrio. The sequence goes on along the minus strand of JAISWB010000031.1, from coordinate 3,290 downwards.
ACAGGGACAACGGCCCTTTTCGTTTTGCGTTTTGCATATCGCGGAAACGAATCGCGTTATGCGCTATGCTCTATGCGCAATGCAGGCTCCGCGAAACTGCCGGGGTGAACGGCAAACCCAAAACCGTGAACTCCGTTTATCTGGGTTCTGTGGCCAATATCATGCGTATGGCTACAACCGGAAATTCCCCCATCACCAAAATCCAATCCAGGAGTTTCGGCTCACTCCGGGTGGCTGACCAGATTGAAAAGGCATTCGGCTTGGCAGCTATTGTTGATAGTTTTTTCAAGATCGACAGCAACGATGGACCAAGCATCGGTGAATATTTTCTCTATGCCGTTTTGAACAGGATGAAAACGGGAAACCGTAGCCGGGCTGCCGCGTCGGTAGGTGCGGGATGCTGCTGGAAAGCGGCTACTTGTGCCAAAAGTGCCGCTGTGAAGGCGCAACGGTCGGGAGAATGTGCTGTCGACACCGATTTGCCGCAATCCGTGCCGAAAATCGCACTGGACAACAAGAAAAATACTCTGCATAAACGACGGCGGCGCGCTGCCGAAAACGGCCCGCGCGGCACGAAAGCCGTCCTTTTCGCCGGAGCGGTTCCGGGCGGAAGGCGCACGGTACGGCGCCCGCCCCGCACAACCATGTGGAAAGGCCGACCTGCCGGGGAATTTTCAGGGGGCGGACCCCGTCAAAAGAATGCGGCGGCGTTTCCGCGGTGTTTCCATATTACCGGGAGCAAAAAGGAATGCGCTCCCAACCTGTACGCAATTTCCGTGGGGGGTACGGATATATGACGATACGCGTCGATCAACTGATCAGGGCCATAGGAACGGCCCTGGATATCATAGAAAGCGGGATGTTCGGGGTCCGTACAAACCACGGCAAGCGGGTGGCCGTACTCTGCGCCGCCATGGGGCGTACGCTGGGCATGAACGAGTCCGCCGTGGCCGCCCTGTCCACCTGCGCGCTGTTTCACGACAGCGCCCTGACGGAATACATGCTCTACCTGACGGAACAGGACGGCAAGGCCGGCCTGTTCCTGCACTGCATTTACGGGCAACGCAACGTGGACCTGCTGCCTCTTCCCGGCGACACCGACGGCGTCGTGCTCTATCACCATGAGCGCGCGGACGGAACGGGCGCTTTCGGCCGCAGGGAAGGTAACTTTCCCGTGGGCGCGGCGCTGATCGCCGCGGCCGACACCCTGGACCTTAATTTCCCCCTACAGAGCGTTTCCGGCAAATATCTCGAAAAACTGCGCGCGCACATAGCTTCCGAGGCCGGGAAAGCTTTCACGCGCGACGCCGTCGAGGCCGCGCTGAACGTGCTGGATGAAGACATGCTTGAACAACTGCGCGACGAGCACATCCGGGAAACGTCGGAAAAATTGATCCCGCCCTGGTTTGCCGGCATGGAGGACACGGCGGCGTTTCGCCTTGCCGCCCTTGCCGCCCGCATCATAGACTACAAATCCACGTTCACCAGGCAGCATTCCATGCAGATCGCCAACCGGGCCTGGCTGATGGCCGGGTACTGCAACTATACGCCGGAGGGCAGGGCGCAACTGTACCTCGCGGCCGCTCTTCACGACCTGGGCAAACTGGCAACACCTCTGCATATCCTGGAAAAGCCCGGCGCCCTGACCACGGAGGAGTTCGACATCATCAAGGACCACGCGCGCGGCACCCACGAGCTGCTCAGCACGGTGGGAGGCATGGACGACATCTGCCGCTGGGCCTCGGAACATCACGAAAAGCTCGACGGAAAGGGCTATCCGTTCGGCAGGGGGGCCGACGACCTGGACTACAATTCGCGCCTGCTGTGCTGCCTGGACATCTACCAGGGCGTGTGCGAGTCGCGGCCCTACCATCCGAGCCGCGGGCACAGGGAAACCATGGAAATACTCCTGGGCATGGCGGACAAAGGCCTGGTGGACGCCGACATCGCAAGGGACCTGGATCAATGCATGGGGAGCTGGTCGGAGCGGTGCCTGCCGCCGCCTCCCCAGGCCGCGGAAGCCGTAGACGCCGTCCTGGGCGGCCTGCCCCACCCCTTGCCCGATCAACGCGCCCGCTGACGGGTCGGCGTGGATCGGTCAATTCATGTGCTGCCCGTTCCGGTCAAGATAACGGGCTGTCGACAGCCGGACCGCCGGCCGCCTCGCGGCCGAGGCGCAAGTGTCGCCGCCGGAGGGAGCGCGGGGGCGTGTCCTGTTTTTACGGCGCGGCCGGCAGGCCGCGTGAGCGCCCACGCGCACGGCTGCCGTCGGCGGGATTATTTTCGGCCCCGACCAAACGTAAACCTGTCGGGGCCGTTCTTTTCACGAATGGGTATGCGCCGTTGACATCAGTAGTTTTTTGTAGTAACGTGTTGTAACAAAAAAGGAGTAATAGAAATGCCTGCTGCTACGCGCCCATTCACTACCCGTCAGTTCATGGCAGGCAACTCGCCGGCCGTCCGCATCCCGGTGGGGATGGCGTTTCCGGATAAGACCGAGCTTGTCGTCATGCGGGAAGGAGACCGCCTGATCGTTGAGCCGAAAGAAAGACGGCTTAGCGATTTACCAAATCTTTTTCATGCACTTAATGATTATTTTGTGGGCGGAAGACAGGAATTTGAAGAACCGGAGCGTGATTGGACGTGAAATATATCCTTGACACAAATATTTGCATTTACCTGATCCGCAAACGTCCGCCGGAGATAGAAAAAAAATTTAGCCTGTTCAGGAAAGGCGAGGTAGGCATCAGTTCGATCACCTGGGCAGAACTTTGTTGCGGAATTACAGAGGAAGGGGCACAGCATGTAGAAAACCTTTTGAACGTGTTGGATGTTTTGCCGTTCGGTATTGCGGAAGGCATAATATATGGTAAACTAACAAAGATGTTTCCGAGTAGGAAGGCCAATTTCGACAGAATGATTGCCGCACATGCAATTTCCGCTGGAGTAATCCTTGTCACAAATAACCCGGATGATTTTAATATATATCAAACATCCGGTCTTCAAATTGAAAATTGGGTACAAAATGGAAAATCATCTACTACAGCCTGAGGCAGCGGTAGATGATTTTTCTTGCAACCGGAAATATATGGACGCCTTGGTCAACGCTGTGGATGAAGGCGTCGAGGCCGTTGGAAGACTTGCAACAACCGCGTCAAGGCTGCTCCTCAGTTACTGATATCCGCATTGAAAAGTAAACTTTTCTCTGCGGAGGATCGTCAGCCGAAAAGCGTGGTTTTCGGCTGACTCACGCCGCTTCGCGGCGATATCAGCCTAACGGCTGCTGTTCA
>JAISWB010000079.1 GCA_031271265.1 Desulfovibrio sp. | reverse complement strand
CAATCTGAGCCAGAATCAAACTCTCCAGTTGATTTCTCTCGAAGAATCGATCTTTAACAGATCAACTCAAGCTGAACCTTTTCTTCCTTTCCTCTCACTCTTCACTTGTCAAAGAACCGACCCGTCCCACGCTCTGCCCCCGGACTCGCCGTCCGGGAGGGGCCGTACCGAGCGCGAAAGAGTCTTTTGCCCCATGCCTCCGCCGAAGTCAACAAATTTTTTTCTTTTTCGAAAAAAAAAGACAGGGGGTATTGACTTGAGAATGTTCTTATCCCCTGAAACTGTTGCGGCACAGCGATTTCACGAAACTGAAACATTCTTTGGGCAAGACGTTCTTACTACCGGGTTCGCCTGCGTTCAGCAGGCGGCGGCGTGCCTTTGCGATACCCGAGGAAGTACAGGAACAGGAGGCCGGCGGAAAAGATGTACACGTCGTTGATGTCGAGAATCTCGTTCATGCCGTAAGCCAGGATGGGCCCGACGGCCATCCCGGCATCCGCGGCAAACGCATAAATGACGAGCAGGGAATGCCCGCCGGCGCGGGCGGCCGCGTCGGAAGCCGCGATATCGGTCAGGGTGGTGAGCGCCGTGGCCGCCAGTTGTATGCCGAGCAGGCAGGCGAACCAGAAGGGTAGCGGCAACGGGGCCGCCAGAGCCGCCGTGAGCAGGCCGCCCGCGGCAAAGGCCGGATATAACAGTTTGTCCCTGCCGCCGCGCCTGTCCGCGAGTTTCCCCGTCAGCGGCGCCAACCACGGTTCCCAGGCCCAGCGCAGGGCCTGGAAAAATCCTCCCAGCGACGCCGCGCCGATCAGGATGCCGGCAAATTCCACTCCACCGCCCGTGTGCGCGGCAATCAGCAGGCTCAAGGTCGGGGCCAGTATCCCCGGAATGACCAGAGAGACAATGCCCCCTGCCGCCGCAATGCGCAGCGTTCCCGCCGTGCGCAGACAGGCGCGCAGCCCGGCGCCGGGGCCGGCGTCCGGGGACCGCCTGCGCTGCCCGCCGGCGGGAATCAGAAGCAGAGCACAGACTATCGCCGGGGCCGTGACCGCCGCAAAGATCAGGGCCGTGCCGCGCAGACCTACCGCATCCGCGATGAAGCCGCCGCAAAGCATGCCGACGAGGCTGCCCAGCCGGTAGAGGCCGTTGTACAACCCGGTGCAGCGACCTCGATTGTCCGGCGTGGACACCCTGAGGATGCAGAACAGCGACCCCAGCCGCAACAGCGTCCAGGCCGCGCCCCAGAGACAGCGCGCCGCCAGCCAGACGGGAAACGACGACGCGAAGCCGTATGTCAAGGTCGTGGCCGTTGCCAGGAACACGGCGACCAGAATGCCCGTGCGCTCGCTGATCAGCGTGTACAGGCGGCCGACGGGCGGGTTGAGCGGAAGACGCACGATCCTGTTCGCGGCGAGTATGATTCCCACTTCCCAAAGAGAATTCAAGCCGGCTTCCCGGTAATACAGGGGCAGGACGATATACAGCATGGAATCGCCGGTCAGGCACAAGGCCGTGATCAGCGCGAAGCAGATGATGTGCCGCCTGTGTCCGTCGTCCGCCATATCGGTCCCGCGTCGCGCCTCCGGATGCGGCGCGACCGTCGGAGCATTTCAACGTTGATCGGGGATGTACACGTTCAAAGTTGAAGAGCTATTCCACAGTGACGCTTTTCGCCAGGTTGCGGGGCTGATCCACATCCTTGCCCAGAAAGGCGGCGGCCTTATAACTGAACAACTGCAAGGCGGGCAGCATGAAAAAAGCGCACAGGGGCCCCCACGCCTCGGGCAGCAGCCAGCTTTCGCCCGCGCGCAGTTCCATGCCGTCTTTGGGCGGGTTGGTCAGAGCGACGACAGGACCCTTGCGCGCCGCCACTTCTTCCAGGTTGGACATGGTCTTGGCGAAATGCGCGTCGTGCGGCATGAGAAAGAAGGAGGGGAAACACGGGTCAATCAGGGCAATGGGGCCGTGTTTCATTTCTCCCGATGCATAGCCCTCGGCGTGTATGTAGGAAAGTTCCTTGACCTTGAGCGCGCCCTCAAGGGCCAGGGGGAAGGATTGCCCGCGTCCGAGGAAGAACATGCTCTTGCAGGCGGCAAAACGCGCGGCCAGACCGGCGGCTTCGGATTCAAGGGTGGGGAGCAGACCCGCGAGCCGGGCCGGGATATCCGACAACTCGGCCAGAGCCCGCGCCCGGATTTCCCCGCCGGGCAGTCCCCGTTTCCGGCCCCAGTACAGGGCCGTGAGCAGGAGTACGGTCATTTGCGCGGTCATGGCTTTGGTGGACGCCACGCTGATCTCCGGTCCGGCCTGGGTGAGTACGACGGCGTCCGCCTCGCGGGCGATGGAAGAGCCGATGACGTTGCAGATGCCCAACGTCGCGATGCCTTGCTCCTTGACCAGGCGCAGGGCCGCGAGCGTATCCGCCGTTTCCCCGGACTGGCTGATGACCAGCAGGCATTCCCCCGGTACCGGCAGGGCGTTGCGGTAGCGGAATTCCGAGGCCGTTTCCACGGTGGTCGGTATGCCGGCCCACCCTTCCATCAGGCTCTGCGCCCACAGCCCCGCATGCCACGAGGTGCCGCAGGCGGCGATGCGCAGGCGGGAGGGCACGGGGAACCCGTCAAGCTCCGGCATGCGGACGGCATTGCGCTTTGTGTCCGCCCTGCCCGCGATGCAGTCGGCCACCACGCGCGGCTGCTCGAAAATTTCCTTGAGCATGAAGTGCTTGTAGCCGCCTTTCTGCGCCGCCTGCAAATCCCATTCAATGCGGGTGAGCGTTTTCGGCACGGGTTTCAGGTCGGGCAGGGAGAATACTTCCGCGCTGAGCGGCGTGATGCGCGCAATTTCCCCGTCCTCAAGAAACATCACATCCCTGGTATAGGGCAGAAAGGCGGGGATATCCGAGGCCGCGAAATATTCGCCCGCGCCCGCTCCGATGAGCAGGGGCGCCGAATGCCGCGCCGCGTAAATCGTGCCGGGTTCTTCGGTTGAGAGCAGGGCAACGGCATAGGTGCCGCTCGCTTTTTCCAGGGCGGCGGCAAAGGCCCGGATCAGGGACAGACCCCCGGCCTGCTCGTACGCGATGAGGTCGGCCAGCACCTCGGTGTCCGTTTCCGAGAAAAAGCGATAGCCCTTGTCCAGCAGAAAATCTTTCCATTCCCGGTAATTTTCTATGATGCCGTTATGCACGATTGCCGGGTTGCCCGTGAAGGCCACGTGGGGATGGGCGTTGTTTTCCGTCGGGGCGCCGTGCGTTGCCCAGCGGGTATGCCCCAAACCGGCCGTCGCAAGCGAGATGTCGAGGTCCGCGAGCTTGTCTTCCAGGTTGTTGAGCTTGCCTGCCGCCCGGACCACCTGCAGTTCGCGGTTCCGCACGAAACAGACTCCCGAAGAGTCATAGCCTCTGTATTCCAGGCGCCGCAGTCCTTCCATGATGACGGGAACAGCGGGCCTGTGCCCGGTGTAACCGATGATGCCGCACATAGTGTGTCTCCCGGAGCAGACCGCGCGCGGGACCGCCTGCATATCGTCGAGATGAACGAAATTGCCGCAGCCCGGAGCAGACCGCGCGCGGGACCGCGGCTTGCGGCAGAGTCCTGCCCATCTAGATTTACTCTTGATTTTTTTGCCGAATACCCGTAAGCACGAAGAAAAGCAAGCCGTAAGCCCAGGGGGGTCATGATGCCTCAGGTAGCAGCCAGAATAAACAGCGACCAGGAACGATGGCTGAAAGATTATTTCCGCACCAAAAGCGCAGGGGCGGAATTTATTTTGCCCTGGGCCGTGGATACCTTCTTCCGCGCCATCATGTCCCTGAAAGGCGCGTTCACGCCCGCCGAGCTGAAAACCATTGTGGAAGCGCACAAGGATGTCCGCCTGCTGCCGGACACGACGCGCGGTTCATACCTGCTGCTCAGGGTAAACGATGCCTGTGAGGCAAACAATATCCACATCCGGCACGGCGCCGGCAGAAGCGCCCTTGAAGCAAAGATAAAGCGCCTGGACGACACGCAGGCTGCCGCCCTCATGGTCTGGGCGGCGGCTTTCTGGGTGAGTAAAACCTGTACGGCGGAAACCCTGGACGATTATATCCGCATGTACTGATTTCCGATATTTTCTTTTTATTTTCTGCTGTTATAAAATTTTTTCTTCTCCCCTTTACTTTTTTTCAGTTTATAGCTAAACAGGAATCCTTCCTAATAACTTTAGACGAGGAGATTTTTCTCATGTCCAAGACTACAGACAACTTGATGGCGGCGTTTGCCGGCGAGTCCCAGGCCAACCGCAAATATCTTGCCTTTGCGAAACAGGCCGATGCCGAGGGGCTGCCTCAGGTCGCCAAGCTTTTCCGGGCTGTGGCCGAAGCGGAAACCATCCACGCCCACGCGCATTTGCGCAATGCCGGGAAAGTCGGCAGCACGCTGGAGAACTTGAAAGACGCCGAATCTGGAGAAGTCTATGAGTTCACCAAGATGTACCCGGAAATGATTAAGGAGGCGGAAGGCGAGAATGCGACCAAGGAGGCGAAATATTTTTCCTATGTCGCCGCCGTGGAAGAAGCGCATTCCAAGCTGTACCGGAAGGCCGTGGAAGCCGGCGGCAAACCGGCGGCAACGGACTATTACATCTGCGCCGTTTGCGGGTATACGCATGAAGGCCCGCATGACGCCGACTGTCCCGTATGCGGCGCCGCCGCCAAGGCGTTCTATAAAGTCGCCTGAGACGAGGCAAATCAATTTACTGCGCAGGGGGCTTTTCGGCCCC